>NZ_JBUPVZ010000020.1:0-48753 GCF_055486375.1 Bacillus sp. 11C
CCCATAAAAAATCCCCTCCATAGTAGACAGATTAGTATGCTTTCTTTTTTCTGTCTACTATGAGGGGATCATATCAATGAGAGTGGGCTTTTTATTTTTCCATTACTCCAAGCTTCCTACACCTTAAGGCAGCATTAAGTTCGCTAACAATAGCTTGTTGAATAATTTTTATACTTATTTTATCCTTATGATTCAATGATAAGTACCTATTATCAGTATATAATTAGATCAATGAATTCTTATCAGCAGAACCACCAAATAGTAAGGTGTTACCATGAATTTTCAACAGATAAAAGAGGGACTAATTTGATAGAAAAATTATATTCATGTTTAATTTGCGGATATAAAGGATTAAGTCAAAATCCTTTGTATAAAGGCGAGTATCAAAAAACGTTTGACATTTGTCCATGTTGCGATTTTGAGTTTGGCTACAGTGAGGACCATGATGTAAGATTAGGCTTTATTGTCACTCCGGATCATTTAATTGAGGCTGCATTTCAATTGTATCGTAAACAATGGATTGAGTCCGGGATGAAAATTGCTCATCCTGAAGATATTCCAGAAGAATTAAAAAATGATGGTTGTTTAAAATTTGAAGTTCTGTTGAAACAACTGAAAAACCTAAATCTTGACATAGAGAATTTTGAAATTAACGGCTTTAATGATTAACTGAGGTGCTTTTTTGGTTTTTCAAAGGTGTAACAGTCTTTATCTTTACAATGTCAAGCTAAAATGCGCAGAAAGTGATTCAACTGCTTGTTCATTTCAATACTTTTCTATTCGTATTCAATAAAGACTTTGTGATCGTCAACAAACATTTCACTTCCATCAGATAAGTGTATCCAAAAAGCTTCCTCTGGTTCTTCTCTATAGTCAAAAATTGCAGTAACTTTGATGTTTGACTCATCTTTGACTGGTTTTCCAACTGTTATTTTCGTTTTTTCCTCTGGCAAAGTAATGGATTTAATCATCAAAACCATCCCATCTTATAGTTTTACTCTCCCTCTTCCCTTTTTCTCCGGAATATGCTTAATGCTGATTCATCTCATCTATATAAGAAATATGAATATTCTATTTCAATGACTGACAAATTTTAAAATAAGATGCTTTAACGCCTAATTAACGCCCTCTTCAGTGAATTTAAAGGTCTGTTTTAAATTGCGTCCTTCTTGCCCTTTTTGCGTCCAGATTATAACAACTTCTAATTCAGAGGCTTTATCTGCCAGCATAAAATGCTTGAACCTCAACGGCGAGCCATCGTTTAAACTTTCAGCTAACGTTTTAGTATCATCTATTTGTTTTACACAATTTTCATCGGGGCATCCAAAAAGTGAAAATCTTGTGATTGAATTAGGATCATTTCTATACAATTGCACATCCACCGTAGCTGCTTCTTTCCCAATATTGTTGACTTCCAAGGAATAAACATTATATTTCCCTTTTTTAGGTGCCGCAAATTCCTTTGCATTTTTTGCTTCACTTACTTCTACTGACCACTGTTCCGTTTTTTGTGTAATCGGCAACACCGTAAAAGTAAGAGCGTGCGCTTTTGATTGAACAAAAGTAAACGCAAATAATATTACATATAAGAAAAATAATACCTTCTTCACTTCATTTATCCCTCCTTTCTTTTTCATTCGCTTGTCCAATAATAGTATCCTATTGCCGCTCGGCATTTATTTCTTTCGGTATTTGAGATGGGGCTTTAGGGACTTTTCTCAGTTTGTTATTGATCATATCAGAAGAGTACAACGTAACAATCATACTCCCTCCATACCGTTTTGCCCGAATTAATATTGGCTGGTTATATTGGTTTTTAAAGAGAAAGTCTGGACCTCCCCAGCTTACTGTCGCATCACGTCCGGACGGAACATATGGTACGCTTCTTGAATGAGAATAGCGCTGAACGATTCGCAGCCCCGCACGATCGACTGCATTAAATAGTGTTGAAGACACCTGGCAAATTCCTCCGCCTACACCTTCAGACAACTCACCTTTAACGATAATGGGCGCACTCTTGTATCCTTTGTCTTGAGTTCTCATCCCAACAACTTGATTAAACGAAAACGTCTCATTAGGGAAAACAACATGATTGTTAATCGCTTTTGCAGAAAGAGAAATATTGTGTGAACGGCTTTTATTGTTCGAATTAAAATACGTTACGTACTGACCGAGCTGATGCGTACTGATGTGAGCAAGCAGCTCGCTGTCAACTTTCGGATATATGTTCAATTCCGGCACTTCTACCTTGGAGGGGCCATGGCCATAGAAATAGGCATATAACTTTTCCTTAAACGCCTGTTGATAAAGTCTGTAACCAACCCTGCCCGGGACAATGCTTCCCTGTTCGTTAAGCACAGCATTAGCCGGCTCCCGGTAAATTTCCTGATCCAGCTGTTCGATCAATTTCCGGTATTTTTCATGGTCAATCATTGGAGTACCAGGAAGAGGCATTGTAAAGTTTTCACGGGTAACAGTAGCTATCGTCCGCCCTTGCTGTGTGACCGTTAAGCTGTCAGGCGGCTCGCTCGGTTGAGCCAATAATAAAAGACCAGTGATCCAAATTTGTATCATAAGTCGTTTACCTCCCGACCATTAGTATGGGCATCAGCTTATTCTTTGATGTATTTCTTCCTATCGCTTGTTTGAATATTTAGATGTTGATTCGCTTATTTTCGAGTAATAGAAAAACCACATTAGTGAGCTATAACTTTAATTGTTCTCTGGTTCAATTCGCTGCCAAGTTAAAAAAAGACTAAAATGATAAAGATGTAATAACAACAATAAAATAATCTATCTTAATATTTTTTTATTGTAAAACGATAAATATCGTGTTAAATTCAAAATGACAACAAATCAGTGAGGTGCTTTTTATGAATCGAGTCTCAACACTCTTTTTAAAGATTGCCGTAATTCTTATCGGACTCCCGATTCTTGCTTTGTGCATTTTTGCGGTGCCGAAGATAGCCAATTATGCAGCGGAATTAGTTCCAAATATCGCTTATATCAAATATCTCGTTTTCATCTATTTGTATGTAACGGCGATTCCTTTTTACTTTGCTCTTTATCAAGCGTTCAAACTTTTAAGCTATATTGACAAGAACAAAGCTTTCTCTAACATTTCTGTAAGAGCTTTAAAGAATATAAAATACTGTGCGGTCACAATCAGTATCTTGTATGCAGCAGGCATGCCGGTCTTTTATCTGATGGCCGAGATAGACGACGCCCCGGGTATCATAGTCATCGGATTGGTCATTATTTTTGCTTCAATGGTGATTGCAGTCTTTGCTGCTGTTCTTCAAAAACTGTTAAAAGAAGCGATTGATATAAAATCAGAAAATGACTTAACGGTCTGAGGTGATGAACATGGCAATTATTATCAATATTGATGTGATGCTTGCTAAAAGGAAAATGAGCGTAACAGAGCTTTCGGAGAGAGTCGGCATCACGATGGCTAATCTTTCGATATTGAAAAACGGAAAAGCAAAGGCCATTCGATTATCAACTTTAGAAGCGATTTGTAAGGCTTTAGAATGCCAGCCCGGAGATATTTTGGAATACCGAAGTGATGAAGATACACAAGATTCATAAAGAGGACACGGTGACACTATGGACGTAACGCTATGTCCATCTATGTGTGCCTTACATATAATCAGAAAAAAGTTTGGAGGCACATATCATGAGAGCGTTAAAACAACTCTTTCATTTTGGCTGGGAACAGGCCCTTTCGTGTTTGTTTCCTGTCGTTATTTTTGCCTCTTTGGCTATCACACAAATCATCCCTCTTCCCTTCTTGCCGCGGTATGACTGGCTGCTCATCATCTGCGTTTTCATGCAGGGGCTGATGGTGCGTTCCGGGCTTGAAACACGAGATGAATTAAAAGTAATCACCTTGTTCCACCTTATTGGGCTTGCTCTTGAACTTTTCAAAGTCCATATGGGGTCCTGGTCTTATCCAGAAGAAGGATATTCCAAAATGTTCGGGGTGCCTTTGTATAGCGGCTTTATGTACGCAAGTGTGGCCAGTTATCTTTGCCAGGCGTGGAGAAGGCTTAAGGTTGAACTGGTGAAGTGGCCGCCGTGTTTTGCAGTTGTCCCGCTTGCCGCTACGATCTATTTGAATTTTTTTACCCACCATTATTCAATTGACATACGTTGGTGGTTATCTGGACTTGTCATCATTGTCTTTTGGAAAACATGGGTCATATACGAGGTGAATGGAACTCATTACCGGATGCCGCTTGCACTTTCTTTTGTGCTCATTGGATTTTTTATATGGATAGCGGAAAATATCGCAACGTTTTTTGGTGCTTGGACATATCCAAACCAAACCGAGGCATGGAGTCTTGTTCACCTAGGAAAGGTGAGTTCATGGCTTTTGTTAGTGATTGTTAGCTTTCTTATCGTAGCGACGTTAAAACAAGTTAAGGAACAGAATCCCACAAAGACAGAGATTGATGAACCTTTTTTAGGTTGAAGTTCTCCTAGCGTATAAAGTACCAAATAAAATGAAAAAGCAACGTTCGAATTGTTGCTTTTTTCTTTTTTTAAACTCTACCGATGAGTATTCATTTTCCTCTAGGGTTAGATCACAGAATAATTGTGGAGAAATCGTCTTTTGCCATCCTTTAAGAACATCAATAAAGTCTTCGAACACTTTTTATAAAACGTCTTAAACTAAGAGTTTTTACGCTCCTCTTCTAGACTAGAACCACCTTATTACGACTACGGATTCAGATGACGACTGTTTTCAATATCTTGATAAACTCATGCGCCGCCGGCGTTATTTCATCAAATGAGTGCGCGATGACGCCAATATCACGGGTAATCCGGGGAATGATGTCTTTTTTGATCAATTGATGCGGAACAGATGAAAGTGTAAAGTTTGAAATAATGCCTATGCCCAAGTTATTTTTGACCATATTGATCAAGGTTTCGGCATTTTGCACAGTCAAGTTTTCCTTTAATTCAATATGGTGCTGCTGAAACGTATTTGACATTGCAATTTCATGACCGCCTTTGCAAAAAATAAGGTCATCTTGATATGTGTTGAGGTCGACATGCTTTTCCTGTTTTAATTCATTATCTTGCGGAGGGATGACGGCCACCATATAGTCGTTACATATTAGTTGATAGTCAAATGGGTCAAATGGAGATGCCGCGATCCCAATATCAACCGTCCGATCCTCGACCCATCCTTTGATTTGATCAGAGGTCCCCTCGACCAATTCTATGCGGATCAGCGGGTAGTTTGATCTGAATGCCGCAATCGCCTGCGGCATGATATTTGTTGAAACAGCAGGAAATGAACCGATTTTCACCTTCCCGCTTAACAGCTTGTTTTCCCTGTTGGCTACTTGATATATTTTGCTTTCAATCCCCTTCATTTGCCTCGCCAGCAGCAAAATTTCCTTTCCGACGTCAGTCAGTATTAAACCATGATGTTTATCCCTAATCAATAATTTGAGCTGGAGCGAGTTTTCGAGGTTTTTTATCGCTTTGCTTACCGCCGGCTGAGAGATGAACAATTCTTTTGCCGCTTCTGTAATGTTCAATTTCTCCCCGACTTTTATAAATATGTGAAGATGGTTCATATTCATAACTTATTTGGTTATACCCCCAATAATAAAAATGTATTTCAGTTATATATAAATGTAACATATGATAGAAACCAGCACGATATTTAAACAAGAAAGGCGGCTTATTAATGGTAAAAGTCATGCTGGGAATCATATCTGTCACACTTATTTGGGGCTATACTTGGGTTGCGATGAAAGTAGGAATTCATGACATTCCCCCGCTTTTGTTTTCAGCATTGCGTCTGTTCATCGGGGCGGTTCCTTTATTTCTCATTCTCTTCATTCAAAGAAAAAAACTTTCAATTGGAAAACAATATGTCAAAAGCTATATCATCATGAGCCTGCTGATGGGCCTGGGCTATATGGGGATCTTAACGTATGGAATGCAGTTTGTCGATTCAGGGAAAACCTCTGTTTTGGTGTATACGATGCCTATATTTGTTACGGTGATCAGCCATTTTACATTAAACGAGAAAATGAATGTATATAAAACGATCGGGCTGATAAGCGGCTTCTTCGGACTTTTATTCATATTTGGAAAAGAAATGCTGAATGTCGATCAAAGTGCTTTATTTGGAGAACTGTGCGTCCTTGCGGCAGCGCTTAGCTGGGGAATTGCGAATGTATTTAGCAAGCTTCAATTCAAGCATATCGATATCATTCATATGAATGCCTGGCATCTACTGATGGGAGCCATCATGTTGTTGATGTTTTCCTTTATATTGGAGCCGGTCCATTCAGCCGAGTGGTCATATCAGGCGGTTTGGTCATTGCTGTTTAATGGTTTGCTTTCTACAGGCTTTACATTTGTCGTATGGTTTTGGGTGCTCAATCAAATCGAAGCGTCAAAAGCATCCATGGCATTAATGTTCGTTCCCGTTTTGGCTCTATTCTTTGGATGGTTGCAATTGCACGAACAGATGACCATAAATATCATCATCGGCGCACTGCTGATATGCTGCGGCATTTTTATGAATACATTTAAATTATCACGACAGAAAGTGTGATTTTTTAAAGATATACTTTTTCCTTGTCGATGTTAACCTCGTATGATAGGAGACCGCTATTATGAGTGCATCTCTAGGATCCTGACTGCAGTCTATTAAACAATGAAAAAAGCTAATGTCTGCATGTGAGACATTAGCTTAAATGGCTGGCGTTTAGGTTGGTGGGCAAGCCACTTGCAGGCAGCTTTACTTGTAAAACTTGGTTGCTTTTTGTAATACAATTGCATAGTGCTTATACTTCGGCAGAATTCAAATAATAATTGCTTATGTATGAACAATTTTATCCATCTTGAATTTTTCCAGCTGGCCAAAAAGGATTTTTTTATCTAAAAAGCCTTAAATACTGAATTAAAGAAAAACATCAAGATAATGATGGCTAGTACAATAACAATCTCAAAAGTATGTGAACTGCTATCTTCTTTTTCTTGTTCAGTCTTCTCCCTCATTTGTTCCCTATATTTTCTTTGTATTTCATCCTTTTTCTTATCCATCTTACTCGACTCCCTTCAAAGTAAAGCCAAGCAATTCTGAATTAGTAAAAATCAATTATCATCTTTCACCTTCATTTTTTTTGTGAAAGGTAATTGAAATCACTGTTGCTAATATTGTTAAGCTTGATGTCTTTATTTATCTCTAGTGCATATGGTTTAATGAAATCCACAATAGGGGTCATATCAAAAGGAAAATCAAAGTCCAGCAGCTCAGAATTTGATTTATATACCTGCTCTTTAATAAAGAAGTGGCAATCTGGTTTCATATTTAACAGACCATCTATAAAAGAAAAGGTATCTGCTGTAAAGTTTTCAAGAAATCTTTCTTCAGTGAATGCAATGACCTGAATAAAATTTGAGGAACCCTCGTATTCATTTTCATCCTTTATACCAATTAAAACTGGATTATCACACAGCTCTCCTTTTCTTTTTGAATCAACAATTAAGATATAACCGTAAATGTTTGAAGTTTCTTTTTGCAGTACCTGAAAAAACTCGACATCATTTGTTCTAAAAAGCCTGTAAAATTTTAAATCCATATAAACCTCACTCTTCATATGATGATTTCGTTTCTATTCTCTAACCAAAAAACAGTTTATTCAGAGCTGCTCATTCGTGTTTTCTTCTTTTACCTTCTTGTTTAACTTGAAGCCAATCAAGACATTGATAATCGCAGCTGGAAAATATAAAATTCCTGCACCCATTATTCCTAACGCAGTACTCGAGCCGACGATAAACGACTGCACTTCTGTACTTCTCGACTTTAGACTAAGTAACACAAGAATTCCCGCTACAATCCCAATAAACCGAGCAATACCTGGTATAAAAAAATCGGTTAAAATTCCAAAAAATTGTCCCATGGCTGATAACAGGATTCCTAGAATGCTAGAAATCACGACTAGTTTTTTTATACCCTGTCCCCCCCTTTCATTGCCACATTTGAATTTTCCTTATTTCAATGGTACTTGTTAAAAAGCTCTGAGAGAAAGTGATGAACTCTTGCGTGAGCGCCAGCGATTCGGGATGAAAAACAGCATTTTTACATTACATTTGTTTAACATGCTTCTTTTATCTTACTCCTTTAGTCTCTCCAAGGACAGTGCATAACGTGTTAAGCTTTTAATAAAAACTTTGCAAGGAGTGGTACTTTGCTTAAAGCTTCAAAATTTTTCATTTCATGTGTAGCTTTAATACTGTGCGTGTATTCATTATATAATCAAAGTGTTTTCCTCTTAACCTCTCTCCAAGTACTAGTTGCACTTCTCTTTGTACTAATAGGGGTGGAGGCCCTTATAGAGAAACAAACGAGGTCCGCATATATCTTGTTCGGATCAGCGGCTTTTATACTTGTTGTAAATGCAGTTAAATACATGATCTAACTTAATTTGTACTAATTCCGCTAAATATAGAATCACAAAACCAAAAAATGAAGGCAGCTACAAAAGCAATGACTGTATAAATCATAAGATTAAGTAAATTAAACTTTTTGAGCCTTCTTCTCAACCACAATTCCAAAGGAACAGCAAATACCCAGTAAGTGATGAAAGGTCAAAAGCAATGATGTCAATAGTGACTAATGCGATTGTCATAAAACCGGATAAACAAACATATACAGACCAAAGATCAGACCGTATGAGATACTTGAAAACGCCCGAGTATAAACATAACTTTTTAACTTCTTTTGATTGAGGCTCTTGAGCACCTCCGTATTTTCAAATCATGGTTAAGTTGTTATGTTCCGCTCTGTTAAACTCATCGTAATTTTATATAGTAAAAATAAGTTTCTTCTTCAATTTCCTTAAAAAGCTCGTTTAGCTCGAGCTTACTCCTCCAATATATTAAATTATTGGGCTGGTTTTATTTGTTTTTATCTTTTGAAAACGGTATTATCATAGGAATGAATAACGCCCATATCGAACGATAATACCTACTGAAGCAGCCAAAGCAGTCGATATCCATATGACTGCATAAGTCGTGGTTGGTTTCAATGTAATCCCCCTGATTTTATTTATGTAACTCGAAAGCGTGTAATCGACTTCCAATACTTGTCACATCAGTTTACCATTTTCACTTTGAGTGAACGATAGATTATGATCTTTTTGAAAGACTAGCAATTTATGCACTTCAATGTGCAGATATGACAGACTTTAATCATAATCATTTGAAGCTACTTGATTGGTAAGTGCTGCATATATTTCAAAGAAAGAATGATGATTTAAAAAATCATGACGATCCCTCCGCTCTGTTTTTTTTATTTTCGTGTTATACTTAATTAACCTGAAATATGACATATCCAGCAACTTCAGCTACAAGAAGATAAATCATGTACCTCCCATAAATGAATACTTCTTCACCCGCATTTTTTTGCCTTTTGAAAATCCATGCGAATAAACCTAATACAGTTAACACTGAGATGATTTCAACAATTATTAAAATAGACATTTTTACTCCTATCCGTTTACCTCGCCACTTTCTATCTGTATATAAACCACAGTCGTTAAACACCTTCGCCGTTTCTCTTATTCTTACGCCAACAGCGAGCTATTACTGCTGGTATTAATAGCAGAGTACCGACAAAAAGCAACATACAAAAGATGATAAACAGCGCTCCTGTACCCGGCACAATTTCTTCATAGGTTATAAAGCGTTCCTCCCCCTGCAGGACGAAAAACCGAGAATTTTCGAGAAAAGCTAGATGAAAGGCGATAGATGTCCATAAACTTCCTGTTACAATACGCAAAAGTTGAAGGATGAATCCAAAAGATAACAATAAAACGATGTAATCTAATGTGATAGCTGGTGATTCAATTCCTGCTATATATTGCAAACCACCTACAGTTATTGGTGCAAGCACAAATAGGGTTGGCTGCAGGAATAAAGTTATGAAACAGTTAAACCGCCTGTTTAGAGCGTAGTACACCGCACCTCGAAAAGTTAATTCCTCTGGAAAAGCTTCATAAAAGAAAGCGATTATCATATTTAAGAGCAATACTGTAACCAAATGACCAGAGAAGTGAAATTGTGTAATGTTGATCCACCCTAATAAATGAGCGATAGCAAATCCAGATCCAGAAAGAATAATCACATACATTGCTCCCATAATGGCTTTCGGAATGGCTTGCCGCCACCCAGACAGTCCGATAGAGCAGAATGGTTTACTAGAAAACCGTTTAAAAAGAATGTAGAGCAACGGGACAGTGACTAATGTCACTAAGCCTGCTTGGATACCTTGCTGCAAGAGCTTGGAAGCTCCTGCCTGGCGTGCCATTGAACCGACAAAAGTTGCAAAAAACAGCGCAAAAACGAACGTTCCCCAGCTGAAAAAAACAGCCGCGACCCATTTAAGATGATTGTTTTGTTTTCCGTTTTGGATTTGATGAAATTGCATTTTCATCCCCCTTTCACATCATGAACAGCATCAAACAAGAAAGCAAATTGAGCAGTCGATCATTAGCTTTCTTATCACAATACGTTCCAGATGCTGTTATTGTTTCAAATTTTTGAATCACCCTGCTTCAATTGTATCGCTTTCTTTCATCATAAAAAAATGCCCCATCATTTCTGGGGCATGGTACTGATTCTATCAATTTACTATATTCATTAACTCGAAGAAGTATTCAGGTTTTTGGGTCTTATTTAGCTTATACCATGCATGCAATGTATCAGGTGCAAATACATCTAATTTTTTCAGTACTTCCATCGCAAATTCCAGGGGAGCTATTCCTGATGCGGTGACCAAATTCTCATCAGATACTGCAGGTCCCATCTCATAAAATGTTTCTCCTTTATAGTGAGAACAGACCATTTTCAAATAGGCTAAGTCATTGCTTGTGTGCTTTCTAGAATCTAAGTATCCATAACGCGCGAGGCCCTCGGTTGCACCACAAATGGCAGCAACAATCGTGCCAAGCTTTAAAGCTTCGCCAACTTTTTTCAAGATCGATTGATGAATATCTTCTCCCCAAGTATTCCCTCCGGATTAATTCAATAGTATTTGCCGTTACTTTTGAGGCATTAAGATTTGTTGGATGGAGGTTCAACATCATCGTATGAGGTTTACATCAATTACGTTATAAAAGGCATTAGAGGTGTCCGCAACATCCCACACCCCTAGAATGACATGATAACCACTGCGATCAGTTGGTACATAAATCTTATGAGATAGATTCGTATCAGCCCTTGAACCATCGTGATCAACAGTACCAATTAATTCAAACTCATCTCTTGTTAAAGGTTTGTTTGGATTCCAATCTTTCTTAGTTATATAATAGTGCCACTTTGTTGTTGCGTGAGGAGCAGTATAGTGCCAAATAAAGGTGTTTAGACCCCCACGTATGTTTTGTTTTACCCAATGATCTGCAGTCTGCCTGTCTAACCCAAAATCAATTTGACCCGATCCTCCATTTGCTGATGCAATTTTCCCATCTGGTGGACCCGCTGATGGAAACCCTTTTGGTCCTTCTACCGATTGAGGATTATCAACTACGGAACCATATTTTTGAGTAGCTGCAGTCCAACCAATTATTTGTTTTTCTAATGATCCCATGTACGCTCGACTAGCAGGTTCTTTTATATACCCGTGTGCAGATACATCACCTGCAAATAAAGTAGCACCAACACCTAGAACAGCAGTTAGAACAGCACCTTTAATAAAACTCTTCATTACTAACTCATTCCTCCCTTTGTTGTAAAATTTTTCTCTTTCCTACTATAATAATTCATTACATGTGAGGTAATCTCCTTCTTTATTTTTGATCACGTGAAATTTAAAGAACTTCATGTTCCCCCAGCTCCTTTGTTCTTCAGCTTATTGACAAACACTCTTTGCATATAGCTTTCCATTTTAGTTACAGATACCGAAACACTTTATCAATCTCTTCTTGATCTTTTCAACTCTATAAAACACATATCATCTCAATATCATTTAACCTGCCGCTCGATATTGGTTCTGTAAATTTTCAAAGTAATCTTGTATTGATTTTTTAATAAAACAATGCAACTTGAATCAAAAACTGCAGCTGGATTCTTTACTTTGTTATGTTCTTTCTCCTGAATCGTCTCTAATTAGAAATAAGGCTGTTCCCCTTTCTCTTTAAAACAGTTGTTTTATTCAGAACCCTTTGTAAAAAAGGAATTTTGCATTTCAATATCAAGCAAATCTTATTTGACTTCCTTATCATTTAGGTTGGTTGTGATTGCATGTATTCTAAATGTAGCTTTGAATTAAAGTTGTGACGATTATAAGAATGTCGCAATGCCTTTTAAAGTTCTGTTCTTTTTAACTAAACGGGACATTATAATTGAACTACAGGTTTATAGAAAGAAAACAAAATATTATAAGGAGGAATTTTGTGTTTCAAACCTTAAATCATTTTTTAAAATCTTGGGAGTTCGAAGCCGGTGCAACACAGAAAATACTAAATAGTCTAACTGATGAATCACTTAAACAGGAAATAACTTCAGAAAATTGGACTTTAGGCCGTATTGCTTGGCATACTGTTGCTGCCATTCGCATCATTACCTCAAACACAGACTTAACGTTTCATGCCCCAGCTGAAGATTATCCTGTTCCTACTTCGGCTCAGTTTATAGCAGACAGTTATCATCAAGCCAGTAATGCATTTGTACAGGCATTAAAAACCCAATGGACTGACTATACACTCCAAGAACGTATCAACTTTATTGGGCAACAATTGCCGAATGGTTCACTTTTGATGTTTTTAATTCAACATCAAAATCACCATCGAGGACAAATGACTGTTCTTATGAGACAAGCAGGGTTAAGTGTTCCAGGTATTTATGGTCCAGCAAAAGAGGAATGGACAAAATTTGGTTTGGAACCCCCGCAAATGTAATATAAAGAAATTAACCAAGCATGTTTTGATCAATCTTATTTCAAAACATGTTCTTTCTTTTGTTCATTTATCAATGTTGTTATTAACATAACTTTGATTCATTTTTATTCCAAACCTAGACTAACTAAATAACATTGCCTGCGTGATCAGGATTATTCGACTTCATCCAATTTTGGTTAAGATCAGCTTTTCCCATTGTTTACACTTTATTTGACCTCACCTTATTTTATCCATATTTTTCACATCTCTTTTCTGATTAAAATTATTGTTTTATTGAGATTCCTCACTAAAAAAAGCGCTCTGCTTTCTGCTGCAGGTGCGCTTCATCTCTCAATATATGGACATATATCATCATTCCAGATTATTTGGACTTCATAACTCTATCTTATAGTTAGCTGAATCTTTCTTAAAAGCTTCTACGTGATCAACCTTTAAAAACTAAGACTGTATGCCGCCAATATAATTACAACATTAACTAACAAATTCCTATAACATTGTTCTTCGGGTTTGCATATGAAGAGCTAATTTAGTCCTCAAGCGAATCCTACAAAGAATGATCTCCCCGGCATATAACTTATCCCGTCTTAAGCGAATTGTAATGGTATAGGAGGGATATTTTGTTTGTATCGCCAATGTTGCTGCATTCACTAAAAGAACTTTTGTTCAAGAGGTAAGACTTAAAAATTATTAATAGTTTATTTCCACTCTTCTTCTAAAATAGCGTAATAATATTCATCCCACCATTCATTGCCTTTGGGAATACATTTTTTAAAAAAGCCTTCTCTTCTCATTCCGATTTTCTCCATAACTCGGTATGATGGAATATTCTCAGGCTGACACGTAGCTATAATCCTATGTAAGTTCATTTCTTTAAATCCATATTCCAAGATAGCTTGTGCTGCTTCAGAAGCGTACCCTCTATTTTGATAATTTTGATTAAACACCCACCCAATCTCATATGTATGTTCACCAAAATACTTATAAAAAACAATATGACCTATAAGATAATCTTCATCTATTAGTACTACAGGAAATTTTTCAGCGTTATCACCTTTGTTTTTATTTACAAATTCTTTAGCATCTTCTTCAGTAAAAACCCCTTCTGGTATATACTTCATAACATTAATATCTGATGTATACTCATATACAGCTTGCCAATCATTTAATTCAAATTCACGTATCAATAACCTTTTTGTTGTTATATGCATTAAAGTGACTCCCATCAAAAGTACTTAAACTTAATCTTTATTTCGATATTAAGACAACAATAACCTCTTTAAATACTATCCTTATTCAACAACTCAAGAAATTTCTGACCAGTGAACAGGCCATGGGATATGATTCATCACAATAAAAGCCCCGCTCGAGCTATCAGTAAGCCTTATCGGCTTACGAGGGACTTAAATCATTCACGTAAATTCATTAAACATCTAAAGAATTAACACATTTTTCAAGAAAAAATCTGTAAAAAGGAATCAACCGGAACTGATGAAAAGCTTTTTTATTTAGAGATTTACGAGATGTATTCTTGGATCTTCAGCTATCATAAAAAGTACCGAGCCTGTTTTGATTCGAAAATCTTTTTTAAGTTCAGAGATGCAGCTAACACTACACTTCCCTGTCTCTCCGTATTCCCTACAACAGCAAGTTCATAAATAAAAAATAGACCTCCCTTGAGCTTAGGAATCTTCAAGGGTTAGGTCTACACAGATTGACCATTGAGCAAGCTCTTTGATGGGTAGCTTTTTGTACAAAGCCGGGGTATTGCCGTCCCTCGGTCTTTTTATTTTGTGCATTTCCAACAATTGTTTTGCTTACTGGGATTACCTTTATCCTATTTATCCTAGTCCGATCATCAAAAGGTAACCTTCCAATTAGCAGTCAACCGGAAGACTATTGATGTTCTTCAGATAAATCCTCATATTTCAGTTCCTCTTCAAGTTCTTCATGGCTAAATAAATGAATTCCTCTACCTCTAAGTGTTTAATTTGATACTTCGCTTCGAAGTTTTGAAGTTCCTTAAGAGTTGCTTTGTTCATCTAAGAGACTTTTTGAAATATTTACAGTCTTATAACAAAATTAGTCAATATACGTCTCCCCATTTTGTTCTTTTAATGAGAATAAATGTTCGTTTTGGCGTTCCAATTCCAAAAGATGTGAACAGAACGTGATAGGCGCCCTTTTCACTGAATATAATGCCATAAATTCAAAAAAGAGGTGCCTCCAAAAAGTGAATTCTCTAACGAATGATGACATGGTGAAGATCATTAGAAACGGACTTAGCGCATCACATCATCCAAAGCATATTATTGTTGTGGGAGCTGGATTGGCCGGGCTTGTATCAGCATCTTTGCTGAAAAATGCCGGTCACAGAGTAACGATTCTTGAAGCGAGCGGCAGAGCAGGCGGCCGTGTCTGCACGTTGAGATCTCCCTTTAGTGATGGTTTGTACTTTAATGTTGGTCCGATGCGCATTCCAAATATCCATATGTTAACCTTAGAATATATAAAAAAATTCAGGCTGCCGACAAATGTATTTATCAACAAAAGCCAAATGGACATCATTTACACGAACGGAATTAAAACACGTCTCCATCTTTTTGAACGAAATCCTCAGATATTAAGATACCCCGTTGCACCAAACGAACAAGGGAAAACCGCGGAAGAGCTGATGCTTTCTGTATTGCAGCCTATTCTGCATTTTATTAATCAAAATCCAGAGAGAAATTGGCGGATTGTTGAAGAACAATACAAAAATGACTCGTTAAGCTCTTTTTTAAACACATATTTTTCATATGGCGCGATCGATATGATAGGAGTCCTTTTGGATATGGAAGCGTATATGGGTATGTCCCTTGTTGAAGTGTTACGGGAATCCATCTTTTTTACTTCACCAACTCACTTCTATGAAATAACAGGCGGAATGGATCGGCTTCCTCTCGCGTTTCTTCCTCAACTAAAAACAGATATTCTATACCATCAAAAAATGATGAAAATTTCTCAAAATGAGCACAGCGTTACGGTCCATTGTCAGCATCAACAAACAGCAGAGCATATAGCGTTCACAGCTAACCTTGCTATTGTAACCATTCCTTTTTCAACATTGCGATTTGTCAAATTCGAACCATACCATTCCTTTTCCTACTATAAACGGCGGGCAATCCGCGAACTGAACTATATAAGCGCAACCAAAATCGGCATAGAGTTTAAAAGCCGATTTTGGGAAAAAGCCGGGCAGCGCGGCGGCAAATCGATTACTGATCTTCCGATTCGATTTTCGTATTACCCAAGCACTGGTATTGGAGCAAATGGACATGCTGTCGTTCTGGCGAGTTATACATGGGCAGATGAGGCACTGATGTGGGACAGTCTTTCAGAAAGAGAGCGTATTCAGTATACTTTACTGAATTTATCAGAGATATATGGCGATATTGTATGGTCTGAATTTGTGTCCGGCGCTTCTTTTAGCTGGAGTCAGAATCCTTATTCTGCAGGGGCCTTTACAGCTATGGAACCCGGACAAGAATTAGAACTGTACCCCTATATCCCTGTTCCTGAGGGAAGAATCCATTTCGCTGGAGAACATGCCTCACTCACTCATGCGTGGATGCAAGGGGCGATTGAATCTGGAATCCGTGCCGCTTATGAAGTTAATCGTTTATCTTAGATCCTGCTCTGTGCTAAATCTTGTTGTCTATAACAAAGTAACCCTTGCATTCCTTCACCTGCCATGCTATTTCATATAGCGATGAGCTGAATTGTGTAAGCCGATGTACATGTGTCAAAAGAGGTACTACAAAGCCTTACACAGCGAAGTTCATCGCTTTTTTTATTTGATCAGGTCACAGGTGAGGTCACGCTCTTATCTGCTGCTTCTAATTGCATTGATGGAAGTGCGTGACTATATATTCCTAATAATTATTTACCATATCCGAGGCATATATTGGGATTCCAACTAAAAGACCGACGATTATTAGTAACTCACAATAATAACAATGATTATAAAAATTCTTAAGGAACGATCAGCAGTCCGTTAGCTACCCCTGATTAAAGACGCTCTGTTACCAAACTGTTACGTTAGAACTTCCACTACTTTGATATCCCTCTGTCGCTAAGACTTGGTAAGACCAATTACTACCCAGATTCATTCCATGACTCTTCCATGCGTTAACATGATTGCTGAAAGTGATTGTAGCGTTGCTTCCAGTTGGTCTCTTCGACTGGCGAACACTCCAATACTGTGTAAAGGTAGTGTTTTCTCCATCAATGGAAGGAGCATTATAACGTGTCGTTGTATATATGTCATATACCCCCCCATCACTGTATACCGTACCTTTATACGTTCCAGTAGGTCGATAAGTACCCCATGAATCCACTACATAATATTCTATGAGAGGTGATCGCGTCCAACCATATAAAGTCAAATATCCATTGCCATTCGGCGCCCAAACTCCGGCATTATAGTTTATTGTCCTAAATGGCGAACCTGTAGTCCAACCTTTACCAACAACAAAATTTCCGGTATTAGACCAATTCACACTGTAATTCCCGCCAGACCCATTGACAGCGTTTACTATTCCGCCCCCATCAGTCCAATTTTGCCAGTAGTCTGTGCTAGCTGCAGAGGCGGTTGCCGAAAACAAGCTTATACTCATTAAAGCTGCCGTTAATCCAACTAAGAAATTCTTTTTAAACTTAAACATATGTTACCTCCTATAATATTTTTTCTGACTTTGACATGAGGTAGCACTCTTTGTATATATTTAAAACATTCTTAATGACTAACGCCAAAGCTTTTGATCGTTCCCTTCAATATAATACCATGAATTCACGAGTGAATATTATGACTATTTGTAATTTAATTACAAAGGACTAAAATTACATTATAGGTAGTCTTGTTCCACCATAGCCTTATCATTTTTCGTAGAATCGCAATTCCTTCTAATCTGATGGAATAATATCTATAATTAATCCCCATTCGAACCATTTATCACAAAGAAAATACACATTAGAGATTGTGAAGTCATTGTAGCTTCTCCAGATGGTGCTCCTGACTTTGAAGCTGTAATGGAACGTTTTATGTCCAAAAAATCAGCCCATAAGATTGTTTACTGTGTCTTCGATGCTATCTTCAAAGACGGTCAGTTAATTGCCTCTAAGTCGTTCATTTGCCTTGGCCAAAGAAAAAACTTCGGGGCAATCGTACTCAATAAAGCTGACTCCCCTTATGAAATTAATAAACGTTCTCATAATTGGCTGAAAGTGATCAATTATGATTATACTGAAGTTCTCATAACCGGCTACAATGGAGCTGCAGCTGGGTTTATGTAATTCATTCCACATGCAGAACGAAGTAAGTTTCACTCTATGAAACAAGTAAAGTCTGAGACTCTATAGTGGAATTAGGTTAATTCATTGCAAGATAATATTAAAATAATTTAAGAGAGTACATGAGGTTGTTAACACGTACTCCTTTTACAATACTTACTATAATCAAAAAGCACGCACTACCTTCTGTCCCGTTCAAGCTAGCTGTGAAGGTATTCCAACATTGGTTAATGTCAATTGTAAATACCAATTTAATAATCACAATCCTCTCAGAGCTTTTTATAATTGTAGCAACTGTTCCATTTTTACACATGTTAAATATCGCAATCACTCATATGATTTAATAAGGCTCTGTTAAATTTTAATGTTGATAAATACGCAAAAATAAAAGGAAACCATAGTAAATAGGGTTTCCTTCAATCTTGTTTATGTAACGCGCCCGATTCCGGAACAGTTTACTGTCTTATATAAGACGGTTCTCTAAGGATTCGATTGCCTGTTTTAATGCAGTTAAGCGACGCTCATTTAATGTTTTTTGAGAACTGCCTTCTTTCGCTTTTGCTATTTGTTTTTCAATAGATGGAATGATATCTTGTAGAACTTCTTTAGAAGTCAATATGATTTCTTGCTCATAGCAAAAATCTTCACCATTCCAAGTACCTTTTAGGCTTTCTAAACCAACTTTTACTGCGTTTAGTCTCTTTTTGACAAGAATTGTGTTTGAACCTTTTTCTGTCATGCTTTTGTAAGCATTTGAAAGTTTACTAAAAGTTGCCCCCAAGGATTTAATGGATAAATCTTGGATTTCTTGGCTAACAGTCTTCATATTCAACCCTCACTTTTCGTTTTGCTCGTTATCAATATATTGTGAATTTTTAACGACAAGGGGATTTATGTATAGTATAATATTTCCTGTACATTAAGTTTGCTCACTCTAGGGAGTCTTGCTCATCCCCTATGAAAGGGGGTGAGGCTATGTCAACATTCCAGGCATTAATGCTAATGCTTGCATTCGGGTCATTTATAATTGCCCTGTTGACGTATATAAATAAAAAATAGACCTCCCTTGAGCTTAGACACCTGAAGGGCTAGGTCTATCTAGAACGACATCTGAGCAAGCCCTTTGATGGGCAGCTTTTTGTACATGCCGGGGTGTTGGCGCACCTCGGTCTTTTTATTTTATGCATTTCCTTAAATCAAAATGCAAAAAAATAATTATATAATTGTATCATTACCCTAATTATAACCATATAGAAATGGTATTTGCAATACTATTGCTTTATGGTTAAAACCATTATTTTATTTAGATTGAGGATATAGGTTCGACAAGCAACAATACTTTGGTATTGTGTTAATCGTATCATCAGCCCTATCTTCACTAAGCCCACAGTACAGCTACTCAGGGACAACAACTTTCAAAAAGTGAGATTAAGCAAACAGCTATTTTAAGTCAAAAGCGAGCCTCCATCAAACCTAGCGCATCTTTATGAGTTTCCAAAGTATATAAGCACCAAGAGATAATAAGCCAACACCTAGCAAAAAAGTTAAAATCAAAGCACCAAAGAAATAAAATCCTCCCATGAACCTCACTCCTTTTTCAGTATCATGCCATCAATGACCTTGATACCTTAATGTATATCATATGAGCTCAGATTCAATAAGTTTCGGCCTTATTTGTAATACTTTTGCTTAATCTTCCCAGTCTTCATCCTCATCCCAGCCATCTTTCGCTTCCTGAATCTTATTATAAAAAAATTCAATAAAGCTGTCTGCAACAGTATCTTGATAACCAATTATCCTATCCCATTCAACTACAGGGCATTCTCCGTCTTTCATTTTATTCGTATCTAGACAGTAAGCAAAATAATCAACATCTTCAATAATCACAAGTCCATCAGTAAGGCCATAGTGTTCTTTATATTCAATAGTTCTATTTACAACTGATGCATGATCAAAATTGTAGCCTAAAACTAAAACACCGAATAAACCCCCTGCACCGTATTTTTCTAAAAACCATTTATAGCTATTGGGAAGATTGCATTGGAGGTTTTCTTCAATGCGACCAATGTTTTCATGACTTGCACCATCTGTAAATATAGCATTTTGTTTGTTTTCATTAATAAAGTTTTCAACCTTCGAATAAATCATTTTAACACCTTAATTCTCATTCTCAAATTGTTTCGCTCTCCACTTCCAATATCTCTTTCTAAAGCTTTCGTATTGGGCTTTTAAAACCTTATCATTTCTAAAACTTTCACCATCAGACATAAGCTTATGAATGACATCACTATATTTTGTATGCAAACTGTTCGGAATTTCAAGCATTGGGCCAGGTTCTTCTTGAATCAAGTGATGTAAATTAATCTGTGTGCCATCTTTTGCATAAGGGGCATTCCCGTTTTTCATTAGTTGAAGATTTGTAACGCCGAATTCCGTTTTTTGATTAATATCTATATCTTTCATAGTATACACTCTTCGACTTACAACTTTAACTTCCCCCTTCGCCTTTACCTTCCCCTTTATTTCATACGCTTCATACTTTTCTTTATTTAACCATGGTGGATTAATCTTTTGTCCAGTAAACGGCTTTCTTGTTCCATCTGGTAATTTCTTCGCATTAGTCAAAAGATCATTCTTAAGGTTTTGGCTATCAACCACATTGTATGGTACGTTATCTGCTAGAGCAAGCTTATACTTAGGATTATAAGGCAGCAAATCTGGTATCTTAACATCCTTCATTTTCTTCCCTGCTTGACTTGCTTTATTTATTACCTTGCCCGCTGCATCTGCTTTGTTTATAGCTCCTGCACCTTTTGTTCCAACAACAGCTACAGCCACTGAACCAACAGCATAGGTGATCCATCTTGATCTAGAATAGGCATCTCCATTCACCATATCTTTTTGATACGATTCTTCTATTGCTGCTGAAATGGCATCATATGTTTTAACTGGATGAATAACTGCATTGCCCAGCGCTGAGAGTGTTTCTCCTGGATCGGTGATAAAGTCCCATATGCCGGTTACAGTGTCTTTCCCAACATCGTATAAACCAACTTCTACACCTTTTACGATATCCCAAGTGATCTCTCCTGCTTCTTCTAGCTGCTTTGCTTGTTCAATTTGCATTGCAAGCTGTACTTGAGCCGGCTCCAGATTCTCGTAGCCTGCTTTCTTAGCAATCTCTAAATACTCATCAGGATCAGACACACCATCATTAAGTTTCTTTTTCAATTCCTTAATTTCACGTTTTTCTGCTTCTTCTTTTTTCACGCTCAAGTATGCTTCAGAATGCTTCTCAATATCGCCTTTTTTCTTATGTATGTCACTTTCTCTATACGCTTTGGCGTTGTAGTGAATTGGTGTAGCGTTCTTCCCTTTACCTGTTGATTCCTGCAGCTTTTTAAAGTCTTGCTGAATGAATTGTTCGTTTGGCTCAGTCTCAGCGTACTCCGTTTTTAAATCCTCATCAAGCTTGTTCAACTTATCGATTGTTTTTTCACGTTTGTCATCTGCAGTAGAAAGTTTGTCTTTGAAGTCTTCTGTTGAGAATATTTCATGAGGAAGAATATCATTGATGTCATTCAGAATGTCTTTCATCGATTTCTTTTCAGACATAATTGATTTTGTGTAGGCGTTAGCAGCTCATGTTCTAAAAAGGATTCTTCTATGTATGCATCTGACATCTTTGCATCTTCAAGTTTTGCAGAAACGCTGCTTAAGAAAGCAACCTTCATATCGATAAGATCAATCCATTGGTCTGTAACACCTACATGATCATGATAAAATGCTTTGATATTGTTAGCGCCCTTGCCTGAAAACTCGCTGTCATCCAGATCAGCTACGTCTTTAAACGCTTTTTTGAGCTTCACCATTTGCGACCTTAGTTCCTTATACTCTTTGGTTCTTTTATCCGCTTCAGAGAGTAGTGAATCAGCTTCAAAAACCTTCATATCATTCTCCTTCCATGCTTGCTCTATGTAAATTTTACAACAACCATCTATTTGAATAACAGAAAAAGACAGCCGAAAAATGACGGCCTTATACATATTGCTATCGTGTTCTATAATAATTTTCTGCGGTATAGTAGCGCCATTCCCAAAAAGTTGCCCCATTGGATTGTATATACCGATCTAAAAATAGCTCAAAATTTAAATTTAATGGTGTATACTCACCCATTTGAAAAATAAAGAGATAGTTGGGATCACCTTTACCCAATTTATCTTTGTCGATCATCAAATGGCAACCTTCTAATAAGTGCCCAATTGGGATGCCATTGATGCCTTCAAACAAATCCTCATATTTTAATTCTTCTTCAATCTCTTCAAGGCTAAATAAATAAAGTCCTCCACCTATATTCTCCCCATCAGCAAGGATCTGAAAAATTTTCGCACCATTATGTAGTGTAATAAACTTCTGATAATCATCTGGAAGGGTAAGCTGGTGTTTAGCCTCAAAGCTTTGAATGTCATTCAGGGTTGCTTTGTCCTGTGAAAATGTAACAAGGAACTCCATGATATATCCTTCAGAACAAAACAATTTAATGGCTCCTTTTTCATTTAAGAGACTTTTCAAACCGTTTACGGTCTTATGAATAAAGTTAGTCAAATAAATCACCTCATTTGATAATGAAACTTAAATACTTTAAGCATTAATGATTTTATTCATAATAGAAGCAGCATTAGTAGTGAACAAAATGTAAGTGTTATTTGCTGTTTTAATTACTACCCTATCAGTAGAGCCATAAGGAAACCCAATCCTGACTGCGCTTTTCTCCTCTCCCCCATAGTTTGGGTCAAGGAATACATCGTTAATTTCTTTGATTGGAATTTCAATTTTGGATAGCTGCCAATTGATAATTAAGTTTTCATTTGTTTTTTCAACGTTGATTCCCAGCATAAAACATTCCCCTTTTGACTATGAATTCAGTAAAATTTTAACATACGCCAGAAAGTCTTAAAGAGAAATGCAATGATATTAAGGAAAAATTAAATTCACAATAACCGCATTCACTTTGAGCCTATCGTTGGCAGCTTGTAGCTCAAATGATGCTGAAAAAGTACGCATGGAAAAAGAAATTCAACAAGTCTCAAAAGCTGTATTGATCGTGAAGAGAAAAAAACAGTTCTATCTACCCTATCACTCGGACTCCTATTCTTCACAGCGGCTCCGCAGAATCCACCTCAGAACCTACACCAAGTGATATCACTTAGGTTAATTCAACACCACTTCAAGAATTAGTTATAACATCATCAATTCCAGTCATTCAAGAGAATGGAGAAATTTCAATTCAAGCTGTGCCACCATCAACAAAATGAAAGGTTGTAGATCGTTTTAGAGGGAACCCTAAGAACATAGACACTGCAGCTGAATTATGAGCAAGCTATAGGTTTACCTGGTCTTAAATACTCCTGGGCTGGTATATTCGCTCAAGCTGTTTTTGGAACATCCTATCACAAAAAACCAACTGGTTATTACTCAATACTAATATGAATATGTACATCTACAATGACAGTAAATATAGCAAAATAAGATACGAATAAAAAATTACAAAGTAACCCTTGCATTCCTTCACCCGCCATGCTATATTCATATAGCGATGAGCTGAATTGTGTAAGTCGATGTACATGCCCTTTGCGGCGCACACGAATGTGGCGTGTGGTGCATCGCCTCAATACGCAAAGACGTTTGCCTTAGGCAAACGTCTTTTTTATGTTATCCGATTTTTGTGCCGTTTGGGACAGGCTGATCCGACTTCAGCAGGACGACGTCACCCTGGCCAGGAATCCCGCCAAGGACTAGCACTTCCGATTTAAATCCGGCAATCCGGCGCGGCGGAAAGTTGATGACTGCTATGATTTGCTTGTTGATGAGATCTTCCGGGTGGTAACGCTTCGTAATTTGCGCGCTCGATTGTTTCATGCCGATTTCTGCTCCAAAATCAATCACAAGCTTAATCGCCGGGACTCTTGCTTCAGGAAATTCTTCCGCTTTTACAATAGTGCCTGTTCTGATATCCAATTTCTCAAAGTCCTCAATGACTGCCATATTAATAGCTCCTTTTTCTCCTATTATAAAAGAGATATGTAAGGTTCGTTTAACCATAGAGCCATCATTTTTTATCCATATATAAGGTGCTTTGATACAGCCGGGGCGGCATGCCTGTACTTTTTGTAAACCACCTTGTGAATGAAGAGAGATTTTGAAAGCCCAGCGCCTCGCTCACGACAGTAAGGGTTTCCTTTTTCTCCATCAGCATTCGTTTCGCTTCCTCGAGACGAAGATTGGCAATATAGTTCTGCGGAGACTGCCCCGTCTGCTTCTTGAACCAACTTGAATAGTAAGCTGGGTGGTAATGCTCGATTTCTGCCAGCTTCTTAATCGTCAGCCGCTCAGATAAATGGCTGTGAATGTAGGCAATTGAGGCGTATGTATGGGATTGCAGCTTTTCTTTTATGTATTGAACAAGCATATGCAGTGAGTTCGCGGTGCCGGCCTTTTCTTCCTCAGTCAGCAAGTACCTGATCGAAGACCAGAATGGATCGAGCGCAGCTTCAATTCCCGATGTTGCACGATACTCGTTAATTTTCATCGTATGAAGCGGAACATCCAGTACAAGACATTCATTTCTGCCGATTGACCGGAAACGATGCTCGCACTCAGGCGGAATATATAAAAAATGATCCGGCTTTAATTTCACCTCGCGTCCCTCTGTCTCAAGATCAATACACCCTTCAAGCGGAAAAAGAAATTGGCTGTATTTATGCTGATGTGAATGATAAAGGCGTGTATATGTCCGTTTTTCGCAAATTATGTCTTGAAGCAAGTCCATCAGCAATCCCCTCCTTTGGTCATCTTTTGATCCGGTAATGGTGTTCCGATATATGAAAA
This sequence comes from Bacillus sp. 11C, assembly GCF_055486375.1. Classification (NCBI taxonomy): domain Bacteria; kingdom Bacillati; phylum Bacillota; class Bacilli; order Caryophanales; family Bacillaceae; genus Bacillus; species Bacillus sp. 11C. The sequence goes on from NZ_JBUPVZ010000020.1 coordinate 25,149, forward strand.
AATCCGATTTTTTCATATAAAGAAACTACCGCCAGATTTTCTTTCAGCACTTGCAAATAGATGTTACTGAGTCCCCCCATGATGCTGCCGCTAACCTCAATTTTGTGAATGTCCTGTCTCTCCCCTATGTATACTCCCATGACATTATACAATATTCAGAAATATAAGACATCTATTAAATAGTTTACATAACATTTTTATTGTTCATTAATAATCCTGACAAAAACGTCCGAATTGAAAATGACAGGCTTTCTGAAATATCCTCTTCACGTTCAAATGCTTCTTTTGCGATCAAAGCCGTAAAGCCATGCAACAGGCTTCTTAGCCCCCTTGTCGCGTGAATCACAGTCTTTTCGTTTGCATAGCCGTTTTCAATGAGCAGCTTCGAGACAAGCTGGACAATATGATCTGAAACAATTTCCATCCTTTTGTCCTGGACCTTGAGCAAAGCTGCTTCATAATATCCGGGATTTTCAACTGCAAAATCCACATATGCATGAGCTAAAGAAAGCATAGCGGAATCACCCTTTTGTTCTGTTACGGAGTCTGCCATATGATCTAAAAGCTTTGTCAGCCCGCTGACAGCGAGCTCTGTTCTGATCGCTTGCAGTCCGTTGATATGATTATACAGTGACGGAGGGCGTACATTCATTTTTTTAGACAGTGCGGCAAGTGTGACACTATTCAAGCCCTCCTGATCGGCAATCTCCGCTGCGGCGTCTACAATCATTTTTTGGCTCAATCCAATTCTCGGTGACATGTTCATCATCCTTTCTTTGCTTTTTGGATCGCCTGGCGCATCCGTTCTGCGGGTGAGCTAAGGAAATTCCCATGTCCGACAGCGAGACAGGAAGGTGACTTGTCGACGAGCAATTGTGCGCTTTTGATGGCTTCATCCTTATTCCATGTGGCGAAAGCGGGAAAAGGAAACGCCCATTTCATCTGGCCTGATACAGCGATTCCTCCGCGCAATTGGAACGCATCTCCAGCTATGATAGTGCCGTTTCTTGTGTCAAGAAATGACATACTGCCCGGTGTATGGCCCGGTGTAGAAATTGCAAACAGAGAACCAATTGTTTCACCGCCCGTCAGCAGATGGTGAGGCTTTGTTTGTACGTGTTTCGGAATACCTCCTTTTATAGGTGTGTGCGGTTCATCATGACGCAAGGACATGTCACCTTGCAGCAGGAAAGAATCCCGTTCTGAGATCATCACCTTTGCATGAGGAAATGCTTGTGTCAATGCATCCAGTGATCCGACATGATCCCCATGTGCATGGGTCAGTAAAATATGCTGAAGCGGTTTTCCCAACTGATTTACAGCTTGAATAATTCCTTTATAGCTGCCCGGAAGTGCGGCATCAATAAGGGTGACTTCGTTTTCTTCCTCTACTAAATAGCAATTGACCGGAAATAATGTTGGAAAAAAAGTCAGCTGCCAAACGGTTTGATGCTGAGTAACTCTCATTTATTTATTCCCCCTAACAAAAAACTAATGGTGTTAGTTTCATTATTAACTAACACCATTAGTTTTTCAAGAGCATTATGAATGTTTTATGGCGATATATATGTTAACTTGCGCCCGGTGAGGTACTGCTGCACTTTGATCATACATCTCAAAGTCACCTGTAAATGTACGCAGATAACGCTTATCCCAAGCCCAAATCTCCTTCCACGTTTCAAGCACAACCTCTTCAATAGGGCCGATTCTGGAAGTGAATACAGCATAAGCGGAAGCCGGCAGAGCAATGTTTTCATATGGTTCTGGAAGAGTGCGGCTGTCCTCCTGAAACGTTCCGACTGAAAACGTGTAAAACCCATTCGTCTCCTGCTCGTAATTGGAATATAAGGCGATAATGCTTTGATCTTTTTCAGCCTGTGAGAAAAGAATGCTCATATCCTGCTGCCAGAATTGATCCCACAGTGCCGGGATCCGCCTTTCTTCCGTCATTTCCAATGCGTTGCTTGTCCGCCGTGAAAGTCCGGCAAACCGTTTCTGTTTTAAGTGTGTCATATGTGAAAAACTCATACGATCCCTCCTTTTTACTTAGATTATAAAAAAAGAAACCTGACAGCAGTATGTCAGGTTTCATATACTTTTTGCATCTGGTGAATGGTATCTTTTATTTTATCCCGTATATGAAGAGGTTCCAGAATCTCAATATCCTTTCCAAACTGCAGCAAAAAACCGATCAGCCATTGATCTTCAGGAAGAGAAATCACGGCCCGGCAGTTCTCATCTTCATCACAATGAAGAACATCATATCCGAACCATTCACGTATGCGCTGACGAGCTGACGGCTGAACAAGAATGACCAGCTCAGTTAAACGGTCCTTTTGGTACCAGTTCTTATCCCACGGCAAGGTCTCCAGCTGAATATCTTTTCTGATAAAGGACTGATGTGAGATGGTCAGATCTTTCATTCGGTTCAGTTTAAAAAAGCGAAAATCGTTTCTAACTAGACAATAGGCATATAAATACCAGTGCCCCGCCTTGCAAACCAAAGTGTAAGGTTCCGTTTCACGAAGAAGTGTTTCCCCGCTTGCGTTTGTATATGTAAATGATATCGTCGACAATCGATCAATGGCGGCACTGATTTTCTCACGAAGCGCCTTTTGATCCTCAGTTCGGCCCCAAGCCGTCATGTCAATAAACCATTTTTCTGTTTGGTGCTTAAATGCTTCAGCAGACTGCTCCGGTATAAGGTGCTTGATTTTTTGATAAGCTGTGCTGTGAGAAACAGGTTCGTACATAGATGAGACACTCTGCAAAGCAGAAGCAATCGCAAATAATTCCTCCTCTTTCAGCCACTCTCTCTCAAGCCGATACGTTTCCATAATGCCAATTCCGCCCCCGGAGCCCTGTGAGGTCACAATCGGAATACCAGCCCTATTGATCGTCTCAATATCACGGTAAATTGTTCTGACGGATACTTCAAACATCTCAGCAAGTTCAGCGGCCTGCACTTGTTTTTTGCTGATTAATAACACAACAATTGCTAACAAACGTTCCAGTTTCATTTTGTGCACCTTTTCTTCTATTGTTTTCCAGAGAAATTAATCATAACATTTTTATAACGCTTGGGCATATCTATTATGCGGCCCAAAGAACCTCCGCATATGTTATGAAAACAGGGGTTTCCCCTTCTTTTTTATGTTCAGTATTGTTTTCAGCTACTATTTTGAACCGGATAAGCATACACTTCTCAACGGAGGGGATTTCACATCATGCATCTTACACTTCAGAGCATTTATCCTGCCATGATTCTTATCTTTTTTCTGTATAAAAAAATTAAAAGGTCCATTGGGTATCAGCCGCTGAAGCCTCGCTGGCTGTTTACCCGTATGATTCTTTTCTCGCTGTTTGCTTTTGGTCTTTCGATCTTCAGCGTCATTCACCCTTTTTTATATGGATATCTCATTTTCGGCATTCTTGGCGGCTGGCTCCTTGTCTTTTTCGCCAAGAAAAACATCTCCTTTGAAAAACGCAGAGGAAAAATCTATTTTCGCACTCATATTTGGGTAGAAATGATTCTTTTAACCTTATTTTTATCAAGATTTCTTTATCGAGTGACAGAGCTCTATCTTACCTCGCCTGATCTAAACAGCCTTGAATCGTACAGTCAGTCAATCGGAACAGATCCTCTGACAATTGGCGTCTTTTTTCTGATAGCTGTTTATTATATCGGGTTTTCCTCTTTTGTCATTAAGCTCAGCAGAAACGAACTCGATCAGAACAGACGCAATAAAGAAAAAGACATCCTTGCCCGCTAGCAGCGATTAAGCAAGGATGTCTTTTTTAATCATGTTGTGTATGATGGATCATCTGCTGAAGAACATCTAAAACGTGTTCATCCTCCGGAGAGTAGTAAATGGATGTTCCTTCTCTGCGCGATTTGACAAGCCGGAGATTTTTTAAGAATCTGAGCTGGTGGGAGACAGTAGATTGCAGTAAATTCAGCTTTTCCGCAATTCCGTTTACAGCATGTTCACCCTGGGATAATAAATGGAGAATCCTGATTCTGGTAGGGTCAGAAAGCGCTTTGAATGTTTGTGCGACTAGAAACAGCGTTTCCTCGTCCAGATCAGCAGCTGTCCGGTCCGTTTCTCTAAATTCAGTCATCTGTATCACCTTTCTTTATTCGTAGTTTTATCTTATAACAAATGTGCTTGGGTGCAAACCAGTCCACTTGTATTCCAATTCAATCTCATAGTTTAAATTTATGTTTCAAATCAGGTTTGTACTTGGTCTGATATACCGTTCTGTGTCATAATAAAAAAGTCATATTGCTTCAAACATTAAGGGTGAAACACAATGAAGAAAAAGAGAAAAGGCTGTTTCGCTGCTGCGGGTTTTATAATGATTTTTGTCTTTGTCACCGCCTCTTTTTTATTGGTATTGCTTTTTTTCAACCGGGATTTAATCAAAAAACTTCCGATCGATACAAAAACGATTGTTTTGGAACGTTTAACCGATTATAAACCGCTGGTGGAAGACGAGCTTGAAAATCAAGGACTCTCTCATTATACATCACTCATACTTGGCATGATGTATCAGGAGTCAAAAGGAAAAGGCAATGATCCCATGCAGTCCTCTGAATCTCTGGGGTTAAAACGCAATGAGATAACAGATCCTCAACTCAGTGTTAAACAAGGCATCAAGCAATTTACCCTCATGTACAAGACCGGTAAGGAAAAAGATGTGGATTTGGATACCATTATTCAAAGCTATAACATGGGGGCAGGTTACATTGATTTTGTAGCTGATCATGGAGGCGCGCATACTGAGGAATTGGCAAAACAATACTCCGAGCAGCAAGTCAAAAAAAATCCCGATCTGTATACTTGCGGGGGAAATGTGAATAATTTCCGCTATCCGTATTGCTACGGTGATTACACGTATGCAGAAAAAGTAAAAGAAAAAACAAAAACTGTTGAAGAATCTTTGCAGGTTGCAACACTTGAAACCATGGAATCAAAAGCTCATAAATAGGAGTCTATCAATTTACTGACAAAAGCCCAACTGATTTGGGCTTTTGCCATATTTACAAGCGCAAAAAAAGCCATACTCAGTATGGCTTTTAATAATACGGTGATATCATCAGATATACTACAACGCCTGTAAGGCTTACATACAGCCACAGAGGCATTGTCCATCTGGCAATTTTTTTATGGCGCTCCACCTGCATGCTGAAGCCTCTGATCAGTGTAAATAGCGCAAGCGGCACAATGATTGCAGAAAGGAAGATATGCGTAATTAAGATAAAGAAGTAAATCGAACGCATAATACCTTCTCCGCCATACAGCGTATTCTCTGCAATCGAATGGTAAACAACATAACAAATCAAAAATAGTAATGTTGTTGTGAAAGCGGCTAAAATAAAGCGTTTATGAGCTTTAATATTTTTCTGTTTAATCATAATCAGCGCGGCCAATAAGAAGATAAACGTAAAGCTGTTGAATATCGCATTCAGCATAGGCAAAATGTGAATATTCGCATGGCTGAACTGATCTAATTTAGGCATAAAAAACAGCACTGCGATTAAACCGTTAATCAGAACTGTCAGCGTAAGGACAATCCCCGTATAATTTTTCGGTTTATTTTCTGTTTGATTCATTTGATGACCTCTCCTATTTGTACTGGCTATCCAAATCGTATGCAAATTCGAAGAGGTTGTCAACGTTTTCGTATGCTTCGTCAGAAATTAGACACACTTCAAAGGCCGGCGGCTTGTAGCCCCGGCCCTGTTAGGTTCACGCCTCTTTGATTAAATGCTCAATGGCCTTATGTTCATTTTCATTTAGAAGGTTCTTTTGAATTTTCGAATGAATGGGTTTATTCATATGCTGATCCAAGATATCCGCCGTTTCTTTATCACCGGCGATGACCATTCGTTCCCATCTTTTCGCGGCCGCTTTTTGATCAAGGTTGGCAGCCAGCCGCTTATACAGTCTTGTCTGGTTCTCCGTTACATGTTCCTTCATTCGGTCCTCTTCAAACGGTACCGCTTTTTTTGCAGAGGAATGGCGATTCTCCCACGACTCATTGATGATATCATACTCATAATGCTCAACCGCCTCAATTTCACCTAATACGGTTTCAATAATTTTCACTTCATGTTGCTGAGTTAAAATAAACGCCGTACTTGGGTACGTTTGGCGTAGCCCTTTTAGCTGATCCAGAACAGCTGTTTCTTCCCAGTAAAATCTTGTTTCTACAGGGATTTGAAGCTTAATTGGTTCCCATATACCGCTATCGGAAACAAAAAACACGAGACTGCGGGGCATGTCTTTTCCCATTTCATTGAGGTGTTGCTCAATTTTCGTTCTGATACCTTGCAGACACTTCTCTTCCTTTGGATCACTTGCTGCCAAATACTCTTTTAATCGGCCGAATCCTGACTTTAGGGCAATCTTCCATTCTCCCCCCTGCTGCTCTGGATCTCTCATGTCTGTATTGAGATATAGGGAGAGAATTTTATCGGGCGGTTCCAATTGGACATACTGTAATTTGTTAATCAATGAATCAATCGCCATTCCGATTCCTCCTTTTTCAACAGGTTAGTTTTCTTTTTCCTCTCTTAGAAACGATCAAACCTTACTTTGCGCTAATTTCTAGTAATAATGGATTTGTTATTTACAGATGCCCCTCTTATCTAATACAATTGGTAATTGTGTTTCTAAAACTGTTTTTTTGAAAGGAGTTTGATCTTGTTTACTGTTAAAGAAAAAAATCGCGAAGAACTTGAGGAAGAACTGCATGATTTAGAATTTCAAATTTACCGCATGCAGGAGAATATGAAGGATCTATCTAAAGATGCCAAAGTGCTTGGTATTGATCAATCGAAACATGAAGAATGGATGATTGTTTCATCGATTGATGATGGCCAAACATGCAAAATTATGCTTACTGATTGTAAAACGGCTTACAGAGGTAAAGACTGTTTTTCAATTGTAGCGTCTTACAAGGAAGATGCCATTCATATCGGCGACATAAAAGGCCCTCCGAATCACGGGTTTGGTTCTATTTGCATGAAATATTTAAAAGATATCGCCAGAGACCACAATATCCCGAAAGTCACCGGCGACATTGCCAAGCGGGACTGGAATCATGTAGACCGGCTGATTCATTTTTATGAAAAACATCAATTCAAAGTATGTGTCGATCATGATACACAATCAGGCAGCATTAAGTGGGTTGATTTGTAAAAAGGCCTGGAAGAACGAGCCAAGATGTGCTGTAATGGTGTAAAACCATTGATGGAGGAATCTATGTACGCCTCAAAACTGAAAAAGGGAGACGAAATCCGGATCGTGTCTCCCGCGACCAGCATGTCTAAATTATCAAACGAAGCAAAAATTCAAGCAAAAACGGCGTTAGAAAGCTTAGGTTATCGGGTAACCATCGCTGAACATGCAAATGAATGTAACGAATTTGATTCATCTTCTATCGAATCAAGAGTCCATGATCTGCACGCTGCCTTTTTCGACCCCGGGGTCAAAGCGATTTTAACGACACTCGGCGGTTCCAATTCAAATCAGCTGCTGCGTTATCTTGATTACGAGAAAATCAAACAGCATCCAAAAATTCTGTGCGGCTATTCCGATATAACGGCTCTTGGCAACGCCATTTATCAAAAAACGGGCCTTGTTACGTATTCAGGCCCCCACTTTTCAACATTCGCAATGAAAAAAGGACTCGAATATACAAAAGAGTATTTTCTTTCTTGCTGCGCTTCAGACGATCCGTTTGAGATTCACCCTTCTAGCGAATGGAGCGATGACCGCTGGTATTTGGATCAAGAACACAGGCGCTTTTATCCTCATAACGGCCCTATTGTCATCCATGAGGGATCTCCGGAAGGCACCTTGATTGGCGGAAACCTTTGCACGCTTAATTTGCTGCAGGGAACGGAGTATTTTCCTGAAACAGAAAATACGATTTTATTGATTGAAGACGATTATATGTCAGACATCCACATGTTTGACCGCGATTTGCAATCCCTCATCCACCTCCCCGCTTTTTCTCATGTGAAGGCGGTTTTGATCGGCAGATTTCAAAAAGCATCAAATGTATCAATAGAGCAGGTAACAGCCATGATTAAAACAAAAAAAGAATTATCCGGCCTCCCAATCATCGCAAATATAAATGCCGGACACACCTCACCAATTGCCACGTTTCCTATAGGGGGAACATGCAGGGTTGAAGCTGTTGCGGGTACATCACGAATATGGATCGACAAACATTAATCAGCTTGTAAATTTTTTTACAAGCTTTTTTAGTGCAAACAGTTATGCAAGACGCACGACCGCCATGACAAATGTCATATATGATGTATGATGTGTGCTACTACAAAGGACTTCTCTGATTAGCGTATACTTAACCGAGACACACAATGAGAGGATACTTACTATGACTGAACAAACCATTGCACATAAACAAAAACAGCTGACAAAGCAAGTCGCTGCTTTTGCTAAACCCGAAACAAAAAACAGCCTGATTCAGCTTTTGAACACGTTTATCCCTTTCTTCGGACTGTGGTTTCTTGCTTATTTTAGCCTCAATGTCTCCTATCTCCTTACGATAGCATTAACAGTAATTGCCGCAGGATTTTTGACGAGAATTTTTATCATCTTCCATGACTGCTGCCATCAATCGTTTTTCAAACAAAAGCGCTATAACCATATTCTCGGTTTTGTGACAGGTGTCCTGACTTTATTCCCTTACCTTCAATGGCAGCATAGCCATTCGATTCATCATGCGACAAGCAGCAATCTGGATAAACGCGGGACAGGAGATATCTGGATGTTAACAGTAAACGAATATAAAGCTGCATCTACACGAACAAAGCTTGCATATAGGCTTTATAGAAATCCGTTTATCATGTTTATTCTCGGACCGATTTATGTTTTTCTGATTACTAACCGTTTTAACAAAAAAGGCGCAAGACGTAAAGAACGTGTAAACACATATCTTACGAATCTGGCAATTGTGGCGTTGGCTGCTGCTTGCTGTCTGATCTTTGGCTGGCAATCGTTTTTACTGGTGCAGGGCCCTATTTTTCTGATTTCAGGTTCAATCGGGGTTTGGCTGTTTTATGTGCAGCATACCTTTGAAGATTCTTATTTTGAAGCAGATGAAAACTGGAGCTACGTCCAGGCAGCTGTGGAAGGCAGTTCATTTTATCAACTCCCGAAACTGCTTCAATGGCTCACAGGCAATATCGGGTACCACCATGTTCACCATTTGAGTCCAAAGGTGCCTAACTATAAGCTTGAAGTTGCTCATGAACATCACGAACCATTGAAAAACGTACCGACAATTACCTTAAAAACAAGTCTGCAGTCACTTGCATTCCGACTTTGGGATGAAGATAAAAAACAATTTGTATCATTTCGGAATATCAAACATATTCCTTCCAGCCTACCGCCTGATTCAACAGAAAAACAGAAGCTGCGGAACGCCTGATGATGAAGGAGGTCTTCTCTTATACACAAGAAGGCTTCCTTTTTATTGTTCAAGGGTGCATTCTGGCTTTCGCAATGATAAAGTTACATATAAGATGAAAAGCTGAAAATGAGGGAATATCATGATTAAAAAACATTTTACATTTCAAAAACTAAGCGGGATTACGCCTTATATATGGACGATATTTTTCATCCTTCCCTTCTACTTTATATGGCAATCATCATCTACATTTGTTATCATCGTCGGCATCATTTTGACGCTTTTATTTTTTTCGATATATAGATTTGCTTTTGTCTCAAAAGGCTGGGCCATTTATTTGTGGGCGTTTTTATTAATCGGCATTTCAACCGCTTCCATTACGCTGTTCAGTTATATTTATTTTGCTTTTTTTATTGCGTATTTTATTGGAAACATAAAAGAACGTGTCCCTTTTCATATTTTATATTACGTTCATTTAATAAGCGCCGCCGTCGCAGCCAATTTCAGCCTCGTATTAAAAAAAGAATTCTTTCTGACTCAAATTCCTTTTGTCGTCATTACCCTCATCAGCGCGATTTTATTGCCGTTCAGTATTAGAAGCCGCAAGGAACGCGAACGACTGGAAGAAAAACTCGAGAATGCAAATGAACGGATTGCTGACCTGGTGAAATTAGAAGAGCGGCAGCGAATTGCCCGTGACCTCCACGATACACTTGGGCAAAAGCTTTCTCTAATCGGTTTAAAAAGCGATTTGGCGAGAAAATTGATATACAAAGACCCTGAACAAGCAACACGTGAACTAAAAAGCGTTCAGCAAACTGCGAGAACTTCTTTAAATGAAGTCAGAAAAATCGTATCTTCCATGAAAGGCATCCGGCTCAAGGATGAAATCATAAACATCAAACAAATTCTTGAAGCAGCCGGCATTACGTTTATCTACGAGGAAGATCAATTGCCGGATAATATCTCAATGCTTAATGAAAACATATTAAGCATGTGCTTAAAGGAAGCGGTCACTAATGTCGTCAAACACAGTCAGGCTAAGACCTGCCGAGTCGACATTCAACAGCTCTGGAAGGAAGTTGTCATTACAGTGACTGACGATGGAACGTTTCAAGGTGAAGAGAAATACTTTTCAAAAGGACATGGCCTGCTTGGCATGAGAGAACGGCTTGAATTTGCAAACGGGAGCCTACACATTGATACAAAAAACGGCACCAAGCTTACCATGTCAATTCCTAATAACTCAAAATAAACAAAAAAGGATGGCTTATATGATTAGTATATTTATTGCGGAAGATCAGCAAATGCTCTTGGGCGCTTTAGGATCACTTCTGAATTTAGAAGACGATATGGAAGTTGTCGGCAAAGGTACAAACGGTCAAGATGCTGTTGATTTTGTCAAAAAACATCAGCCTGATGTATGCATTATGGACATTGAAATGCCCGGAAAAACGGGGCTTGAAGCTGCTGAGGAGTTAAAGGATACAGGCTGTAACATTATTATCCTCACCACTTTTACCAGACCCGGCTACTTTCATAGAGCCATTAAAGCTGGCGTTAAGGGCTATTTGTTAAAAGACAGTCCGAGCGAAGAGCTCGCGAGCGCAATCCGAAGCGTCATGAACGGAAAACGCATCTATGCACCTGAGCTGATGGAAGACATATACAGCGAGACTAATCCTCTTACAGACAGAGAAAAAGAAGTGCTCGAACTTGTGGCTGACGGTAAAAACACAAAAGAAATCGCTCAGGAACTCAGCATCAAAAGCGGGACAGTGCGAAATTATATTTCAATGATTCTTGATAAACTTGAAGTGAAAAACCGAATAGAAGCCATTACCCGGTCAAAGGAAAAAGGCTGGTTTAAATAAAAAGGATCTTGGCAGGTGCCAAGATCCTTTTTGTTAACCCGCAATTCCCCATGGAGAAAACACAAGGTACGTCGCCGCAACTAAAATCAGAATGATACAGGACGCCAGCTTTACGTGCTTCCAAGGTGTTATATCCACTTGCGGGTTGTGATCGAGCTTATAGTCCGTTTCCCTCGGATACAGCTTTCCTGTCAGAAGCATCACAGCCACTGAAAATGGAAAGAGTACGGCAAGGATGTATAGAAAATGAATGTGTCCTAAATAAATTTTTGATAAACCGTATAAAACAATATGGGCTGGTATTGCTATTTTCACAGCTAAAGCCGGCACTTTTTTTGTAAAGAAGCCAATGACGATCGCTGCTAATATCGGAACATTAAAAAATCCGAACATCTCTTGAAGATAGTTGTACAGCCCTGATGGCGCATATAAAATAAAGGGTGCGATGACAATCGATACCAGCCCGAGAACCGCGACAAAAATCCGCCCTGTTTTGACGAGATCAGCTTCATTTGCATGAGGCTTAAAGACCGGTTTGTATATGTCCAGAGTAAACAACGTAATGGTACTGTTCAGAGAGCCGTTAAACGAGCTAAAATCGCTCCGAATAAAATAGCGGCGAATACACCGGTAAGCGATGCCGGCAATAAATCGACGATCAGCCGGGGATATACACTGTCAGCATTTTTAATGCCGCCTCCATATAAATGAAAGGCAATCACTCCGGGGACGACTAAATAAAACACGCCAATCAGTTTAAAGAAACCTGCTAAAAGAGCACCCTTTTGTCCTTCAGCTAGATTTTTCGCTCCTAATGTCCGCTGAACAATCGCTTGGTTAACAGCCCAATAAAAGAGATTATTCACTAATAGTCCTGTTAAAATCGTCGGCCAAGGCACATCTGCCGAATTGCTGATATCAATTGAATTGAGTTTGTCTGTATGTAAAGCCGTCAGTTGTGCAACTCCGCCCCCAAAGCTGCCTTGTCCGACTGCAAGAACTCCTAATATCACAATAAAAAAACCGCCTAAAATTAATCCGATTCCGTATATGGCATCTGCTGATGCAGCAGCTTTCAATCCGCCAAAAAAGATATAACAGCTGCTCGTTACGCCAATGATTAAGGATATCAGCAAAACAGCCATAAATGTGCTGATGCCAAATGTATCTGTAATGCGGAAGACTTGATTTAACACGAGAGCGCCTGAATACAATACTGTCGGCAGGAATGAAACAGCGTAGCCGATGATAAGCAGCACAGAAACGATCTGTCTTGTTCTTTGATCAAACCGCTTCTCTAGAAAATCAGGTATGGTAGTAATTCCTGTTTTTAAATAACGAGGCAAAAAGACAAGCGCCAGAAAAATTAACGCAAGCGGCGCACTCGCTTCCCATGACATCGCTGTCATAGATCCTGCATAGCTTTGTCCATTTAACCCAACCATCTGCTCTGTTGATAAATTGGTTAACAGTAGCGAGCTTCCGATATATAACGCAGTCAGACTTCTTCCTCCGAGAAAATATCCATCGGACGATTGTAAGTTAACCTCCTTTGTTCTCCGCCATGAAAATAGAAATATCCCGATATTGATAACCAGAAAAGATACAATAATCCAAAGCAACAGTCAGCAACTCCTTCTGCAAAATAGTTAGATGATAGGGACATATACCATCTACCCATTTTTCACACGCGAAAAACATCAGGACCGCTTTTCTTTTATCAGCATAAGATAGAAACATCTTTACACAATGAAAAAAAGACACAAGCCAAAAGCTCGCGTCTTTTATCACAATTTATATGATTAGTTTAAGATTTTTACACTTACAGTTTTGACGCCCCAATTGGATGCATCACTTTTATTTGGTACAAATACATCGATTTTGTTACCTTTAATAGCGCCGCCAGTATCTCCTGCTGTTGCTTCACCGTAGCCTTCAACATAGACTTTAGAACCTAGAGGAATCACATTAGGATCAACCGCGATAACTTTCGCGTTCGGGTTCTTATTTAAGTCAATGCCTGTTGCTGTAACGCCGGAAATGCCGCCGTCGTTAGCAGTGTAAGCAGTAGCAGTAACTGTTAGTTCTTTTGAAGCTTCTTGATGATTTGTATTTGATTGAACAGCCTTTTCTTCTGTAGGAACAGAAGTTTCTGCTGCAGCCTTTGTTTCTTGTTTTGGTTGTTGTTGGACTGTTTCTTGTTTAGGTTGCTCTTTTTGCACAGCTTCTTGTTTTGTTTGAGTTTGAGGTGCGCTTGTTTGCGTATTCTCAGTAACTGCGTTTGCTGCTGTTGCCTGACCTTTTACTGAAAGTGTTGATCCAGCATAGATCATGTCAGAGCTTAGGTTATTCCAAACTTTCAGGTTGTTGACTGTCGTTCCGAATTGTTGAGCAATCTTTGTCAGCGTGTCTCCCGCTTTAATTGTATATTGCCCAGCAGTGGCTGTTTCTTCTGAAGAAATGGTCAGTTTTTCTCCTGTAATGATTTTATCAGAAGTTAACTTGTTCCATTCTTTTAAGTCCTTTAGGTTCACTCCGTTTTTCTGAGAGATTCCCCAGAGCGTATCACCCTTTTGCACCGTGATTTCTTTTGCAGAAGCGTGAGCTCCGAATGCAGTTGATGAAAGTGCAGCAACTGCTACAAAGGACATAATCGTCTTCTTCATAAGTAAATCCTCCCTTGTTAGCTTTTTATTGGCGGCTAACAGGTGCTATCGTAACACACGTAAATGTCAAATCAATAACAAAAAGATATGATTTAGATTACAGTTCCTTTACATGAAGGATTTCTCTCGGCTGGAAAGACTTGCTGAACCCCTGATATAATAGGCTTCGCAAGTCTTTTTAATCTGATGCAAAAAAGAGAAAATAAAATGTGTTTTTTATAGAAAAAAAGATTGATTTTCTCTTTTTTTAGTCTGTCACCCTTGCATAAGCTTGTATTTCTTGTAAAAAAAGCCGGCCGTATTTTGCTCTTTTTTGTTCTCCGACTCCTTTTATAGACAAAAGTTCCTCGTCATTTACGGGCTGTTTGCCTGACATTTCTTTTAACGTTTGGTCAGAGAAAACAACAAAAGGCGGAACACCCTGCTCTGCCGCAATATCTTTGCGAACCATGCGCAGACGCTCAAACAGCTCATCATTTTCAGTAATCGCTGCCGCTTTTAATGCTTCTTTTCTTGTGACTGATAATTCCCCTTTTAGTACATTCCTTCCTTTACTGCTGACTAAAAGAGTCGGAAACGTTCCATCTGACATCCTAATGAAATCGTCAGAAATAAGAAATTCGATAAAGTCACTGATTTCCCCTACTGATTGGTGTTTTAATATCCCGTATGTTGAGAGATCGGTAAAGCCGTTTTCAAGAACTTTTTTATTTCTAGATCCGGCCAGCACCTGTGCAACCATCGTCTTGCCAAACCGTTCTTTCATGCGAATGATACACGATAAGACCATTTGCGCCTCTCGTGTCACGTCATGGGCCGTCCTAGTATCAGTACAGTTTCCGCACTGTCCGCACGCATCAGGCTCCTTTTCTCCGAAATACATAAGAATAAAACGCTGCAGACAATCTTCCGTGTGACAATAGTCGACCATTTGTCTCAGCTTTTTCAAATCCTGCTTTTGTTTCTCTTCATGCTCTGATTGTTCAATTAAAAAACGCTGTACCATAATATCCTGCGGTGAAAACAGGAGAACACATTCACTTTCAAGACCGTCCCGCCCAGCTCGTCCAGCCTCTTGATAATAGCTTTCCATATCTTTCGGAATTTGGGCGTGCAGAACAAATCTAATATTGGATTTATCAATGCCCATTCCAAAAGCAGAGGTTGCCACCATAACCTGCAGCTCATCATTAAGAAATCTTTCCTGCTGCTCTTTTCTCACATCGTCAGCCAAGCCCCCGTGATACCGCCCTGCACTGATCTGATTTCGTTTCAGTTTCTCATAAATCCGATCAGCTTCTTTTCTGGTCGCTGTATAGACAATGCCTGCTTCATGTTTGTTGTTTTGCACATATTCATCAATAAAACGATCTTTATTTTCTCCTTTTGCTACTTTAAACGTTAAATTGTCTCGGGAAAATCCGGTATATACCGTATGATCTTTTTGAATATGCAGCTGTTTGCAGATATCCTCATGAACTTCGGGTGTTGCCGTTGCTGTTAATGCTATGATGACAGGTTTGTCATGTAATTCTCGGAATAATATTTCAATATTTCTGTAGCTTGGCCTGAAATCGTGTCCCCATTGAGAAATACAGTGAGCCTCATCTATTGCGACTAAAGGAACATCAATGCCCTGCAAAATCCGAATAAACTCTGTAGATGTTAATCGCTCCGGTGTAATGTAAAAAAGCTTATAAGCCCCTTCTTTGAGCCCGTTCAGCCTCTCATATATTTCCTGATTGGATTGAGTGCTGTTAATGTAGGCAGCATTAATTCCCGCTTCTTCTAACGCATCGACTTGATCCTTCATCAAGGAAATCAACGGCGAAATGACGATCGTTGTCCCTTCAAACATCAGGGCCGGAATTTGATAGCAAATCGATTTGCCTCCTCCCGTCGGCATAATGCAGGCCGTGTTTTGCCTCGCTTCCGTCACCGAGCGGATCGCTTCCTCTTGGCCGCTGCGAAGCTTTTCATAGCCAAAATAATGGGCCAAAAGGGATTGGGCTCTATGTAACATAACGTGTAAACCTCGCTTTTTCTTGAATTTCTCCCATCATATCATAAAAAATCGCTCTTCATTTCTTTCAAACAGAAACTGAATTTTCACGATATCAAGCTTTTTTAGATAAAAATAAAAAGCCATTTCCAAAAAGGAAATGGCTTTCGCTACGTCTTGCCGTATGCAAGTAAGAAAGTTTTAAACCACCACTCCTCAAAGTGGGTGTTTGCAGAAGCGTTCCTGTCGTCCTCTACAATGGAGGCGTGACATTCCGGCTTCGATATAAAACTCCCTATTACAGCTTAAAGGTTAAAACTTAATTAACAATACGCACAAAGTAGCTTCTTTTATATAGTACACCATCAGCTGATTTTTATCAAGGGGGCAGAACAATTGTTCAGAAAAACTTTTTCCAGCGATTAAAACTGCTTTTTCACTATTATATATGACGATTTGACAAATACAAAATATATTACAATAAAAAAACAGCCTTTTTCGCTAAGAGGAATGATCACTTTCTTCTATATAATATGTAAACAAAAAAACTCCTATCGCAACGATAGGAGTTTTGGCATAATTAGAATTTTGCAGCAAGATCTTTTGCTTCTTGTAAACCTTTTTCAACGATTTCTTGTGCTTGATCAGGCGCTGCGTTATGTCCTTCGATGACAACTGTGTGCAAGTCTTGAACACCCCAGAAACCAAGAACTGTTTTCATGAAGTTTAATGACATTTCAAGTGCAGCCATTGGTCCTTCAGAGTACACACCGCCGCGCGCGTTAAGAAGCGCAACTTTTTTGCCGCCCATTAAACCAACTGGCCCTTCTTGTGTGTATTTGAATGTAACGCCTGCACGAGACAGGTAATCAACATAAGTATGAAGCACTGCCGGCACTGTGAAGTTCCAAAGCGGGAATGCGAAAACAACTTTGTCAGCTTTTACAAACTGATTCAGATATTTGTCAGCAATTGCTGCTTGTTTTTTCTCTTCTTCTGTCATTTCCATTCCTTGACCTGCTTTAAATGTTCCGTTAATCATATCTCTTCCAAGGTAAGGAAGGTTTTCTTTATGAAGATCTAATTCAACCACTTCATCCGCAGGGTTGTTTTCTTTATAAGCAGCTAAGAAAGCTTCGTAAAGTTTAGTTGAAACGCCTTCTTCAGCTGTACGGTCGCTTGTTTTTACAAATAATACTGTAGACATTTGTATTCCTCCCGGTAAACTTTTTATATTTACTTACTAATAGTATGTTACTTTCTTTTTCACTAGAAGTCAATCACTTTATTTTAAATATGAGATTTTTCCCCAAAAAAAAAAGCAAGTACATCTACTATCGGTGTACTTGCTTGCCAATTTCACTTCGAATCTTGTTCCCGATCCAAAATTTCATACGTCTGAGAACTTTTTTGATCAACTGTTTCTTCATTGGATAGATCTTTTATCTGTTCGTGAAACTCTCTTTCAAATGACGGAGCATCAGTCTCCAAATCATCCTCCGCATCAGCTTGAGCTTCAACTGTCATTCTTGCATAGGGAACAGCTTCAAGCCTTTCATAAGGAATGTCTTGGCCAGTTTTTTCACAAACTCCGTACGTTCCGTCTTTCATTTTTTGTAACGCATGGTTGACCTCTTCCAACAGCTCCCGGTCAATTTCTCTCACCGTTTGGTCTGTCATCCGGTCTGTGACGAGCGTGCCGTGATCTCCCATATGGTTGTCAATTCCATTGGAAAGCTCCCCCACTTCTTCCGTCATTGATTTTGTTTCCTTTTTTTCACCAGCCAATTCTTTTTGCATATCGAGCAATTTATGGTAGAGATGCTGTGTTTGTTCTTTTGTCAGTGCCATGTGTATCCTCTCCTTTCTATCCTGATTCCCGTTTTGCCGCCTGTCAAACATGGGAACTTTGATAGAAAGTTGAGCTGCTGCTTTTTTGAATGAATCGTAATCGCAGGCGGTAATGATATTTCAGGTATTCTCTTTTTGCGGTACACAGTATGTGCACTCTGCTCTGTTTTTATATAAAAAAAGCCTAACCATTTTTGAACGGCTGGCTCATCAAATATTCAGCTGCACAAGTGCTTTGTCAGCACCGCTTGAACTTCGCTTAAATCGGTGTCTTTTGCAAATTCTAATTCAAAGGTTTTGCTTCTTGTCATCAACAATAATCCAGTGTCGGGGTCAAACATGCCCGCTTCTTGGATCGCAAAGCTTTCAATTGTTTTATATGGGAGAAATACACGAACCTTCTTTTTAGAAAACATCTTATTGTCAAAGAAAATGATCCGTTTATTTGTAAAGCAAATTTGATCAACTCGGAGCTTATAAATCGATTCTATTCTTTCCCCTTCAACAAGCAAAGCTTCAAGCTTCTTTGCGTCTGTTGATCTGCTAACAGAAAAAATACCCAATGAAGAACCCCTCTTTCTGCATTTATCTAATTGTTTTAACATTCATTACATAAAAATAAGTCCTTTATCCCTATATAAGAATACGACATAGAAGACATTTAAACCATTACGAACAGATTACATTTTTCAAATTTTTGATTTGTTTTCCGTCTTTTATGCTGTTGACATCAAGTAATACGCACGTACGAAGAAAAAAGTTTCAATATTCAGCAGTATTTTTTGAAAAATTGGTTTTTTATGTTTTCATGGATTTGTTTTATTTTTCCTGTTTTAACCATAGAAAAAACCGCAGCCCAACTGCGGTTTTATATTTCATAAAATTTTCTGCTCATATTTTAAGGATTCAGGCATTAAACCTCTTCGAAGTATTCTTTATAATAGCCGCCGACTTTATTCGTATTGTCGATCACAAACAGAAACTCCTCTGTTTCATTTTTCACTTCATATTCTTTTCCCGGAGTTAAAACGCGGTTCACGATATATTTTTTTGCGTTTGTCTGCACACATTTCACCTTTTTGATTGTTTCTTTTTCAAGCCAATTGTTATGAATCATAAATGAAATCTCCTTTACTGATCTATAAGCTTATTGTAGCTTTTTTCTTTTGTAAATTGCAATATCGGTTATTCATTGATTTTGACTTGTTTTCTATTATAGAATGTTTGTATACGCTTACTCTTACAGCAAATGTCATATCTTCTTTCTGCTATTGAATCAAGGAATCCATGTGCTATCACCAAGAATCTCAAAACAGACCATAAAAAATGACTGGAGGTTTGTTACGAATGAGTTCTTTAACGATGCAAGTGACGAAAAGGCTGGAGACATTTTTGCAGGGAACAAAGAAGCTTTATATTGACGGAAAGTTTGTTCCGAGTGTCTCAGGGGCAACCTTTGACACTCCCAACCCGGCGACCGGCGAAACCTTGATGACGCTGTATGAAGCCCAGGCTGCGGATGTAGACAAAGCGGTTAAAGCTGCCCGCAAAGCCTTTGACCAAGGCGAATGGAGAACCATGTCTCCAGCTTCAAGAAGCAGACTGATGTATAAGCTGGCAGACTTAATGGAAGAGCATAAAACTGAGCTTGCTCAGCTTGAAACGCTCGATAACGGGAAACCGATAAATGAAACGACGAATGGAGATATTCCGCTGGCTATTGAGCATATGCGCTATTACGCCGGCTGGTGTACAAAAATAACAGGACAGACGATCCCGGTTTCCGGCGCCTATTTTAATTATACGCGCCATGAGCCTGTCGGCGTCGTCGGCCAGATCATTCCATGGAATTTCCCGCTCCTGATGGCGATGTGGAAAATGGGTGCGGCTCTTGCGACAGGCTGTACAATCGTGCTCAAACCGGCTGAACAGACACCGCTTTCAGCTCTTTATTTGGCAGAATTAATTGACCAAGCCGGCTTCCCGGACGGTGTCATTAATATCATTCCGGGATTCGGTGAAGATGCGGGAGAAACGCTGACGAACCATGAGGCGGTTGATAAAATTGCCTTTACCGGTTCCACTGAAATCGGAAAGAAAATCATGGCCACCGCTGCGAAAAGCATTAAGCGGGTTACATTGGAGCTGGGCGGAAAATCTCCTAATATTCTTCTGCCGGATGCCAATTTGAAAAAAGCCATCCCAGGCGCTTTAAACGGTGTGATGTTTAACCAAGGCCAAGTCTGCTGTGCGGGCTCGCGTGTTTTCATTCATAAAGACCAATATGATGAAGTTATTGATGAGATGGTGTCCTATGCTGAATCACTCCGCCAAGGAGCGGGACTTCATAAGGATACACAAATCGGGCCTCTCGTGAGCAAGGAACAGCACGAACGGGTTCTTTCCTACATTCAAAAAGGAAAAGACGAAGGAGCAAAAGCAGTGACTGGCGGAAGCTGTCCTTTTGAAGAAGGGTATTTTGTCGCACCGACAGTGTTTGCGAATGTTGAAGACGAAATGACGATCGCAAAAGAAGAAATTTTCGGACCGGTGCTGACTGCGATTCCGTATGAAACAGTCGATGAAGTCATTGACCGAGCGAATCATTCAGAATATGGACTTGCGGCCGGACTATGGACAGAGAACGTCAAGCATGCCCACTATATCGCGGACCGTCTTCAAGCCGGAACTATCTGGGTGAACTGCTATAATGTGTTTGACGCGGCGTCTCCGTTTGGCGGTTATAAACAGTCAGGGCTCGGACGAGAAATGGGATCATATGCCTTAGATAACTACACAGAAGTCAAAAGCGTATGGATTAATCTCGAAGACTAACATGCATGTCAAAAAAACTGCTGCCAGCCAGCAGTTTTTTTTCTTTCTGTAATGGCGGCAAAAGACGCTGAATATATATGCTTCTGAAGGAGTTGAGCGTGATGAGCACACTTCAGAAGAAAGTGAGGCGTTTTCAAAAGAAAACCGTTTCAGAGTTAAAAGACAGGCAAAATGCTGATGGTTCGTGGACATTTTGCTTTGAAGGACCAATCATGACAAATTCCTTTTTTATTTTGCTCCTCACCTCACTTGATGATGGTGACCATGAAAAAGAACTGATATCAGCGCTTGCAGCCGGCATTCGTGAAAAACAGCAACCCGACGGCACATTCATCAATTATCCCGATGAAACGAACGGAAATATAACAGCTACCGTCCAAGGATATGTCGGAATGCTGGCTTCAGGATGTTTTCACAGATCTGACCCGCACATGAGAAAAGCAGAACAATTTATCATCGCCCATGGCGGACTGAGGCAGGTTCATTTCATGACAAAATGGATGCTTGCCGCCAACGGGCTCTATCCTTGGCCTGTATTGTATTTACCATTATCGCTCATGGCGCTTCCCCCAACATTACCGGTTCATTTCTATCAGTTCAGCGCCTATGCCCGAATTCATTTTGCTCCTATGGCTGTAACACTTAATCAGCGATTTGTTCTTAAAAACCGCAATATCCCATCTCTTCGCCATCTCGATCCGCACATGACAAAAAACCCTTTCACTTGGCTTCGATCTGATGCTTTTGAAGAAAGAGATCTCACATCTATTTCGTCACATTGGAAACGTATTTTTAATGCACCCTTTGCTTTTCAACAGCTAGGCTTACAGACAGCGAAAACATATATGCTGGACCGAATTGAAAAAGACGGAACATTATACAGCTATGCGAGTGCAACCATATTTATGGTTTACAGCCTTCTGTCGCTTGGTGTGTCGCGCCACTCTCATGTCATCAGAAAGGCATTGAAAGGCCTTAAATCGCTAGTGACAGAGTGCAGCGGGATTCCTTATCTGGAAAACTCTACTTCCACTGTTTGGGACACTGCTCTGATCAGCTATGCCCTTCAAAAAAACGGCGTGGCCGAAACAGACGGCCCTATTACAAAAGCAGCTGCCTTTTTGCTAGAACGCCAGCATACCAAAGTAGCGGATTGGTCTGTCAAAAATCCGGATGCAAATCCCGGCGGATGGGGATTTTCAAACATCAATACAAACAACCCTGACTGTGACGACACTGCAGCCGCATTAAAAGCGATTCCCCGCAGTTATTCTCCTTCAGCTTGGGAGCGAGGAGTGTCTTGGCTTTTATCGATGCAAAACAATGACGGCGGATTTTCAGCTTTTGAGAAAAATTTGAACCATCCTCTGATCCGCCTTCTCCCGCTTGAATCCGCCGAGGACGCGGCAGTTGACCCTTCAACAGCCGACCTTACCGGACGTGTGTTGCACTTTTTAGGCGAGAAAGCAGGCTTCACAGAAAAACATCAACATATTCAGCGCGCAGTGAACTGGCTTTTCGAACATCAAGAACAAAATGGGTCATGGTACGGGAGATGGGGTGTTTGCTACATATACGGCACATGGGCTGCTCTTACAGGTCTGCATGCCTGCGGGGTTAATCGGAAGCACCCTGCTATACAAAAGGCCCTGCGCTGGCTCACATCCATACAGCTAGATGACGGCAGCTGGGGAGAATCCTGCAAAAGCGCCGAAGTCAAAACATACGTCCCGCATAATAGAGGAACCATTGTACAGACAGCCTGGGCTTTAGACGCTTTGCTCACATCCGAAAACCCCGAACACCCATCTGTGGTGAAAGGTATGCAATATCTTACTGACAGCAGTTCTCATGGCGCCGATAACCTGGTGTATCCAACAGGGATCGGATTACCAAACCAATTTTATATCCGCTATCACAGTTATCCATATGTATTCTCTTTGCTGGCTGTCGGGAAATATTTGAATTCTATTGAAAAGGAGACAATAAATGAAACGTGAATCTTATCAAACAGAGATGTTCAATTGGTGTGAAGCCCTTAAGGACCAGATTCAAAAGCGAGGAGAGCTTGATCAGTTTGAAGATCAAATCGACAAGATGATAGCAGCACTGGAAGATGACCAAACAACAGAAGAAGATTGGTATAAGCAGGCTGCTGCTCTTTATCGGGATATTACAGAATCAGCGGATGCAAGTGAAAGACGCGCATATGTCCCTATAGGGAAACATGTGCTTCCAAAGCTTCCGTACAAATATTCCGCCTTAGAACCTTATATTTCACGCGACATTATGTTCCTTCATCATACGAAGCATCACCAAAGCTATGTTGACGGTCTGAATAAAGCAGAAACAGAACTTAAAAAAGCAAGAGCGACAAAGAATTATGACTTGATCACTCATTGGGAAAGAGAGCTTGCATTCCATGGAGCAGGCCATTACTTACACAGTATTTTTTGGTTTTCGATGCATCCAAACGGAAAACGGCGTCCTACAGGAGCATTGTTCCAAATGATTGATCTTTCATTTGGAAGTTATTCCGCTTTTAAAGAACATTTTACTCAGGCCGCAAAAAAAGTGGAGGGTGTCGGCTGGGCCATCCTGGTCTGGGCACCTCGTTCGGGACGGCTGGAGATTTTAACGGCAGAAAAGCACCAGCTCTTCAGCCAATGGGATGTGATTCCTCTTTTAGCGCTTGACGTATGGGAACATGCCTACTATTTGCAATATAAAAATGACCGGGCGAGCTATGTCGACCACTGGTGGAATGTCGTGGATTGGCGTGAGGCAGAAAAACGTTTTGAACAGGCAAAAGAAGTCGTTTGGAAACTCTATTAAAAAAAGCCCCCCCCTTTTTGAAGTGACCCCTGTCAAGTAGACAGTGTTAAAAAGGCACTAAGTAGCCTGAGTCCTGTATTGATATGGGCTCAGGT
>NZ_JBUPVZ010000021.1:0-48127 GCF_055486375.1 Bacillus sp. 11C
TAGCCGCGGATTTTGACCTGATCATCCAACCGGCCGAGGAATTCAATATTCCCGTCAGGGAGCCAGCGCGCCAAATCACCGGTTTTGTACATGCGTTCACCCGGGTAAAACGGGTCCTCAAGAAAACGCTCCTCCGTTAATGCCGGCCGATTCAAATAGCCTCTCGCAACACCCGATCCGGCGATGTACAGTTCGCCGGCGACACCGCAAGGCTGTACGGCTAAATGCGGATCTAAAACATATAAACGCGCACCGGGTACAGGCTTCCCGATCGGAATCCGCAAGCGATCCCTGTCCCGCTCTGGGTCCAATACGTAAAATGCCGCGTCTACCGTTGCTTCTGTCGGCCCGTAGCCATGGATCAGCGAAACCTGCGGCAATAAAGAAGCAAAACGGGCCGCCGTATGGGGCGCAAGCGGTTCACCTCCGGCGAATACACGCTTCAGGCTTGTCCCGTCACCCAGCGATTCCATTTCCGCTTGATCCAGAAAGCTGTTCAGCATAGCCGGAATAAAATGAACCGTCGTCACTTTTTCCCGATGAATGGATTTTACGATCAATGCCGGGTCTTTCTCCCAGCCGGGCGGAAGCAGATAAGCCGAAGCGCCGGAAAGCGCCCACCAAAACAGCTGCCAGACAGATGCATCAAAGGAAAAAGAGGTTTTCACCATGACAATGTCCTCTTCCTGAAGCGGAAACTGGCGCTGCATGCCGGTCAAAAAGGAAACGGCGTTGCGGTGCTCAACGGCTACCCCTTTTGGCTGCCCGGTGGAGCCTGACGTATAGATGACATAGGCGAGAGAACCGCTGTCAGCGGGAGCAAACACATGACTTTCTGCTTTTTCGTTCGCAAGAGATGCCATGTCAACTTCAAGTGTCTCTCCGGAGAAGTTCGGTGCGGAACATCCCGGCTGCGTCAGCAAGAGAGCTGCGCCGCTGTCTTTCAGCATGTAGCTCAGCCGCTCCTCTGGATATGCAGGATCAAGCGGCAAATACGCCCCGCCTGCTTTCAATACGGCAAGTACAGCTATCAGCATGTCAGGTGACCGCTCAGACAGGACACCGACGATGTTTTCCTTCGTGATGCCGCGTGCCGCGAGGCGCGCGGACAGCCGGCTGGCATACATGTCAAGCTCAGCGTATGTCAGCGAACCGCCGGAAAAACGGATGGCTGGCCGCTCCGGTGTGCAAGCCGCCTGTCGTTCAAACAGTCCGTGGAGGGTTGGGGCTTTAGGCACAATAGCTTCTGTCTTGTTAAACTCATTCAATAATTTTTGTTTTTCTCTTACATTGATCATATCTAATTCTTTTATGAAACTGTGCGGATGTTGAAGGGCGTTTTCCAGCAACGTAAGCAGATGGTGCTGTATTCGTTTAATATCCTCAAGAGAAAATAAGATATTTTGATAGTCGAAATTTAAATGTATGGTTCCGTTGTCTATCCGTTCCTGTATTTGAACAGAAAGCTCGTTCGCGGTGTATCCGCTGAAATAAAGCGCCGTTTCATAGTCAAAACCGTCTGCTTTGTGCCATTGGAGCGGCTGATACTGCATAGATATACCGATAAGGTTGTGTAATTCTTTCCGGTCTTTTCTTAATTCATTCACCAGCAAATTATAAGGAAACCGTTGATGACGCATAACGGAAAGCTGTTCCCTGCCTACTCTGTGGACAAAGGAAAGAAAATCTTCATCAGGATCAACCGTTATTCTGATGGGAAGAGAACTGACAAACATGCCGAGCATTTCTTTTTCAGCCTTTGACCCTCTGTTGCCATAGTAGGTGCCAATGGCAAGATCTTTTTTAGATGTGATCCGGCTGATGCATATGTAAAATGAAGCCATAAATAAGGAAATGATATTGATCTTTTGTTCTTCGCAAAAGATTCGAATCGTTTGCCCTAGATGAGGTGAAAGTGTGATGGTATCTCTGGATGCGGATGTGCTCTGTTTTTGTAAGGACGTCTGGCCGGCTAACGAATGGTATTCCGGCGGCTGCTGAAAGGTTTGACTCCAAAATAAACGGTCCTTTGCAAAACGTGAAGATTGTAGATATTGACTCTCTTTTTCGATGTAGCTCAAGTAAGAAGGTTGAGGCTGATCGGGTAAAGGATCTTGCTTTTTTATTTTTTGATAAAGGTCTATAATTTGATTTCCCATCACATTTAAGGAGATGCCGTCCATTATAATATGATGGAATTTCGCAAACAGCCAAACCTCATGAGTGTGGATTCTTAGGAGATAAAATTGATAAAGGGGCGAGTTGAACAGTTTAAATGGGATTCTCGCTTGATCTTGTATCCATTGCTCTATTTCTATCATTTCAACATTTGAAAAATCTATTATTCCAAGTGAAGTATATTGATATTCAGTAAGATACAGCCGCGGTTCAAGTTCCTCTCCTTCTAGCAGTTGAAACCTAATGGCGTCATTGCGGGAGATGGAATGATTCAACGCTTCCTCTAGGTCATCAAGATCAATATTGCCTCTGAATTTCACACAGGCCGTGAGATTGCAAATGCCGGTGCCTGGCTCCAGCAATTCGGTAAACCACACTCTCCTTTGGGCATGGGTTAAAGAATAAGTATGTTCGCTCAACGGATTCCCTCCAGTTCATTATAATAAGAGGATAAGAAAAAAGCAGAAAAATGACGATAAAAGTAATTATATGACTATATAATCCTTATATGGACTATATTAACGGATTTTTTTTAAAGTACAATGAAAAATATTAAATTTTTATAACATTTTTTTGAATATAGTATTATTTCTTTAGGTTAATTTTCTTTTTTTATCATTTTTTTGAACAGTAAGTGATAAAAGTACCGTTTTATGTCAGGTCTTACATACTGTTTTTGATCATTTATGGGAGACATAAAAAACCTGTTTTCGCTTGGAAAACAGGTCTGCCGCTATTATTGATTTGCTAAGATGACAGCGATTTGATCCTCAATATCTTTTCCATCCTCGTCATCAATCAATCCGTTTAGAAGAATTGAGAAAACAAGGGTTTTTCCGCTCTTGGTTTCTGCGTACCCGGATAGAGAGCTAACCGTACTTAGCGATCCGGTTTTTGCCCTTATTTTTCCTTGTGCAGGAGTGTCGTTCATGCGGTTTCTCAGCGTTCCGCCTATCATTCTGTCACTATTGCCCGCAACAGGCAGGGAATTTAGATACGCTGAGAACCATTTTTCATCTCGAATGTCATATAACAGCTTTGAGATTTGGTCGGAGGATACAGCATTAATATGAGAGACTCCTGATCCATCCCTTAAGACAAGTGATTTGGAATTAACACCATATTCCAGAAGCGTACTGTTTAATACTTCGAGTCCCTTTTCCCAGCTCCCTTCTCCTTTTTCCGCTTTCCCCATCTCTTTTACGAGCACTTCGGCATGTCCATTATTGCTTAGTTTCAAAAACGGAACAAATAGTTTTGACAAAGGCATTGAGCGATGAGAGATTAACACGTCTGAGGAACCGGTCGTATTCCCCCTCATGACGTTCCCTTTTACAGTAATCCCTTGTTTATTTAGTGCTTGCTTAAATAAATCTAAAGCATATCCAGACGGCTCCCAGACAGCAATCCATTCCTTTGTCTTGCTTGCGTCAACCGGTACGCTACCCTCAATTGCGATCGTGTTTGTCCCATGCTTTCTTTCGATCGTGAGGTCCTTCTTTTGACCATCCGCAGCCGTTTCAGCATTGTTCTTAATCGTTACATAATCCGTTTTCGGAGATACAGAAACTGCAGGCTTTTCCCCTTCTTTTTTCCCAGGGGTGACCTCTACAATCACAGTACCTGCATCATAGTCTTCATTTGGAGACACTGTTAAAGCGGAAATTTGAGCGCCGTAATACGTGTATTCATCACTCCACGGTAAATCAGGTGATAATCGCTTGTCATCATACCACGTATCATCACCAATCAGATTGCCTTTAATCACTTTCACGCCGGACTGTTTCAATTGCTCAGCCATTTCTTCAAAATCAGCTGGTAAAAGTGTCGGATCACCCTTCCCTTTCAAATAAAGGTTTCCATTCAGTTTTTTTCCTTTGAGGATGCCGTCTGTCCGGACCTCGGTTGTAAAGGAATAGTCCTCGCCAAGGACAGTAAGTGCCGCGGCCGCAGTCAAAAGCTTCAGAGAAGAGGCGGGCCTCATTCGGATGTCTCCTGAATGCTCATATAGAACAGCGCCTGTATCTGCAGAGCGAACGGTGATGCCGGCCATTGCGCCTTCGAGTGCAGGATGATCAGTTAAAACCTTATCGATCTGCCCGGCAAGTGCATCGTGTTTATCAGCCGCTTGCGCAGCCTGATGCATATAAGGCACCGAAGCAACGACGAATAGCAGCAAAATAGCAACATATAGCTTTATGCTTTTTTTCATTATTTACCCCGCCTCTCTGCATCTCATCATAGGTTATTGATGATTCAGCTCAATGGTGATACTGCTTTTGGCAGTCGTTTTTTCGCCCGGCTCCAGCACTTGTAAACCAGTGAGTGATGAAGGCAAATCAAGATTGACTGCGTTTGTCACCCATGTGTAAGGTTCAGGGCATAAATACCCCTGTTTTGCGTCCGCATTGTATACAACCCAATGTTTAAATTGTTCATCTGCCTGATATATAATGCTTAGATGTGCATGCTGATGATAAATGACTGCCTGATTTTCTCCGCCTCTTTTCTGATAAGCAGATAAAAAGACATCATCCAGCTGCATGTGGCGCAAATTCATCCCTTCATGCAAGTCTTCTTTATTCGGTGCATCCATCAGCTTCCCAGTCGGCAGCAGGCGTTCATTCAACTCCCATTGCTGATCGGCTGTCAGGGAGAATAACGAGCTTTCTTCCGGAAAAACAAATGTAGTATGATAACCGATCCCCCAAGGAAACGCTTCCTTTCCCTTGTTCATGACCGTTGCATGTTTAAATAGAGTATTCCCCTTTAGCGTATATGTCATCCGAACGACGGCATGATGAGGAAATTGCTTATATACATGGGGAAGCTCTGAAAGATCAATTTCCGTTTCAACGATCACTTCTTCATCAGTTTGCTTCATGGTCACTGCGTTCCACTTTTCCTGATAAAGAAAGCCGTGAAGATGGTTGTGTTTATCTTTTTCGTTGATATCAAGATGATACGTTCTGCCCCGGAAACTGAATGTGCCGTCACTTATCCGGTTAGGCGGAAACAGGATCGGAATTCCATACAATGTTGGTGTGTGGCGGAAGCTTTCTGCTGTTTCTGGTTCTCGCAAAAGCTGGATCTTTGTTGTTTTGTCCACGAGAGAAATGACGTTGCTCCCCCACTCGGGAACAACAATTATTTCTATATGCTCGTTGCCCGCTTTGATGGCAGGTGTTCCTAAATACGTAATCTTCTCAATGTAGTTTGACATGTAACTCAACCTCTCCTTGATTCATTGCTTGTATAATAATTCAATGTACTGTGCCATATTTCCTCCATTTGATGTTCTCTCGATCAAATAAAAACACACCGTTCAACATTTGAACGGTGTGTTTCGTGAGTCTATTGGATGAGACGTGTAATTTGTTTCTTTTTCCACACGAATTGATAATACCCATAAATCAACAACAAGCTGACAGCAAACGCAGCCGGATAGCCAACCCAGACGCCGAGTATCTCGAGTTTTGTGTAGTGGGAAAGTACGAATGCAACAGGCACCTCTACTCCCCAGATGGCGAAAATACTAATAACGGTCGGCCATAAAACCGTTCCGCTTGCGCGCATCGCCGCAGAAAAAATTTGGGCATTTCCAAACAGCAAATAGCTCCACAATGTAATCATCAAGAGACGATGCGCGATGTAAAGTGTGTCTTTCTCGGTTAAAAACAACGCTAAAATCTGCTGTGAAAACACATAGATCAGAATGATCAATACGCCGCCAATAATATAATTCAGCCAAATTCCGACGCGAATGACCTGCTTCAAGCGGTCAAACTCGTTCGCTCCGATCGATTGCGCGGCGAAAATAGACACCGCAATGCCGAGGCTGACGGCCGGCATTTGCACGTAGCTGGCTACCTGGTTGACCACGCCATATGCAGCTGTCGCATCAGAGCCGTAGTGGTTGACGAATGAAATAACCGCTATCTCCGATAATGAGACGAGAATCATATTGATGCTTGATGGAATCCCAAGGCGCAGCAGGAGAGCCAGCAGTTCCTTATCCATTTTCAAATAGCGCCGCACCGTTTTATCAAATTGCAGCGGATGGTTTCGTTTTCGCAAATACACCATTAAAACGAGAAATGTCGCAATCGTGGAGATGACGGTTGCATATGCGGATCCGTATATGCCCAGTTTCGGAAAACCGAACATACCAAGGATTAAGACGGGCAAAAGCGCTATGTTGATGACCGTGCTCACAATCAGCGTATAAAACGGTGTCTTAGAATCCCCTGTTCCGCGCAAAAATGTTGTATACGCAAAATATAAAAACATAAACGGCATAGCGTAAAATAAAATACGTGCATAGCTGGCGCTGACATGAATAACATTTTCAGGTGTACCCATTAAACGAAGAATATCCAAGGTAAAGATACTGCCGATGACGGCTAACACAACCCCTAATAAAAACGTAAACGTGAGCGTCGTTCCGACAACAGCCTTTAACCGTTCCTCATTCTTCGCCCCGTAGGCTTGTCCGATCAGGATCGAACTTCCTGAACCGATTCCAATTGTAAATGAGATTAAAAGAAAAAATAACGGGAAAAAGGATGATACAGCTGCAACCGCATCAACACCAAGCCATCTGCCTACAGCCATCATCCCGACTAACTGGCCTATTGATTGCAGCACGTTACTTAGCAGAAGCGGCACTAAAAAGAGTGACATAGACCGCCAGACAGATGGATTGCTTTTCTTCTGGGTTACAAGTTGTTCTTGTGATGTTTCCATATTGAAGGACTCCTTTATTTGAATTCGTTTGAAACATGTCCCCATTCCTTTGACAAAAACAGGATATGCAACATGTTATTATTCATCACTGTCCATATGAAACCCTTCCCGTTTCTTCTAATTTTACACATCTTTTTAGCTTATGAAGAATAAACTAGCAAGTAACAGTCTATTTCTTTGTGAGTAAAAGAACAAAAAATAATTTATGCAAAAGTATTGTAATCTATCCGTAACTATTGTAACATTTGTAATATAAGAGAAAGAGATTTTGAAGGAGTGAACCACAATGAAAAAATGTCTTCTATTTCTAACAACGATTGCACTTATTCTGTCATTAAGCACAAATGCATTTGCGAAACATACATCAGGCGATTTATCACAAAAACAAGCTCTGGAGCTGGCATTATCAGCAAGAGAACACTTTTGGAACACAATGAGCGGGCACAATCCAAAAGCAAAAAAAGCAATTTGCCCATCAGGCACATTCGAGTATCAAAATCTTCAATATGTGTACATGTGCAGTGATCTAGGCACTAAAGCAAAAGCAGTGAATTACTTAACTCCTATTTTCACAAAAACAGCAATCGAAAAAGGCTTTAAAGATTATCATTTCACTGTTTCTAAAGGAAAACTTGCGGTTCCAATCGGCGATGGAGATAATCTTTTGAACTGGAAAAAGTCAACTGCTAAACTGATCTCTAAAAAAGGCGGCGCAGTCACATACGAATTTACTGTTCCTGCTTTAGATGGGTCACCTGCAGCGAAACGGAAAGTGACATTTGTAAAAGAAAACAAAAAATGGAAAGTTGCTCAGTTTGACGCAGTTATATAAGAAAAACGCCCGGTATAAGCGGGCGTTTTTTATTTGAAATAAAGAAAGACAACAGACGAGTAGTCCATTGTCTTATTGTCAATATAACGCTCTAGGAGAGATTCGAACTCCCGACCTGCAGTTTAGGAAACTGCTGCACTATCCGCTGTGCTACTAGAGCTTTTGTATTTATATAGTAGCTCTGATGATCAATATTTTCAAGCCGTTTGTATTAAAGCCCTCCAAAAACCTTATACGCGGCCCTTGTCGTATCTTCATCAATACCGATATACCGCATTGTAATCGAGGGTGATGAATGATTCAGTATTCTCTGCAGCTCGGCGATATCTTTTGTCCGCTGATAAAAATGATAGCCAAACGTTTTCCGGAGCGTATGCGTCCCTATCTCCTCAAGTCCACACGCCGCGGCGGCCTCTCTTAAAATTCTGTAGGCTTGAATCCGGGAAATCGGCTTTCTGGTTCGGACAGATTTAAAAAGATATTCGTTTTCCTTCATATCTTTCGTATACTCGTATATTTCCTGTTTCAGCGATTCTAAAACAAGAATCTTCCTTTTCTTTTTCGTTTTGCTTTCAGTCGCCCATACATGATCCTTATTTTTAACGTCCTTCACTTGCAGCGGCAGAATATCAGAAATACGGAGCGCGCTATTGATGCCGAAAATAAACAGAAAGTAATCCCGCTTGTTTTTGTTGAGCAAATACCGTTTTACATCTTGAATTTTTTCTAAACTGCGAATCGGCTGTACAATATGCATCAAAAAACTCCTTAAAAACAGTTATGTAACGTTTTGAGGTCTATGTTACTATTATAGCTGAAAAACGTTGAATGTCAAAGTGCGGCGGCATTTATGTAACATAATATACATAGTGTTACATAAGCGAATGAAGAAGCATTTAAAACCTCCCTCCCTCTTAAAATCGTTATAAAGCCTCATATAAAGGTTTTAATCTATTTAATACTTATCACTCTAGGAATCATCAAAAAACCTCTTAAAACAAAATCTGACGATTCGGTTTTTCCGTTGCTTTTAAAAAGATATACAAAAAAAGACACAATTTGAAATTGTGTCCTAATCTTCATCCTTTACATCAATATCTTCCGGGATTGGTTCATTTAATATTTCCTGCACGAGTGCTTTGTAATTCTCCAGCTGTTCAAGATGCGTTTTGAACTGTCCCTTATAAATCAAAAATTGCTCACCGTCATGAACGGCCCTGATGTTTCCTTCGAGCACCAAGCTTTTAATATAATCCTCTGAAAGATTTGCATATTCAGCTGTTTCTTTAATCGTTAAATACATATAGCAGTCCTTTCTTAATCCGTATACTGATTCTAATATAGCACATGGCTCATATCAATTTAAGAGTATATAGGGTTCTTGGTGCAAAATTAAAAGAGAATAAAGCACATAGATTTCTAAAAAAACGTAACTTATGCTGATGGATGAATTCTTTTGTATAGCTTCTACTCCAGAAAGGATGGATGTAAGCTGTGCAAAACATTTGAACCCTAGCATAGAACGGATTCGCTACTTTATAAAGCCATAATCGTTATTCAAGTACTTTTTGTTGTCTAAGTTGCATATCCTCAGGTTGCTTTTTTCTTTCTTCAACTGTTCAATTGCCATAGGATAAGCAGAGTTCTTATCGACTGTTATCAAACGTGAAAGACCGCCGTGTGATGGCAACCTGTGGGAGTATGATCATATTTGTACTCCCCGATTCCAAAACCATATCGTTTCATGTCGATGGTCTTGCGATATAGGGAATCGTCTTCAAACCTTTGATGTAGTTGAGTTCGGCTAAAGATGCTATATGTCTGATCAGACAAGTTGTAACTCCTCCCCATTGTTTGTGAAGCCTCGTTCAAGTTCCAGCAGTCGCGTTTTCATATCCATTCCGCCGCGATAGCCCGTCAGCGATCCATTTTTGCCGATAACACGATGGCATGGAACAGTAATGAGGATCGGATTCGTTCCAATGGCCCTCCCAACGGCCCGAACCGCAGTCGGTTTTTGAATTTGTTGAGCAATATCCGAGTAGGAGCAAGTTTGACCGTACGGAATATCACATAGTGCCTTCCATACGGCTTCCTGAAAAGGTGTGCCGCGATAAAAGATTGGAATGGTGAACCGATTGAGCTTGCCTTGAAAATAATGAATAAGCTCATCTGCAAAAGATTGCAATTTTTCGTCATCTCGAATCAGGTCGTTTCCAGGCAAGTAATGATTTGCCCATTTCACCAATTCTTCGAATGGCTGATTTTGTGATCCGACAAAACATAGACTATCATTTGTTGCGGCAATGTACATCTTCCAGTTTTCATAAGAAAACAAGGACCAATAGAGAGAACTGCTTTTTTTAGCTCCCATTTGAAAAAGCCTCCTTCAGTGTTGTTTTTGCCGTCTACGGTAAGCTTCCGGCGTTTGTCCGGTTTTCCTCTTAAACAGCGTGATAAAATATGATGTATTGGAAAGTCCGACAGACTCACCAACTTTAGAAACTGGGTCATCACAAGTAGTCAATAACATTTTCGCCTTTTCTATTCGAACATGCTGGATGTAGTCCACCGGGGTCATGCCTTTGAGTTTTTTAAAGGTTCTATGCAAGTGATAAGGGGTACCATGACTCAGAAACGCAAGGACTTCGAGCGTCAACTTTTCATCACAGTGGCTATCCACATATTCGGTTATGAAAGCAATCCACTCCTCATCGGGCAATCTTTGCCCGGTTGGCTTGCACCGTTTGCAAGGACGAAAATGTGCGGCTAGTGCTTGATCAGCATTTTCAAAAAAGCCAATGTTTTCTCTTTTGGGTACTCTTGATTTGCAAGAAGGGCGACAAAAAATCCCTGTTGTTTTCACTGCATAAAAAAATCGGCCGTCATAAGAAGCATTATTATCAACAACAGCCTGCCATTGTTCATCAGAAACAGGGGCAGGTAGAATTGGACTGTCACATTCTGGTTGTTGATTAGTTCGGTTTGAATTCGTTTTCCAATCGTATGTCATTTTGAATCACCTCTAGCTTCAGTATAAACCCGGAAACCCTCAAAGCAACTTATTGAAAGCATTTTAGAATGTAACAGCAAGATAACGAAATGAGAATGACGAGTTGTTATGTAATCATACATAGTCTAATTCATATAATTGGAGAGGTTCAAAAATCTGTGGAACCAGGTATCAGGTCTGAGTTTGAATTCATCTCATCACCAGAGCCATATTTTTTGGAAGAGTGGAAAGTGTAGAGAGCGAGCCCTTCAAGATCAATTGCTGCGAACCAATGCACTTCATATTATAATTAATGCTAGAAGATGTGAAATACAGTCTATATGAAAAAGCTGAACGCAAGGGTGAATTTCGAGAGGGCTTAATACCGTATATATGGCCTTTAAGTTGGGAACACATCAATTTCTTAGGAGAATACAAGTTTGAGGGATTACATTCAACAAGTTTAAGGGATTACATTCAACAAGTTTATATCCCTTACGTCCTTTAAGTAAATAAAGAGACGAATTTGCTTAGCGTGGGTTTTTCTGAAATGCTGGCGGCATGACTTATAACAATATAATCAATATAATCAATTTCACACAGAAAAACGGGTGAATGTTCTATATAATATACCATTTGTCACTTGTGAAACCGCTGTAATTTTTTTACGCTAAGATTGTAACATTACAGCTTCATATAGGAGGGAGAACATGAAAAGAACGTGGAACATCTGTTTAACAGCTCTGCTTAGTGTTCTGTTAGTCGCTGGAAGTGCCCCTTTTCACGCGGAAGCTAAAAAGCCGCCCAAAAGCTACGATGAGTACAAACAAGTAGATGTAGGGAAAGACGGCATGGTTGCCACCGCGCATCCTCTCGCTTCGGAAATCGGTGCTGATGTGCTGAAAAAAGGAGGAAATGCCATTGACGCAGCGGTCGCCATTCAATTTGCACTCAATGTAACAGAGCCGATGATGTCAGGCATTGGCGGCGGCGGTTTTATGATGGTGTATGACGGAAAAACTAAGGATACAACGATCATTGACAGCCGCGAACGCGCTCCAGCAGGCGCAACGCCCGAAATGTTTCTCGATGAAGACGGCAAAGCGATTCCTTTCTCTGAACGTGTGACAAAAGGTACTGCCGTCGGTGTTCCGGGTACGCTGAAAGGGCTGGAAGAAGCTCTGGATAAATGGGGAACCCGTTCAATGAAGAAATTAATTACCCCTTCTATTAAACTCGCTGAAAAAGGCTTTCCGATTGATTCTGTGTTGGCAGATGCCATTTCCAATTATCAGGAAAAGCTAGGGCGTACTGCCGCAAAAGATGTATTTTTGCCAAATGGCGAGCCGCTTAAAGAAGGCGATACATTGATTCAAAAGGATTTGGCAAAAACGTTTAAGCTCATTCGCTCAAAAGGCACTAACGCTTTTTATGAAGGAAAATTTGCCAAAGCACTTTCAGGCACTGTGCAGGATTTCGGCGGATCAATGACAGAAAAAGATTTAGAAAATTACGACATTACAATCGATGAACCCATTTGGGGAGACTATCAAGGCTATCAAATCGCCACTACTCCTCCTCCAAGCTCTGGCGGTATTTTCTTATTGCAAATGCTGAACATACTTGATGATTTTAACCTTTCCCAATACGATGTCCGCTCATGGGAAAAATATCAACTGCTTGCTGAAACGATGCATTTGTCTTATGCGGACCGTGCATCCTACGCAGGTGATCCCGAATTTGTAAATGTTCCCCTTAAAGGCCTGCTTCACCCCGATTATATTAAAGAACGCCAGCAACTTATCAGCCTAGACCAAGTGAATAAAAAACCGAAAGCCGGTGACCCTTGGAAATACCAAGAAGGATCCGCAAACTATAAGCAAGTCGAACAGCCAGAAGACAAAGTAGACGGCCAAACAACACACTTTACAGTTGCCGACCGCTGGGGAAATGTTGTTTCCTATACAACGACAATTGAGCAGCTATTCGGAACGGGTATTATGGTCCCTGATTACGGCGTCATTTTAAACAATGAACTAACGGATTTTGATGCGGTCCCAGGCGGAGCTAACGAAGTTCAGCCGAACAAACGGCCTTTAAGCAGCATGACCCCGACGATTTTATTTAAGGATGACAAACCTGTCCTCACCGTCGGATCTCCTGGCGGGGCCACCATTATTTCATCCGTATTGCAAACCATCCTCTATCACATCGAATACGGCATGGAATTAAAAGCAGCTGTTGAAGAGCCGAGAATTTATACAAACAAGATGAGTTCCTACCGTTACGAAGACGGAGTTCCTGAAGATGTCCTCAGCAAACTAAACGGCATGGGCCACAAATTCAGCAAAAGCCCGGTAGATATCGGAAACGTACAAAGCATTTCTATTGACCATGAAAACGGCACCTTTAAAGGCGTAGCTGATTCAAGCAGAAACGGCGCGGCGATCGGCATTAATTTAAAACGTAAATAAAAAGAAAAAACTGTACTCGCTTTAAACGGGTACAGTTTTTTTGTCTGCAGACTTTATATAATACGCTTCAGTGATACCTGATCAAAATCCCGAAATGCCAAAAGGATGCCGGCTTTCTCGAAAATTCCTGTGCTCTATGTTCAGCTTATTGAGGTAACAGACATCATCTTATCATTTCATTTACCTCGTCAATAAAGGCCTGAAACGCACTCGTCATAAAAAAATCTTTTCTGTATATAAATACGATCTCTAAATCTTGATACGCTTCGGGAAGCTGATGAGTATATACATTCGTACGATCAACAGCGGATTTCGGAAGCAGGGCCGTTCCCAACCCGGCGGATACTCCTCTTATAATGGCTTCCAATGTGCCAAACTCTATGATTTTTTGATTTTGAATGCCTGCTTCCTCCAGCAATCTTTTGACCCTGTCACGATGAGAACAGCCAGCTCCAAAAAAGAGCATCGGCTGCCGAAGCATGTCTTCTGCCGTCCCTTCCCGTGATGAAATCAAAACCAATTCATCACGGGAAACAGGGATTTGTCTGACATCAGAGTTCTCAACCGGTCCGTATACAAAAGCGCCATCAACTGTATGATCGAGGACCTGTTGAATCAAATTGTGCGTATCAGCTGTATTGACTGATAAATCAACTTCAGGAAAACGATTGAGGAAGCAGGCCGCATGCTCAGGCAGATGCGTTACAGCTGTTGTTTCCAACGACCCGATCCGCAAAGGTCCTTTTGGATGCAGGCTCATCTGTGCCGATTTTTCAGCTTCGTCTAACAGTGCTAATACTTGATCAGCATATTGCAAAAGATTTTCTCCGGCAGCGGTCAGCTTCATCCCCCGATTCGTTCGATGAAACAGCCTGATATTCAAATCTTCCTCAAGGTTATGTATTCTGGCTGTCACATTCGATTGAACATAATTCAGTTTCTGGGCTGCCTTCGTTATGCTTCCTTCGCGGGCAACAGCCCGAAAAATCTTTAAATCTCTGCTTTCCATAGGAATTCACCTTCTTGCTATGATAAAAAGTGATATCGGCTATCATTTT
Source organism: Bacillus sp. 11C (assembly GCF_055486375.1). NCBI lineage: Bacteria > Bacillati > Bacillota > Bacilli > Caryophanales > Bacillaceae > Bacillus > Bacillus sp. 11C. The sequence continues at coordinate 14,281 of NZ_JBUPVZ010000021.1, forward strand.
TGTTCATTTTACTTGAAGAAAACCGCTATGTAAAATAGGTGAAGATATGAAAATACAATTCAATGAGGAGGCAGACAGCATGAAGGCTGTAATTCACAACGGGAAAGCCGGACTTCTGGGGGTATCGTTTCAAGACGTTCCATCAAAACAGCCCGGATACGGCGAGGTAAAGGTAAAATTAAAATCTGCAGGTCTAAACCATCGCGACTTGTTTCTTATGAAAAACAACTCTGAACAAGATCCTCATGTGACACTGGGGTCTGACGGCGCGGGTATCATTGAAGAGGTCGGTGAAGGCGTGAAAAACGTTGCAGTTCAAACTGAAGTGATTATTTTCCCGACACTGAACTGGGATTTGACAGAAAATGTACCGTCTGTTCCGGAGATTCTGGGAGGCCCTTCTGACGGAACACTTGCTGAATATGTGATCATCCCTTCACAAAATGCGATCAAAAAACCTTCTTATTTATCCTGGGAAGAAGCAGGCGTTTTACCTTTATCTGCTTTAACCGCTTATCGGGCCCTTTTCACAAAAGCCCAATTGAAAAAAGGCGAGCATCTATTGATACCTGGCATCGGCAGCGGTGTTGCAACCTATGCGCTCTTCATGGCTAAAGCGATCGGGGCGACAGTAAGCGTGACCTCCCGCAGTGAGAAGAAAAGAAAAAAAGCGCTGCAATTAGGTGCTGATTACGCATTTGATAGCTACAGCAATTGGGATGAACATTTGCATGGAGAAAATGTTGATGTGGTTCTTGACAGTATAGGCCCCGCCCTCTTTTCGGAATATTTCCGCCATGTAAAACCGAACGGCCGTATTGTCAGCTTTGGGGCAAGCTCAGGTGATGTCCTCAGTTTTCCGATGCGTTCTTTATTCTTTCCTCAGATCAATGTATTGGGAACCTCGATGGGAAGCTGTGAAGAATTTCACGATATGCTCACTTTCATTGAAAAACACCAGCTGCGTCCTGTACTTGACAGCACATATCCTTTAGAAAGAGCATGTGAAGCATATACCAGAATGCAGGAAGGCAGACAGTTTGGGAATATCGGAATCGTAATGAAATAAAAAAGAAACCGGCTGTTCAAACAGACCGGTTTCTCTTATATGATAATCCCCTTTATTTACGGAAGAACTGAACTCCCCATTAAATATCGATCCACTTCGCGCGCCACTTCACGGCCCTCATTAATCGCCCATACGATTAAGCTTTGACCTCTTCTTGCATCCCCTGCGGCAAATACGCCATCGATATTTGTTTGATAATCCCCATATGTTGCGCTGATTTTGTTATTTACAGAATCAACACCAAACTGTTTCAACAGCGGCTGTTCTGTACCTTCAAAGCCGATAGCAATGAAAACAAGCTGAGCAGGCCATACTTTTTCCGTTCCAGGCAGCTCGCGGAACTCGTATTTTCCATGCTCATTTTTCACTTTTTCCATTTGAATGGTATGCAGTTCTTTCAACTTGCCATTTTTATCCGCAACCAATTTTTTCGTTTGAATCGAGTATTCTCTCGGATCTCTTCCGAATTTTGCTTCCGCTTCTTCATACGCGTATTCGAGTGTAAAAACGTGCGGCTGTTCAGGCCACATATTGTCATTCGTGCGGGCTGGCGGAAGTTTCGGGTGTTTGCCGAATTGGTGCACGCTTTTGGCTTTTTGCCGCAGAGCAGTGGCCACACAGTCAGCTCCTGTATCTCCGCCTCCGATTACAATGACATCTTTCCCTTTGGCATCAATGAATTGCTTGTCTTTAAAGTTAGAATCTAAATAGCTTTTTGTTGCGAGTGTCAGGTAGTCCATCGCGTAATGGACTCCTTTTGAGTCGCGTCCTTCAATTAATAGATCCCGCTGTTTTTGAGCGCCTGTGCACAGAATCACAGCATCAAATTGCTCCTTCAGCTCATCAGCTGTAATGTCAACGCCGATTTCTGTGTTCGTGACAAAATCAATTCCTTCTTGCGTCAGCAATTTAACCCGGCGTTCTACAATGCCCTTCTCAAGCTTCATGTTCGGAATACCGTATGTTAAAAGACCGCCCGCTCTGTCTGAGCGTTCAAAAACAGTGACGGAATGTCCCGCTTGATTCAGCTGGTCAGCACTCGCCAGTCCGGCTGGGCCCGACCCGACAACGGCCACTTTTTTGCCTGTTCGTTTTTTAGGAATTTTAGGCTGAATCCAGCCGTTCTCAAATCCTTTGTCGATTATGGACCGCTCTATGTTTTTAATTGATACCGCCGGGTCAGAAATCGCTAATGTACATGATCCTTCACAAGGAGCGGGACATACCCGCCCTGTGAATTCAGGAAAGTTGTTTGTTTTCAAAAGACGCTCCAATGCTTCTTTCCATCTGCCCCGGTAGACAAGATCATTCCACTCAGGAATCAAGTTGTAAATCGGACAGCCGGATGTAAATCCGTTAATGTCCGCACCGATCTGGCAAAACGGTGTGCCGCAATCCATACACCGCGCCCCTTGCCGTTTCGATGCTTCTTCTGAAAAAGGAGCAGAATATTCTTTCCAATCCTTTAAGCGAGTGAGAGGGTCCCGCTCAGCAGGTTTTTCTCGTTTGATTTCCATAAATCCAGTTGGCTTCCCCATATTCCTCTCCCCTTTCTTACTGTACTACCGCTTGTTTTTGTCCCGCTGACGCTGTATTCTGCTTTGGTTTCGTGTTGGCTTCAAATGCGTACATGACAGCTTCTTCATCTGATAAACCTGCAGCTTTTTGCTCTTCGATGCTTGCGAGCATTTGTTTATAGTTTTTCGGAATGACTTTGACAAATTTGTTCACGCTGTCTTCCCATTGGTCTAACAGGTCTGCCGCTTTTTTGCTGTTTGTATAAGCAGTATGTTTTTCAAGCATTACTTTGACTTGCTGGATTTCTTTCTCATTCACTAATGATTCAAATAAAATCATCTCGAGGTTGCATTTGCGTTTAAACGCTTTTGCATCTTCGGCCAATACATAAGCGATTCCGCCGGACATACCTGCCGCGAAGTTTTTGCCTACATCACCGAGAACGACAACACTGCCGCCAGTCATGTATTCACAGCCATGATCGCCGATACCTTCTACAACCACGTTCACACCGCTGTTCCGAACAGCAAAGCGTTCACCAGCACGTCCGTTAATATAAGCTTCCCCGCTTGTCGCGCCGTAGAACGCCACGTTGCCGATAATGACATTGTCATCTGACGTGGAATTGAATTGTTCCGGTGACTTGACGATGATTTTTCCGCCAGAAAGCCCTTTTCCGACATAATCATTTGAGTCTCCGTCCAAATAAAGCGTCATCCCTTTAGGAACAAAGGCTCCAAAGCTTTGTCCGGCTGATCCGGTAAACTGCAGCTTGATCGTATCTTCCCGAAGTCCTTCTTCTCCATAACGTTTCGAAATTTCACTGCCTGTGATCGTTCCGGCTACACGGTTTGTATTGTTAATTCCGAGAGAAACATCCGCTTCTTTTCCAGACTCGATAGCTTCTTGGACGACCGGGAGAATCGCTGTAATATCTAGTGATTCATCAATTTTATGATTTTGCGGCGATTGGAACGTCCGTACGCCTTCAGGCTGATAAAGCAGGGTAGACAAATCAAGTTGGCTTGCCTTCCAATGCCTCTTCGCCCGTTCACTCACATTGAGTACGTCAGTGCGGCCGATCATTTCATCAAATGTCTTGAAGCCTAACGCAGCCATATACTCACGAACTTCTTCAGCAATGAACAGCATATAGTTCACAATATGATCAGGATCTCCCATGAACTTTTTACGAAGTTCTGGATTTTGTGTCGCTACCCCGACAGGACATGTATCCAAGTGGCAGGCACGCATCATGACACAACCGAGTACAACTAACGGAGCCGTTGCGAAACCGAATTCTTCGGCACCAAGCAAAGCAGCCATAATAACATCGCGGCCCGTCATGAGCTTTCCGTCTGTTTCTAATACAACACGTTCACGAAGTCCGTTCAGCATTAATGTTTGATGTGCTTCTGCGAGGCCAAGCTCCCACGGAAGCCCTGTATGTTTAATACTGGTTTTCGGAGAGGCGCCTGTACCACCGTCGTAACCGCTGATTACAATGACATCGGCAGTCGCTTTGGTGACACCTGCAGCGATTGTCCCTACGCCTGCTTTTGATACCAGCTTCACGCTGATTCTTGCGTCTCGGTTGGCATTTTTCAAATCGTGAATCAGCTGGGCTAAATCCTCAATCGAATAAATGTCATGGTGCGGCGGAGGTGAGATTAATCCGACACCAGGCGTTGACCCGCGGACATCGGCAACCCAAGGATAGACCTTGTTGCCAGGCAGCTGTCCGCCTTCACCCGGTTTAGCACCCTGCGCCATTTTAATTTGCAGCTCATCTGCATTGACAAGGTAATGACTCTTGACACCGAAACGTCCAGATGCAATTTGTTTGATCGCGCTTCTTCTGTCATCGCCGTTTTCATCTGGAACAAAGCGTTTTGGATCTTCTCCGCCTTCACCGCTGTTGCTTTTTCCGCCAAGACGGTTCATTGCGATCGCTAAAGCTTCGTGCGCTTCCTTACTCAAGGATCCAAATGACATTGCACCCGTTTTAAAGCGTTTGACAATCGATTCAGCGGATTCGACTTCCTCCAATTTCAGCGGCTTGCCGTTTCCCCCAAATGCGAACAAGTTCCGTAAAAATCCGATGCGTTCTTCATCTGCCGCTTTTGTATACTGCTTAAACAAATTGTAATCATTTCTGCGGCACGCCCATTGTAAGGTGTGAATCGTTTTCGGATTAAACGCGTGATGCTCCCCGCCGTTTCTCCATTGGAAGTCACTTCCCGGTTCAAGCGTTTTGCTGTAATCATCCTGATACGCTTCCCGGTGGCGGCGCTGCGCCTCTTCGGCAATTGTTTTCAAGTCGATGCCGCCGAGCTGTGATGCTGTTCCTGTGAAATAGCGGTCAATCACATCATGGCTGATACCTACCGCCTCAAAGATTTGGGCGCCTCTGTAGCTTTGTACAGTTGAAATCCCCATCTTGGACATGACTTTGACGACACCTTCAGTAATGCTTTTTCCATATTTGCTGACCGCTTCTTCATAGCTGATATCCAAACGGCCTTCATCAATTTCCTGCTTGTAGGTCGCATAAGCGAGATAAGGGTTTATCGCATCCGCACCATAACCGATTAGTGATGCGAAGTGATGCACTTCACGCGCTTCTCCTGATTCCACAATAATGCTGACTTTCGTACGCAGCCCTTTGCGGATTAAATGCTGATGCAGCGCGCTGACTGCCAGAAGCGGCGGAATTGGTGTCAGGCGTTCGTTCATCTTTTTATCTGATAAAATTAATAGACTTACACCTTGGCTGATAGCTTTCTCAGCCTGTGTGAACATGTCCTTTAATCCGCGTTCAAGATCCTCTGAAAACAGCACGTCGATTTTTTGGCTTTTTAAATCAGGATGAACGATCGTTTTCAATGCGTAAAACTGTTCATTGGATAAAACAGGTGTATACAATTTAATCCGGCGAACGTTTCGTTCACTCGGGTGAAGAAGATCGCCTTCTGCGCCGAGCCAAGTCATTGTAGAAGTTACAAGCTGTTCACGAATCGCGTCGATTGGCGGGTTCGTTACTTGTGCAAACAGCTGCTTAAAGTAGTTAAACAGTGATTGCGCGCGGTCTGACAGGACAGCAAGCGGCGAGTCATTCCCCATTGAACCGAGAGGATCTTTGCCTTCTTTAATGACAGGAATTAAATATTTTTGGATATCTTCATATGTGTATCCGAATGCCTTCTGCCGAGTAAGAAGATCTGTAAACTGTTCTTCCTCTCTTGTTTCCGGATCAGGATTCACTTGGACAAGCTCTTCTTCAAGCCACTTTTGGTACGGGTACTCAGTTGCAATTTCTGTTTTGACTTCTTCATCCGAGATAATACGGCCTTCTTCCAGGTCGATTAAAAGCATTTTTCCAGGTTCAAGGCGATTTTTATATAAAACGTTTTCCTGTTCTACTTCAATAACGCCTACTTCAGATGAGAAAATAATATAATCATCTTTGGTTACATAATAACGCGCCGGACGGAGACCATTCCGGTCAAGGACCGCACCGATTTGTTTACCGTCAGTAAATGAAATGGCTGTCGGTCCGTCCCAAGGCTCCATCAAAGAACTATGGTACTCATAAAACGCTCTTTTTTCCTTAGACATATGCGTATTTTCCGTCCACGGCTCAGGAATGAGCATCATTGCTGTATGCGCCGGTTTGCGTCCAGCCATCACAAAAAATTCAAATGCGTTATCCAAAATGGAAGAGTCACTGCCGTCAGCATTCAAAATCGGCAGAATCTTGTTCAAGTCCTCTCCGAAGTTTTCAGATACAAATTGCTGCTCACGCGCTCGCATCCAGTTGATGTTTCCGCGAAGGGTGTTGATTTCACCGTTGTGAACCAGATAGCGGTTTGGATGCGCTCTTTCCCATGTAGGGAATGTGTTGGTGCTGAAGCGTGAATGAACAAGCGAAAAAGCAGAAACGAACGCTTCATCTTGCAAATCAGAATAAAACGCATCAACTTGTTCAGGTGTTAAAAGGCCTTTGTAAACAATGGTCTGGCTTGAAAGACTGGCAAAATAAAAATCAAGACCTTCCTTTACTCCCCAGTTTTCAGCCTGTTTACGAATGACATACAATTTTCGTTCAAAAGACAAGTTATCCTTCAGGTCAGAACTTGCACCGATAAATACCTGACGGACAAACGGACAGCTTTTTTGCGCTACTGTTCCGATTTTTCCGACATTTATAGGTACAGTTCTCCATCCAAGAACGGCTTGGCCTTCTTGTTCAATCAGTGCATTGATTTGTTTTTCGATTTTTTTTCTTTCTTCTTCCTTCTGTGAGAAAAAGACCATTCCTACCCCGTAACGCCCTTTTTCCGGCAGATTGATGTCTTTGCACTCTTTTCTAAAGAAAGCATCAGGGATTTGAACCAGTAAGCCGGCACCGTCTCCTGTATCCGGATCACTGCCTTGGCCTCCTCTGTGGTCTAGCTGACAAAGCATCTTAAGCCCTTGTTTGACGATGTCATGAGTCGCTTTGCCCTTTAAGTGCGCGTATAGTCCGATTCCGCATGCATCATGTTCAAATTCAGGACGGTAGAGACCTTGAGCTTTCGGCATTTGATTGTACGTCATAATTCCTCTCCCCCGATCAATTTCCGATAATACCGGTCATAAAATCTAACACTCTATAATCATTGTAGGTTTTCAAAACGATATAAACAATATATAATTTAGATCAAAAGAATCTCAAAATGAGATAGATGGATGTGAGATAAACATGGAGCTGCGCCAACTGCGTTATTTTACGGAAGTGGCTGAAAGAGAACACGTTTCAGAAGCCGCTGATCATTTGCATGTGGCCCAATCAGCAATCAGCAGACAAATTGCAAATCTTGAAGAAGAATTAAATGTGACTTTATTTGAGCGTGAAGGGAGAAATATCAAACTCACGCCAATCGGGAAAGAATTTTTGATTCATGTGAAAACGGCGATGAAAGCCATCGAATATGCGAAAGAACAAATTGATGAGTATCTCGACCCGCATCGCGGAACGGTAAAGATTGGTTTTCCTACAAGCCTCGCGAGCCAGCTTTTGCCGACTGTCATTTCAGCATTTAAAGAAGAATATCCGCACGTCGAATTTTTGCTGCGCCAAGGCTCCTATAAGTTTCTGATTGAAGCTGTCAGAAACCGCGATATTGATTTGGCCTTATTAGGGCCGGTGCCGACGAATTTTCCTGACATAACAGGAAACATTTTATTCACAGAAAAAATTTACGCGCTTGTTCCATTAAATCATCCGCTTGCCAAACAAAAAACGGTTCAGTTAATCGATTTACGAAACGACCAATTTGTATTGTTCCCGGAAGGATTTGTGCTTAGAAAAATGGCGATTGATGCTTGCAAACAAGCCGGCTTTGCTCCTCTTGTTTCTACGGAGGGTGAGGATTTGGATGCCATCAAGGGATTGGTTTCCGCTGGAATGGGCGTTACTCTCCTGCCGGAAAGCACATTTGCTGAAACGACACCTCGTTTTACTGTGAAGATTCCAATTGAGTTCCCTCAAGTGAAACGGACTGTCGGGATTATTAAACCGAAAAACAGAGAACTTGCGCCGTCTGCGAATGACTTTTATGAGTTTGTTATTCAATTCTTCTCTAAGCTGGAGCAGTATCAATAAAAAATCAACCCGAGCTTCGATAAAGAAGCTTCGGGTTTTTTGCTTTGGTAAATGTTTTTAATTAATAGACAGGCAAAGATAAATCAACATGGCATACAAATGCTTCCTGATCAATGACCGCTTTGTTCATCAGTTCTTTTTTCTTGTCGGGTTCTTGAAGCTGTACAGAAGAATAATTGACGATTCCGAGCCCGATTTCTGCCCCTTGCGAATCCATCAGCCTGACAACTGATCCGTTCTTGAATTTTCCTTTAATCTCCTGTACACCGTCCAGATATAAACTCGATTGCCCGTTTGTTATTTTTCGTGAATAATCATCTGATAAAATCATTTCACCTTCAGGACCGGAATTAAAAGCGATCCACTGCTCCTTACGATTCAACGGAAGCGTCCCCTCAGCTTCAAAATAAGTGCCTTCAGCCTCTTCATGAACGGCTTGATATAAAATATCATCAGCATCTGCCTGACCAAGAAATCCTTTAATGCCGGATGCCATTACAATTTTAAACGCATCAAGCTTGGAGCGCATGCCGCCGGTACCAACGTCGCTTCCAGTGTCACCTGCGCATGCTTCGATATCGGGCGTTATCTCATTCACCAGCTTCATCCTTTTCGCTTCTGGATTTGTGCGCGGATTGCCGTCATATAATCCGTCGATATCTGATAAAATCACAAGCATATCCGCATCGATTAATCCCGCGACTTTTGCTGCAAGCGTATCATTGTCGCCAAACTTGAGCCGATTGACGGTAACTGTATCATTTTCGTTTATAATCGGGATGATGCCGCGTTCAAGCAGTACATTCATTGTATTCCGGACATTATTATATCGATATTCATCAGAAAAATCGCTTCTCGTAATTAAAATTTGGGATGCAACATAACCATGCGCCAAAAACAGCTTTGAATATGCTTCCATCAGCAGGCCCTGCCCGATTGAAGCCGATGCTTGTTTTTCGGGAAGCTTCTCGGGTCTTTGGATAAATCCGAGTTTTCGATATCCCGCCGCCACTGCTCCTGACGAAACCAAAATGACTTCATAGCCGGCGTCTTTTAGTTTGACGACCTGGTCGACCAATGCTTCTAATTTCCGAATGCTGATTTCTCCGTGAAGACTTGTTAATGAACTGCTTCCAATCTTCACAACGACTCTTTTCATGTTTATATCAGCCGTCACTTTACCACTCCTGACAGCGGGGCCGCTGTTTTTTCGATATTGTCGCTGATTTCCTTTGATCGCTCAGCCGCATGTTTAATCGCTTGAGAAATCGCTTCTCCGCCGCCGCTCTGTTTCAAGGCTTGCAGCCCGGCAGCTGTCGTTCCGTTCGGCGACGTGATATTGTCTCTTAAAACCTCAGGCTGTTCTCCTGTTTCCATGAGCATTTTTGCGGCACCCAAAAGCGTCTGTGCGCCGATGCTTCGTGACAACTGTTTATCAAGGCCTGCTTCCTCGCCTGCCTTCTCAATGAATTCCATTAAATAATAAAAATACGCGGGGCCGCTGCCGGCAATTCCGGTGAATATGTCCATTTGATCTTCTTCGATTGTATAGACTTCACCCATGCATCCGAGCAATGCTTCGGCCAGAATTTTCAGGTCTCCTGTCACATGCTCGCCAAGCGCAAGGGCCGTTGCAGAAGCGCCGATCATACTGGATGTATTGGGCATCACTCTGACAACCGGCTGTTGATTAAGCAATGATTGTTCAATAAAAGAGGTGGTTATGCCGGCAAGGACCGACAATATTAATTGATGGGGTTGAATACGTGATTTTAGTGATGACAGAGCGCTTTCGGCGTCTTTTGGCTTCATTGCCAACACGAGCACATCCATGTCTTCAATACATAATTCATTCGGTGCAGCGCCTTTGATTCCATATTGAAGTTCAAGTTCAGCTAATCGCTCTGTATTGCTGCGGTTTGTAACGCAGATGTTCTGTTTCGGGATTTTGTTGGCACGAACGATACCTGATATCATTCCTTCCGCCATAGATCCTGCTCCTATAAAGGCTACTTTTTTTTGATCAAAGATCGGTAACATCTCCTTTGTTCGCTTTTTTGTTCGCATTTTCACACGTTTAAAATGTTACCACGTGAGGAAATGTTGTCAAGTAAGAAGGTCATCATTGATTTGTATTGTTTCTTTTCGACAAATATGTATACTGTAAAGCAAAAACACCCAATGGACACTGCTTAGCCGGGTGTTTGTTTATCTTAAAAGTTATCTGAGAGCGCTTTTTCAATCAATTTTTTACAGCGATCCAGCTCAACCTTCAGCTGTTTTTTATATAGTTTGGCAGCTTCGTAATCTTTAAATTGATAGAGGACGACTTCTTGGAGCTTAGCCCCTTCTTTTTTTACTTTGATCTGCTTTAATATCCCGTCATCAAGAAGCTCGTGCAAAGACCGGTAAACTTCTGTATGATTTGGCTTAAAACCAATCTCTTTAAATTCAGATCGAAGCACTTCAAGCAGCTTTAAGCCGTAAAGTCTCTCTTGCTCTGTCATTGTGATCATATAAAGTTTCAAAAATGCGCGCTGTTTGACTAAAAAGCCTGTTGAACTCCTTTTTTCCTCTTTCATCATAGGCACCCCCTTCTTCTGTCACTGAAAACACGATGTACTAAATATTCAATTTATTCTTTTGTTTTCCTTCTTTATATTAAAGACTGATATTGCAGAAATCTTATATTTAGTGTTTATAAGTGGAGCGGACTAACAAATCTTTATGAATATTTAGTACATAGTTTTTTTAGTTCTATTATAACAGATTTTCACTGGTATCATCAAATTAAAATGAATAAAACGACTTTGCCGTTAACCATTTATTAACACGGATGATATCAAACAAAAAAAGCCTGTCGAAAGACAAGCTTCACATTTTTACGGATTAGTTGACCATAATCCTGCTGTTTTAATAAAAATTCGCGGATCTAATTTCAATTGTGCCACCATGTATTCAGCAAGATCCTCTGGCTGCATCACCTTTTCAGGATTACCGTCTGTTAAATTCAATTCAATAGACATATCACTAGCGACAGTGCTTGGTGTTAACGCGCTCACTCTGATATTATGCTTTCTCACTTCTTGCATAAGAGACTCTGTTAATCCGAGAACCGCAAATTTAGAAGCGCTGTAAGCACTTGTCACAGCTGCTCCTCTTTGGCCCGCTGTAGACGAAATATTAATGATGTCTCCGGCTTTGCGTTCGATCATTTCCGGAAGCACCGCGCGAGTGACATGGTACACACCCATCAGGTTGACTTGTATAATATTTTCCCACTCATCAGCTGACAGATCTAAGAAGCCGCCAAATTTGCTGATTCCAGCGTTATTAATGAGGATATCGATATCACCGATCTGTTCCTTCACTTGAGCTACAGCATGGCTAACCTGCTCTGCATCTTTTACATCCGCAGCGGCAAATGCAGCTTTTACACCAAGCGCTTTGACTTCTTCTGCCACTTTTTCAACATTTTCGGCAGTCCGGCCGATTAACCCGATATTCACGCCTTCTTTCGCAAGCGCAAGAGCTGTAGCGCGGCCAATTCCTCTGCCTCCGCCCGTGATAAGAGCAGTTTTATTTTGTAAACTTTGCAATTGAAGCACCCTTTCTTTGTTTACATATGTACGATACCACATTATAAGTACAAAAGATCCAATACGCAAATCAAACGTACTGAGCAAATATGATGTCTTTTGATTAAAAAAACGAAATTAGGGTAATGACATAAGAAAAGGAGTGAACATATGGTTATTGTTTATATCAGTCTCGCGGTATTAGCTATTTCTATCATTTTCTTAGGGATTAATGTGATTCAAAACAAGAAAAAAATAGATCCTGCACTAAAGGAGCTCACCTCTGTTACGCAAGCTATGCAAAGACAAGTCAAAGGATTAAAAACCGAGGCGCAGCTGCTGACACAAAAACAAAAGAGGATTCAGCAGGATGTCGAAATGAAAAAAACCGCCTTTCAGCAGACAGCAGCTGAAGTGAAAAAAGTTCCTCAAGCAGTCAAAGAGGTGTGGCAGGCACGACATTTTAATAACAGATAAAGATGAATGGTATCCCGTTGTTACGATCAGAATGGACAATGGGATATCATTTTTTGAGAAGGCTTACGCATGATTGTAAACCGCAGTTGCTTAGAGGCATTCACAGAGAAACTACATACTCTTCCTCCTTCTCTTACAAAGTCCGATTGACTTACTGCTCACCCAGCACAGCCTCCGGAACTTTTTCTGCCTTCATCGCTTCTCCCATCCATCAAGCGTGAACGGCCATCGTTTGAAACAGTTTAGCAAAACAAAGAGCAATTAGAAAGACAAATTCATTCCTTTGCTTCCTCAGTTTCGAATTCATTATAGAAAAGAGGAAATAAAAGGGATATGATAAACAAAAACACAAACTTGGGGAGTGGTTGAATGTTTCCTGTGTTAGAAACGGATCGGCTTACACTTAGGCAAATCACAGATCAAGATGCAAAAGCCATTTTTGCTTGTTTTTCAAACCATGGAGTGACACGCTATTACGGACTTGAAAACATGGAATCTATAGAAGAGGCTACTTCAATGGTTCAAACGTTTGCCGCTCTTTATCAAGAAAAACGCGGTATACGGTGGGGAATGGAAAGAAGAGACACCAAAGAATTGATCGGAACAATCGGCTTTCACGCTTTGGCTAAAAAGCATAGGCGTGCAGAGATCGGTTATGAAATCATCCCGGCGCATTGGCGAAACGGATTTGCATCAGAAGCCATTTCAGAGGCTGTATCCTACGGGTTTGCTCGCCTTGGCCTGACGCGTATTAGCGCAGTTGTATTTACCCAAAATGAAGCATCGAATCGACTGCTCATAAAAATGGGATTCGAAAAAGAAGGCGTCTTAAGACAGTATATGTATCAAAATGGAATCCCTTATGATACAAATGTATATTCTATTTTAAAATCAAGCGAATGAACGGACGACATTCTCTTCTCTTTAAAATGTCCGATATGACACCTTAATTCTCGATCACTGCCTTCCGGATTTTAACAAAAAACAAAGAGATGCATAGCGGCCTATACATCTCTTGTTCTTTCTCCCCTATTCATAAATTCCTTTATTGACCCTTTTTCTTGTAATAAAACCTCCAAGGAAACAAAACACAGCTGACCACATCAAAATATAGACAACCTGAGTTTTGTATTGCCACATTGTATGCCCCATTTCTACCCCGTGAATGAAAGTCATATACGTTTTTTGCGGCAGTATCGGACAAAGGCCATTCAATAATGGATGATGTGGAGCAAAAGAAAGAAAACAGCCTGACAATATACACGTAACCACACTGATACCGCTCGCCATCAAACTGATGTTTCGCTCCATCACGGAAGCCATAAAGATAGCGAATGCTGTTGCAAGCACTATAAGAATACCCAGTAACCCAGCAAGAACATCCAAACGGAAACCAATTTCAGCATGAAAGAATACATTTGTAATCACGATGGCCAAGTAAGTAGGTATGTATAGACATAAAAACGTAAAGATAAACTGAACAAGCAAATATTTCCCCACATGTACAGGAGACACCAAAATTCTTCTGAAGGTTCTAAGCATCCGGTCTTCTGGATATAACGAAGCTAATGCCACACCTTGCATCAAGACAAGCATTACGATAAAGCCTAATATATTCGTTCCTGTTCCCCGTTCAGTCCTTAATTCATCCTCTCCGCGATAGCTGCCTGGCATTTTTCCAGTCTCGAAAAATTGCTGAATCATTTTTTGATCCGCTTTGCTTTTCAAAGTGGTCACTTTGTATTCGCGTTGATTTTTTTCAACGATAGCCGCATATTTCCCTAACACCAGATCAGAAAACTTCGGCTTCTGATGCACCGTCACCACTCTAAATGCAGAATCACTCGGCATATACTGGACGTCGCCCTGATCTGTTACAAAAGCGATTGTTTCTTTGAAAACCGGCTTACCGGAAAACATAATCGCAACGCCAATCATCAGAGGGATGATGATCACTGCAAGGATGATAATGGCTTTTTTGGTGAGGATTCGCTCCCACCTGTTTTGAAATAAACTCAGCATACATATCCCTCCGGCTTAAATACAACATGCGAAACGGCAATACAAATGATTGAAGCAAATAATAGTCCTGACAAAACAGGCAGCAGCATACTGAAATCGTGATCATAAATGAGGAGAAATGAACATTCTGTTACCCATTTAACCGGAGAAAAAAGTGATATGTTATTGACTGTATCTCCAAATCTGTGAATCCCGAAAAATACACCGCCAAAGAAAACAAAAAAAGCTATCGGAATTTGCATGATCCCGTTCGCCTGTTCTTCATTTTTGAACAAACAGCAAAACATTGTTCCAAAACAACAGCCGAAAAATAAAAATACATACAATAAGAGTATGAAATACGGAAGATGTTGTCCGCCAAAGTTCAAATGAAAAATCGTCTGGGCGATCAACACATTCACACTGTACATAATGACACTGAATATCCAGGTTGATAGTAATTTAGAAAGATAAATACCGGTTGTCGAAACGGGCGCATATACAATGCGGAGGTTCGCTTTCTTCACCTTTTCCTCCATAAACGTATTAGAGGCTGTCATAGCGATCAAAGCTGCAGCAAAAATCATCATATTCACGCCGTAATAATCATACGAACTGACCCCGCCTGCTCCAAAGCTGTTTTTCGTCACAAAGCCCATGACCAGAATGAGAACGAAAGGAAAGGCCGTATTGGCGATCACAAGAACCGGATTCCTTACAATATTCATAAAATCAAACGTTATCAATTTTAACAAACTCATTTCGCTCTCCTAATCTCTTAAATTTCTTCCCGTCAGCTCTAAAAATACTGTTTCTAACGATGCCTCTTTTTTGTGCATGTTTAGGATGCTACAGCCTTGCGCACTCAATTTTTCAATCATTTCACTCAGATGATCTTGATTCTGCCGAACCGTCACTATCAGTTGATTGTCTGAGCAATCAACTCCTGTCACTCCATTGATTCCTCTGATTGAATTTATATTGAATTGCTGAACATGTTTCAGCTGAAAAGTGTATGTTATCTCTTTATTTACTTTTCTGTATAACTCTTCTTTTGTTCCATTAGCGATCATTCTTCCTTCATTCATAATCATAATGCGATCTGAAATGGCCTCGACTTCTTCCATATAGTGTGTCGAGTAAATAATGCTCGCACCTCTTGTTCTCAGCTCTTTTATTGATTCTAAAATGTGATGCCGGGATTGCGGATCGATTCCTACGGTGGGCTCATCCATGATAATCAATTTCGGCTGATGGGCAATGGCACACGCAATGTTTAATCTTCTTTTCATCCCGCCCGAAAACGTCTTAGGCTTGTCATCTTTCCGATCGTATAGCTGCACAAGCTCCAAAGCCTCTTTTACCCGGGCTTTCAGTTCTTCTCCTTTAAGATAATAAAGACTCGCAAAAAAACGAACATTCTTCTCTGCGGAAATCTCCTCATAAATCGCAATATCTTGAGGAACAATTCCGATGCCTTTCTTCATTTCCTTTGACCTTTTTTTTACATTATGGCCCAATATCGTAACGTTTCCGGAACTTGCCGACAATACCCCGGATAATATATGAATGGTAGTGCTTTTTCCTGCACCATTTGGACCTAGTAAGCCGAGAACTTCCCCCTCTCTCACTTCAAACGAAATCCCATCTACCGCCGTTTTGTTTCCATACTGCATTTTCAACTCTTTTACTGCCGCCACGTTGTTCATACGTTTCTCCTTTTTACTTTCTCCGTTTTGCGAATTCCTGCACTAAATTTGTTTTCAAATGATCCCGATTTTGTTCAATGTCAAAATCAGCAGCATCTTCTTCAAAACCATCCTGTTCTTCTCCATCGAAACTGTATAGCTTCTTCAATAAAATCCATAATGTTTCCAGCTCTTCCGTAGAAAACCCTTTAAATAGATCTGCCATAAAGTACACCGCTTTTTCACCGCATTCCTCTGTGACACGTTTTCCTGAATCGGTAATCTTCACATTAACCGCTCGCTTGTCGCGTTTACTTGGCACAGTGGTGACATAACCTTTTTTTTCAATACCGCTGACAAGCCTGTTGATGTTTTGTTTTGAAGTGCCTAATTTTTTTGCAATGTTGTTGAATGTCGTTTCCTCTTCTGGTAAATGCATGATGGCAACCATCGTCATAAATTGTCTTGACGTTAAGATTTCATAGTAATCATCCCCTCTTGATTGGATTTTGTTTAAAACAGAAAAAAGTGTAGCATAAGACTGCTGCATTAAAAATAAATCTTTTAATTCTTTAGAATAATCCACGATGCCCCTCCTAAAAAGACATTATATTGTCTTTAATACCATAACATTTCTCTGTATATTGTCAACATGTTGTCTAATATTATTTAGTGAAGTTCTACATCTCACTCGAAAATTCAGAAGCATTTCGTATCGGAGATCCTTGCATTACCGAACAAATGACGAAAAGCGCCCCTGTAACAGGGCGCTTTCTGATTAAGAAGCATATTGAGTAGACGTTTCCTCCTGTACTGCTTTTTCCTCAGGTATATGAATGCATTTCGTCATGACCGCACTCGCAAGATAAAGGACTGCAAAGATCCAGACGACGCCTTGCGCACCGACAAGACCGATGAACAGCCAGGCGAGCGCGGGGCCGACAAACGCTGATAAACCGGCAGCCAAATTCAGTACAGACATGGCCGCTCCTTTATCTTTACCGGCCACCGTCGGCACAATTGCACCGATCGGCACATAACCTGCCAGCAATCCTCCCCAAATAAAGCCGATCACGCTGACAACCGCTAAACTCCCTCCGGAGAAAACAGGTGCATAATATAATAGGACGGTGAAAATACCGCAGCCGACTCCGCCGAACCAAATAACGGTATTTTTCCAGCCGAACTTATCGCCGACAATTCCAAAGATGAGGTTAAACACAATGTTCCCCAGAAAAATCGTTCCCCAAATCTGCAGCCATACATTGGTTGAAATTCCATGCTGCGCCATGTGAATCGGCAAAAAGACCGGGAAACCATATGTACCAATGCTATTGATGATTCTGATGATTCCGCCTGTAAGCACCCGCCGATTCGTAAAAAGAATGGTAACCCCTTTTAAAAGCTCCTCAGCTGTTTCTGACCTTTTTCTTTTCTTCTTTTCAAAACGGTCTTTATTGATAAACAATGCGAAGAATGCACCAAGACATACCCAGAAAATAGAGCTCCAAAGCGTATTCAAATAACCGAACGCTTTGATCGCGTAGCTTGAGTACCAAGCACCGAACACAAACATGCCCAGGCAATATGCAATCCAAAACCAGCCGACAGCAGTGCTTAGCTTGTTTTGCGGTGTTCTGTAAATGACCCATGTCAAGAAAGAATAAGCAAAAAGCGGGTAGCCTAACCCTTTTACGAAGTATGTCACATACATCACTGGAAGGTTCAGCTGTTCAAATCCAAATACGATAAAGGCAGCTGTACCGATCACATAAAACAGCAGCCCCATAAACATCGTCCGTTTTGCGCCGAATGCTTCAAGACATACACCCGAAAACCAGGAAGCAATGGCCAGCGCGATTCCGTATATACTAAAAATTGAAGCGGATTGCTGAATGTTCAGCCCGTTTTCGATCAGAAAAGGACTGAGCCAGCCTTGTTCCAGCCCGTCTCCCATCATAAACAAAACAACCCCTAAAAACCCCCAGGCAAGCCGTTTCGGTATTCCAATTTTATCTAACATATCTGTCTCCTCCTTAGGTGCGTATATCAATTACCGTATTACCTTGTTAAAGTCGAAAATTAGATCATTCCTCAAAACAGCAGCAAATGCTGCCTTATATCAATACTTCGCTTTCTGAACCTGAAAAAAAGCGCTGTGTTTGCTTCCATTCCTCATATAAAGCCCATTCCATCTGGCAGTCCTGCGGTTCAAACACCCGAACATTTGCTGACATCTCCTCTATCAGTTGAAAGGTTTCGTTGCAAATGACTGCAGCACCAACGACAGATGCCTGATGATATCCCTCTTGAACATAAATTTTTTTCTGAAGAAGGTCCGCGATATATTGAGTGAGCGCTCTGCTTTGGAATCCACCTCCGCACACCCAAACATAGTCACGTTCAAACGGTGTAACCTCTGTTAATATGTCAAAGTTCCATTTAATCGAAAATGCGATCTCTTGCAGAGCCGCACGTACAAAATGTGCTCTGTTTAAATGCGCTGAAAGCGGGGCATCAAAAAGAAAACCGCCTCTCGTTAACGCATTTTTTTCTGACGATAAATAAGAACCGAGAGCCGCCACACATGCATTGTCTCCCTTAGCAAGGGCAGAAATCTCCTCCTCCATCACTTCGTACGATTCATTCGGATAAAAAATCTGTTTTAATTTTTGATAATTCAAACCGGTAATCCCCGGATTCGTTTCCAAAAGCCAATGTCCTTGATCTGTATGGCAGTTCAGCCAGGCTTTATGTTTTGTGTCGTCATGATCAGCCGTAATTTTGGTAATCGGCGTTGTTGTCCCTGATACAATGACAATGTCCTCAAGCGCGGCGCCGGTGCTTTTCACAGCCAGCTGTGTATCTCCGCCCCCTGCTATCACTTTTGCATGTATAGAAAGGCCCAATTCGGACGCATACTCATGTGTTATCGTTCCAATCGCTGTTCCCGCTCTTACAAGAGGCGGAAGGATGGATGGAGAAAAGCCGAATTTGCCGCACATCTCTTTTGACCAAGTGTTTTGCTTCACGTCAAACAGCAGGGTTTCAGTTGCCTGTGATGGTTCATATGTCAATATTCCGCTCAGCTGGTATGTCACCCAATCACTGATGCTTGTAAAGCTCGCTGTTTTTTCCCATAAAGAGGACTGGCGCTGTTTTAAACCATAAAGCTTGAGCGCAGAAAAAAGTGCAGTCGGCAGTCGGCCTGTGCGACTGTATATCTCTTCCTGATTGGGTATGCTCTCCTCCCACTCACGGCCGCGGTTATCAATGTTCGGCAGCCCGAGAAAAGAGTCGCCGTTTTGATCGATCAGCACAATCCCCTGTCTTTGACTCGTCGATGTCAAACCAATAATGTCAATATCACCTGAACGGGAAAGCGCACGTTTTGCCAGTTTCATTACTTGCTTCCACAGCACCTGAGGAGAAAAATAACGGCTGTCCGGATAAAGCGCCTCGGCGGCATACGCGATATCCTCCCTTTCAACTGTTAGAACGCTGCCCGATACACTCACGACCGCTGCTCTCGCATTCCCTGTGCCGATATCAAATACGAGATAGCCTTTTTGTTTTTTCATTACGTTACCCTCCTTTCTTATCCCTCTGTTTTTAGTTCATCTTTGTTATATAATGTCGGAATATGAAGTGTTTTTTGAACCTGCCACTTTGTGAGAGCTTCGTTCAGAATCGTCACGTGATGATCCTCCACCTCAAAGGTTGCTCCAGCGAGATGCGGTGTTGCCAGAACATTAGGCAATGAAATGAATTCGTAGTCTGATTCTTCTGGGGGTTCATGATAAAAAACGTCTAAAATCGCTCCTCTGATTTTATATTCTTTTAATACAGATAGAAGATCTTCACGGTTTACCACAACAGCTCTTGATGTATTGACGAAAATCGCACTCTCTTTCATCAGATTAAAATACGTCCGATCAATAAGTACCAGTGTTTCCTCGGTACGAGGCAGATGAACAGAAACGATATCACTGTCTGAAAACACCGTTTTAAGAGATACTTTTTCATATTGAGGATGATCGTCTTGTACATATGGATCGTAATACTTTATTTTACAATCGAACGCAGTCAGCAGTTTTGCAATCCTTTGCCCAACTGCTCCGAACCCAACCATGCCGACCGTTTTTCCTGTTAATTCATTCCCTTTAAATTTGACATAAGCCTGCAAATAATCGCTTTCCCACTTCCTATCCTTCAACCATTGATTAGAGGTACTGGTATGGCGGAGAAAGGAAATCACATTTCCGATAAACATTTCAGCAACGGCTTGTGCATTTCGCCCGGGTGTATAGAAGACGGGTATACCTCTATTTGACGCTGCTGCCACATCCACATTGGACGGCATTCCCCTGCATACGCCTATAAATGAAAGTTCTGGAACAGATGCAAATACGCTTTCTGTTACTTGATCTAGCTCCGTAATCAAGCCCGTGGCGTTGGATTCTTTTAATAGCTGAATGAGTTCATCTTCCTTATATGCCCGTCCTTTTTCCTTCCAGGATTGATAAGCAACTGAGCCGAATAATTTTTGAAGCTCTTTTCGTCCTTCTTCGTTGTACGGTGCTGTAACCAAAACAGTCATGGTGCAAAACATCCTTTTCATCAAATTTTGCCATAAAAAAATCTCTTTCCGAAGATGGAAAGAGATTCATATATAGGCACGCCCTGTTACAGTCAGACGCCGGTATAAACCTTACTTTCCTATCTTTCAAGCTGACGCTTGCTGGAATTGGCACAATAATGTTGCCGAGGTTTCATAGGGCCAGTCCCTCCACCTCTCTGGATAGAAAATGTTAAGTATGTAATTTTCAGAATGAAGAATACGTTTATCATAAAGAAGTCTCAGATTGATGTCAATCACTTTTTTCTGAATTGACGTTATCATCCGAAATGTTATAATTCTTACAAAATATCTAAGAGAGGAACTGGGCCATGAAATCTTTCGCCACACAACAAAACGGCATTTTCAAATCGGTTTGCTCGCTGGACTGCCCGGATCAGTGCGGATTGTTAATACATAAAAAAGACGGAAAAATTGTGAAAGTGCAAGGTGATCCCGATCATCCTGTGACCGCCGGAAACATATGCAACAAAGTTCGAAACATGACGGAGCGCATCTATGATGAAAAGCGGCTGACGACACCGCTCAAACGAACAGGTGCGAAAGGCGGGGCGACATTTGAACCGATTTCTTGGGATGAGGCGATCGATACCATCACCTCACGCTGGAAACAGCTGATTGATAAAGAGGGAGCTGAAAGCATACTTCCTTACAGCTTTTACGGAAATATGGGAAAATTAACAGCTGAAGGAATGGACCGCCGCTTCTTTTATCGTCTGGGCTCAAGCCAGCTTGAACGGACGATTTGCAGCAAAGCGGGATCTGAGGGCTATAAATATACAATGGGTATAAGTGCGGGAACCGATCCCGAGGAAACCATTCATACGAAACTATTTATTTTTTGGGGAATCAACGCGGTCAGCACAAACATGCACCAAATCACAATTGCCCAAAAAGCTCGAAAACAAGGGGCCAAAATTGTCGTGATTGATGTGCATAAAAATCAAACAGGGCGTCTCGCAGATTGGTTTATTCCTATAAAACCCGGAACCGACAGCGCACTGGCCCTTGGCATCATGCACATTTTATTTAAAGAAAACCTTCATGATGAAGCGTTTTTGTCTGAATACACGGTCGGCTATGAAGAGCTCCGTGAACACGTGAAACAGTATGATCCGGAAAGGGTATCGCTGATCACCGGTGTGAGCACCGACGATATATACCAGCTGTCAAGAATGTACGGCGAAACCTCCCCTTCTTTTATCAGAATTGGAAACGGACTCCAGCATCATGATAACGGCGGGATGATTGTACGGACGATTGCCTGTCTTCCGGCGATCACCGGCCAATGGCTCCACACAGGGGGCGGCGCAATAAAGCATAACAGCGGCATTTTAGAATATAACACGAATGCCTTGCAGCGGCCTGATTTACTGAAAGGGCACACGCCGAGGTCGTTTAATATGAATCAGCTTGGCAAAGTGCTTTTGGAACCAGATCCGCCTATTCGCTCTCTTTTTATTTACGGGACGAATCCTGCCGTTGTTGCGCCAGAAGCGAACAAAGTCAGACAGGGCTTGCTGCGGGAAGACTTGTTTACTGTGGTTCATGATTTGTTTTTGACGGAAACGGCTGCATATGCGGACATTGTACTGCCTGCGACATCAGCTTTTGAAAATACTGATTTTTATACTTCCTACTGGCATCATTACATTCAGCTTCAGCAGCCGGTGATTGAGAGATATGGAGAAAGCAAATCAAACACTGAGGTGTTCCGATTACTGGCTGAAGCAATGGGATTCACAGACCAGGAGCTCAAAGATTCAGATGAAGAATTAATCCGTCAGGCGCTTGACCATCCAGATAATCCGTATTTGGCGGAGATTGATTACGATTCACTAAGTAAGCATTCATTTATGAAAGCGAAACGCGAAAAGCCGCTGTTTCCATCCGAACTTCCGACTCCAAGCGGAAAAATAGAATTATATTCAGAAAAAATGATGCAAGACGGTTTACCGGCTTTACCGACACATACGCCTCTTGCAAGCGATGACGAACATCCATTTATGTATGTTCCGGGGCCAAACCATAATTTCTTAAACTCAACGTTTTCCAACAATGCAAAGCACATCAAGCTTGAAAAGACGCCAAAGCTCTTTATTAACACAACTGATGCTGAAAAATACGGAATCGTTGATGGGGACCCTGTACGAATTTGGAACAGCCGGGGAGAATGTGAACTGGCCGCTGCAGTCGGAGAACAAGTGCTGCCAGGTGTCGTAGTCAGCCAAGGATTATGGGCGGATGAAACGGGGAAAAAACAACTCGTCAACGCGCTTACCCCAGACCGCTTATCCGATATGGGCGGCGGCGCAACCTTTTTTTCAGGCCGCGTGCAGATAGAAAAGGCTTAAAAGAAACCGTCAGAGCACATTCTGGCGGTTTTTTGGTTAAAAAATGAAACCTGGCGTATGCTCAGCTCGTATAACCTAACATCGACATAATGGAGGCATGCATATGGACGTTTTTTTAGGAATCGGTATTGCTTTGGCTGGATATTTTATCGGTGAAGGTTTAAAGCAAATGAATCATCCAAAAGCATATGAAAAAAGTGATACCTTGCTTATAAAAGAACGAGATATTTACTATTACATCGGATATTTTTTAGGAATAACGACAGCAGAGGCAAAACAGTTAGCTGGAGACACGAAAGACCTTCCTTACATTGAAGTAAACGGAAAAAGGTATGTACAAAAACATTTGTTAAAAGAATGGACATTCACATTAGTTGAGAAACATCAGGGTGAATAAAACAAAACTTGAGGAGAGCGAGATTCATTAGACACGCTCTTCTCAGTTCAGCTGTATAGACAGCTTTCTCTCATTTCATACATCTTTCATCATATTTATCTTCAATTTCTCCTCTTATGATAAGTAAGAATGCCACTCACCAAAACATTTATTTAGGCATTGATATCATTTTTTACACAGTGTCTCTCCTTTTTAAAATGTGAACCTGATTCACTTTAGACACCGATGAGCTGTACACGTTTATAAAGGATCAGAGAATCCCAAAACCAGTAAATCACTGCAGATGCATACAGCGATAAAAGCAAAAATCCCAAACAGAAAAAAATCATATAATAAAGCAAGTGCTCCTGTGAATAAGGCAATCATCGGCATGCGATAACTGATGAAAAAATAAAATCCGAAAAACAAACTAAAGGAAAGGCTGGATAGCCCTGACGTCACAAAATGATATGATGCGTTTTTGTTCTTTTTTTCTCCTTCTATTACTCAGCAGTTCCCCACCTTTATACAGCCTATTCATCTACAGTACTAACGAAAGGTTTCATAAATGACCTTTGCCTATATTAAAAAATACGACTGGCATGAAATTGACTCTCTTGCCTAAATGAGAAAGAGTCAACGAAAAAAAGCGAATGAATACATACCTAACAGACAGAATAAGAAGAGTTAATCATTCAACATTTTTCATAAAGGGGTGAAAACAATGAGTAAAAAAGGAATTCAAAATTCAAGTATTGAACAAATAAGAAATGACCATGAGACTGAGACAGCTTTTAAAGCAGATGATCCTAAAAAACATGGTTCTGATCCTAAAAGAACAAGATAAGTTTTTGCATGAATCCCGTATGACACGATAAAATTTCAACAATCTGGAGTGAGTAAAGTGACGCAAAAAAATGGAGCAGACAGACCGGACGACTACAAAAGATATTCTTCATTAGACAAGGAGTATGATTTTCAGCAGTCTTTAAACGCAGGTGATAAGACAGAGAATGTAAAAACTGAAAACCACACTCATAATAAAGAAAACATAAATGACACCACGGAAGTTGCTGGAAGATTTTTCGAACCTTCCGATTATAAAGGAACCACGCAATTGGAAAAAGGATTGGCTGAAACTCATGAACAAGTCAGTGATGACTATTTTGAAGGAACTATTGATCAAAATTTGGACTAGTCATTCAAACGGAGCTAACTTTAAAAAGCAAGTCAGCTCCGTTTGAAGAAACAATCACCATGAAAATGACGATCCCCAAATCACTCCCTCATAAACATAAAACCCCACCGAATAAGATGGGGTTTAAAGAAATGCAACCTAATTAATATTTAAAACGATTAATGACGGTTTGAAGTTCTTCCGCCAACTGGGATAGAGATTCAGCAGCATAGGAGATTTCCTCCATTGAATTGAGCTGTTCCTGTGATGACTTCGCAACCGCTTCTGTATTTGCTGACGTTTCCTTTGTGCCAGCGGCCAATGTATGAACTGTATGCTGAATCACTTCAACGCCGGATGTAAGCTGTTGAGTTGCCGCTGCCACTTCTTGTATTTGCGAAGCGACTTGTTCCACAAGGTTCAATATTTCATTGATATTCCCTGTTGTCTCTTGAGAAAGAACAATACCTGAGCTTACATTTTCTTGAACAACCTTGATATTATTCACCGTTTCAACCGATTCATTTTGGATGGTTGTTACCACCGATTGGATGTGATTGGCAGATTTATTTGTTTCATCGGCCAATTTCCGAACTTCTTCGGCCACCACAGCAAAACCTTTTCCTTGCTCTCCGGCTCTGGCCGCCTCGATCGCTGCATTCAAGGCCAACAAATTTGTCTGCTCGGATATATTTGTGATAAGCGAAGAAATATCACTGATTTCTGCTGTGCTTGATACCAATGCCTGCAAACCATTGCCGGCTGAATCTACAGATGTATCAATGAACTTCATCTGCTCTAACATTTTGTTAACGGATTTAGACCCTATTTCAGCTTTATCTCTCATTGAAGTAGAAAGATCCGCTATGTTACCTGTATTTGAAGCAACAGATGAGAGACTGTCTAATAATTCACTAATGGATTCCGCACTTTTTTCTGTCATTGAGCTTTGTTTTACATTGCTGTCGGCAGCCATCTGCATGGCTCCGGAAATATGCTCAGAAGTTGATTTTGATTCTTCCGCGCTTGCCGATAATTCTTCGGAAGATGCGGCAACTTGTTCAGATGAACTGCTGATCTGCTTCACAATTTGTGTTAATGATTGGGTAAAAGAATTGAAAGATTGAGCAAGCTGACCAAATTCGTCTTTATTTTTCACAATGACTTTTTTAGTTAAATCAGCGTCTCCGTGAGCAATTTCCTCCAGCTGCTTATTCATGCTTCTCAATGGCACCATAATAGACTTTAACAGCAATAAACTTAAAACAATGCCTAACATAATTGATATCCCTGTGACAATGCTGATAAACCATTGACTCATTTCCCCATTGGCGCGTATTTCACCTTTTAGATCCTCGACCTCTTGATCCAGATGGTCAGAAAGCTTGTCGACAGCCGGATCTACCACTTCTTTTCTTAACGTTCTTTCTTCTCCAAAATGGATGGTTTCTGCTTTTTTAGGATCCGAAGAGTAGGCTTTTACCACTTGCTGATTTAAAGCTCTATACTGCGTGAAACTTGTCTTAATGTCTTCAATATTTGATTGATAATTCTCTTCATCAACCAAGTCATTGACCCGATCAAGGCTCTTTAAGACATCGTCTGCTTTTTCCTTCATTCCCTCGTCATATTCTTTATCACCGGTAATCAGAAAGCCTCTCTCATCATTTGATAAACCGGTCAATCGATATTGGATGTGTTTCATTTCTTTTTGGAATTCCATTTTGTCTTTAAGTTCTTCATTCTTTTTCACAGTAGAAGAAATCATAAAAACTGAGGAGCCTCCAATTCCAATGATTGAAATAACTAATATTGATATAATCCCCAGCAATTTTGTTTTCACTTTCATGTGTCGATTCCCTTTCTGCACTATGTAATGTTTAAGCGTTTGAGTGTAATTCGCTTACACCCATGTCAATAATATCGACAGGTTTAATAAAGTTTATAGTGCTATCAGCATGATGAACAATCCAATTATTTGCATATCTGGACATTGCAGAAAAACCGTGCGAGACATCTGCTGCCTTGTCTACTTAGGTATTTCAAATTGTTCTTTTTCGCTGCTTTTATTCAGGCATACTAAAAAAGGCTTTTCCGATTTCAAATAGACTGAACAGGCTGTTCTTTCGAAAATATAATGACAATACACAGCTATTTGAAGGAGGAAACGTCAAATGGGGATCATCAATGGAAAGGAATTCATTGACCGATTGAATAAACTAGAAAACGAAGTATAGTATGATGGCGAAAAAATAGCGAGTCATATTTCCGATCATCCTGCATTTAAAGGGATCATCAGAACGAAAAGTTCGCTTTATGATTTGCAAACGAAGGATGAGGTCATGAATGAAATGACTTATTGCCTTCCTGGAGAACATGATCCTATCGGCCTCTCTTACCTTCAGCCTAAAACCAAGAGTGATTTGAGAAAAAGAAGGAACATGATTGAACATTGGGCCAGACATACTCACGGGATGATGGGGAGAAGTCCTGATTACATGAATACAGTTATGATGAGCTTTGCATCTTCAGCAGAGCTTTTAAGAGATAAAGAGAATTGCTTTCCGGAACATATACTAGACGTGTATAAGCAAGCTGCTAAGCATGATCTTTCCTTTACCCATACCTTCATTACGCCCCAAGTGAACCGGTCACAGTCTTATTTAGGGATCAGCGAAAAACCGATATCTGCTAAAGTCATCGATAGAACCGAAAAAGGATTAATCATACAAGGCGCACGTCTTCTTGCAACCCAAGGCGGGTTAACAGATGAAATTCTGGTTTTTTCGGCACCTAAATTTTTCTTTGAAACGGATGAAGCTTATGCTTTTTCGATACCCTCTAATACAAAAGGCCTTAAATTCATCACACGAGAATCATTTGTAGTAAGCGAATCTGCCTTTAATCATCCCTTAAGCTCAAGATATGAAGAAATGGATTCAATCGTTGTTTTTGATCACGTGTTAGTGCCATGGGATCGTGTGTTTTTTTATGATAATGTGGAAGCAGCTAAAGATTTTATGACAAAAAGCTCCTTTCATGCCTTTACCTTTCACCAGGTTGCCATTAGGCAAATGATCAAAATTGAATTTCTATTAGGAGTCGCGCAGCTGCTGGTCGAGACTATTAATGTTTCTGAATATCAGCATATACAAGAAAAACTCTCTGAGATCATTGTGGGATTGGAAACCATTAAAGCACTCATTGACAAATCAGAAAATGACGCTCAGTTAGATGAGTGCGGCTATATGCGTCCCAGTTTGATCCCGCTTCAAGTCGTCAGTACGGTCACTTCTACTCTATATCCCCGATTAACGGAAATCATTCAATTAATTGGCGCTAGCGAATGGTGACGCTGCCGACAGAAAATGCGTTTAACTCAGAGATACGGGAAGATCTTGACCAATACCTCCAAGCAACCAATGCAAATGCTGAAGAGCGTGTGAAAATTTTCCGTTTGGCGTGGGATTTAACCATGAGTTCATTCGGAACAAGGCAAACTCACTACGAAAGATACTTTTTCGGAGATCCTATTCGGATTTCAAGCAGACTGTATACCAGTTATCCAATGCAGCAGCAAGTAAACATGATTAAAAAATTTTTATATCCAGATGCTGAGGATTGATAACTATTTAAAAATGAAAAAACAGCGGGAAAAGGTCCGCTGTTTCGTATTTTTCATTCAGGAAACTGTACATGGCCCGGCACTGTATATGCATTGGACGTTCCGCTTACAGGCAGCTTCGGAATGGTGTCTTTCACAACCTTTCCGCGGATGTCCGTCATTCTGACTTTGAGAGAGCCTGTCCCTACATTGGTACTGACAAAATGGTTATAGTCCATTTTTTCCATGTTGATCCACTTTCCATCTTTAGCATATTCCATTTTCATAACAGGATACTTGTGATTTCTGACTTGGATTGCAGCCCACCACCTGCTGCTTCCTTCTTTGATCCTGTACGTGAAATTCCCTGTGATTGGGGCTTTGACAACACGCCATTTGATATTGATTTTTCCATCTTTCATATTGCCGATTTTACGGAAAGCATTAGGTGACAGATCAAGAGCTCCCTGAGCGCCTTCAGGATACAGATCGGTAACGTAGACCATTGTTTTTCCTTTTGGCCCCTCGACTTCCAAATAAGAGCCTGCGAGTGCCGCTTTCACTCCCCCGTAATTGAGATCTGCCGGATTGATTGCAGCAATCTCCATATCGGAAGGAATGGGATCCAGCAGGAAAGCTCCTCCTGAATAACCCGACCCTGTATACGTTGCATAGCCTTCATGTTGGTCGTCGTATGCTGCCGAAGCTTGCGGGGAAAAACAAAGGATCATCAACAAAATCACGCCAACAAATGCACTGATTTTCTTTTTCATACATGACCTCCTCAATCCAGACTTTAAATGAGAATCATTATCATTATAAGACTCAATCCATCTGGTTTGAAAGAGGAAATAGATTCATAGATGGTTTTCATACATAATCACTATCATTCCTATATCAAAGGAAGCGTTTTATGAAAAAAACCAATACGAATGAATGAGTATGCACATCAGCCGAATTTCTTATTTTATTTACTGAGCAAAATTCGCATAGCAATAAAGGACATGAAACGCGTTTTTGGCTCGATAACAGTATGAGGAAAAGTTATTTTTCCCCGCTCAGTTTCAACTTAGCTGTCATCATGATGCCAAATATCAGCACGATCGGAACCCAAATAATGATGTCATAAAAATCAGGCTCAGCGAAAGCTACAATAATAGCCCCCACACAATATAAGATAATAGCCAGCGCTCTTAACACAGCATCTCTTAAAAATGTCTTCTTCTGCTTCTTAAAAAACAAACGGCCGGACAAATCCTCTAAAAGAGAAGCCAGTGTTCCGGTCAACACAGTTGAAGAAATACCTGCGATCCCCAGCTTTTTAGCTGCTATTGTTTGAATCCCCATCGATATGCTCATGAGAATAATAAGGATGTATACAGGAACAAAAGCCGAATAAAAAGAAAGACAAGCAAAGACAAACAAAATGAATGCTTCAAGCGCAAGCGCTTTTGTCACCGCAGTAGGCCACAGGGTATTTTCTGCCTTTCCGACCATCAGTGTTGAAATAATCACGCCACATATAAATCCGATTAGCGCGGTCAAAGAATTAAAAACTGTGACCTCAAGGGATTTGCCGATCGCTAACCCCAACAATACAATATTTCCAGTCATATTCGCTGTGAAAACATGTCCCAAACTTAAATACCCGATTACATCCACGATTCCAGCTGTTAAACATAAAAGTGAAAGCAAGGTGTTTCGATAAGCTGCTGCAGTCAACGGTGTATCAATCCCTTCTTCTAATTTCAAGTATGTCTTTTAACGAAATCTGTTTATTTTGAAATAACCCGGATTTAATTAGGAAGATAGAACCTATTATTCCATTCCATTAACTGTAATAATAATCTCCGCAAGGAAATTTATTAATTGAAAGGGGCAAATTATGCTGAAACGATTTTGTTTATGGTTCGCCGTGTTTAGTTTGTTTTTGGTTCTCTTGCCTGGAAAAGCGTTTGGAGCTGTCGATTTTCCAAACACCTCAACGAATGGCCTTTTAGGATTTGCCGGAAATGCTAAAAATGAAAAAGGCATTTCTAAAGCGAGCACAACGGGCGGAAAAAACGGCCAGATTGTTTACATTCAAAACGTTAATGATTTAAAAAACCATCTAGGAGGATCAACTCCGAAAATTTTAGTTCTTCAGAATGATCTTTCCGCATCTTCGAAAACAACAGTCACCATTGGCTCAAATAAAACACTCGTAGGCTCTTACGCGAAAAAAACGCTGAAAAATATTTATTTAACAACTTCATCTGCTTCTGGAAACGTCATTTTTCAAAATCTGACGTTTGAACACAGTCCGCAGATTAACGGAAATAATGATATCCAGCTTTATTTAGATTCCGGCATCAACTATTGGATTGACCACGTCACATTTTCGGGCCACAGCTATAGCGCAAGCGGAAGTGATTTGGACAAGCTCCTGTATATCGGTAAATCAGCAGATTATATCACGATCAGCAACTCAAAATTCGCGAATCATAAATACGGTTTGATTTTGGGATACCCTGACGATTCACAGCATCAATATGACGGCTATCCCCACATGACAATCGCCAATAATTATTTTGAGAATTTGTATGTAAGAGGCCCGGGCCTCATGAGATACGGATACTTTCATGTTAAAAACAATTACAGCAACAACTTTAACCAAGCGATTACCATTGCCACAAAAGCAAAAATATATTCCGAATATAACTACTTTGGGAAAGGCAGTGAAAAAGGCGGAATCCTCGATGACAAGGGCACTGGCTATTTCAAGGATACAGGCAGCTACCCGTCTTTAAACAAGCAAACCTCTCCGCTGACTTCCTGGAATCCCGGATCTAACTATAGCTACCGTGTCCAAACGCCGCAGTATACAAAAGAATTTGTCACGAAATATGCCGGATCACAGAGCACAACACTGGTATTTGGCTACTGACACAAAAGAGGCCTGCGTAAAAAACGCCGAGCCTCTTTTTTACTTATAGGCCGATCTTGTTGCACTTCATCAAGCCCAGAGCCGGTCTAACCATTCTTATCAAAAAGTGTATTGTCTTTTTCACAATCACTTCTCAATCAATTTTCTTATTATACCAGTTTATCGCAAGTAAAAAGAATAAATCGAATCGGATAAATACAAAGTTTCAAAATCTTTTTTCTATTTACATATCATTTAGTTTTTTATCATCTATAAACTAGACCGCCATCAGTTAATATGGCTTGACCGGTAATGTAATCAGAGGCATCTGAAGCTAAGAATGATACCAGATTAGCAACATCCTCGGGGGTTTGATATCTTTTCAGGGCTATTTCCGAAGAAAATTTTTCAAAAGCTTCCCCTGGCTGCAGATCATCACTATGTTTTGCCATTTCTTCATCAATTCTGTCCCACATTTTTGTTTTTGCGACTCCGGGGCAATAAGCATTCACCGTTATTTTATACTTTGCCAGCTCTTTAGCAGCTGTATGTGTAAAAGACTTCACCGCATGCTTCGTCGCTGAATATGTGCCCAGCATTTCAAATGACTCGTGACCAGCTATACTGCATGCGTTAATGATTTTCCCCTTTGTTTTTTGTTTCATGAACTGATCAGCGGCTGCTTGAGTGCCAAAGACAACTCCATTCACGTTAACCTGAAACAATCTATTTAGTTGTTCTTCTGTGATTTCCAAAAATGGAGAAACAGCTTCAATACCCGCATTGTTTACAAAAACATCTAAGCGGCCAAACTGATCTGCTGCTTCTTTAACCAAATTGAATTGGTCTTCACGCTTCGATACATCCCCTCTAACCCCAATCACATGAAAGTGTTTCTCTTTGAAATCTGAAACCGTTTCATTCAGCAGTGCTCCATTGATATCATGCAGCACTACACGAAAACCATCTTTACATAGTCTTTCTGCGATGCCTCTCCCTAATCCGCCTGCTGAACCTGTAACTATCGCTGTCTTGGACATAAACATTCCCCTTTCGCAATAAGTTAACGTGACTATATCTTTATTTTAACAAATCAATAACTCTCCGCATCATTTAAAGGGCTGATACAAAAAAACAGTTTCTATATGTAGAATTGCTGTTATAATTTCAAACCCACATTGCCTTCTGATTTGGTTCCGGTTGTCTACCAGAGACACTTTCTTTTTTGCTTGTTCATTGTATTCTTGAGACTCCAACTCATTACAAAAAGGCCAAGTTTCAAACCGGCCTTTACATTCAATCTTTTATTAGAATTCGTACAACTCATCAACTGATAACCGTATAAATCTTTAACTTTACCATCCCCACAATCCTGACCAATATAAGCTTTAACAATAAGTCTTTTAAACTATTCCTGCATCTTGTTATGAAAATGCCGTATTAATCTACTGACTAATCCAGCATGATACATTATGAATTTATCTAAACCATGCCTTTTCTAAATGATTCATGAAATTAGGATCATTAAAAGGGACATTTGCTTTACTGAAATCCGTTGTATTCAAAGCATTCCTCGCCGCCGGTGTTAAGTTTTCCCACCCAATTAATGGCTGAGTGCCTCCTACTTGATCACTAATATGCAATTCATGGTTTAAGGGCCATGTGCTGTTGTATGCAATTAACGGATGTGTATCCTTCATATTTCTTTCATTTGACTGAACATTCGTGAATTTTCCGTGCCCGGAGTATGCGATAGATAAAACTTTTGGATTTTGATTAGACGGATTGTCGACCCTCGACCCAAACTACAATTCCTTCCCAGTCATGTCTATGCCCCAACCTTGGAGAAGCCTCATCCTTTGGAAAATACCAAGAATACATGATTGCCCACACGCCATTGTACCAAGTTGAACGTGAATAAACTTGTCCGGTATGTTTGCTGCAATCTCCTTCAGGCGCTCCCGTCGGCTGTAACCCGCCACTTGTATTGCCTTGTGCATCTACTGCCGGAAAGGGTACACAGCCGCTATAAACCTTCAAATACGGCTGGAACTTTTTTTCGGCTTTTTGAGAAATAGTAGTTGGGGCAACTTCATCGAAACCTACTACTTTGTCATGATCAATGACAGCAGCATCAACTGTTGGAACTAAGCTGATAAAAACGAGAAGTGACATCAAAACAGCAAACGCAATTTTCTTCATTTCACTTTCCTCCTTATCGCATTAGTTATGTAAAATCCAAACTGCCAAGTCATTATACAATGGTGAAATCCCCATTCAATCAAATTTACAGAATCTTAAAATCAATAAACAGAATCGATACGATTATTCATCATTCTTTACCTTCAAAGCATCCTGAAGAACACATTTCGGTTTTTATTTTCATGTATCCAGTCCAGGTTTCATCATTAGTAAACTCACCTAAAAATCATTCATCTGAGCTTCTTGAAGCACAGAATGATGTAGTGCAAGCTTTTATAATAGGATTTTGTGAAGGAGTTTCACCCCTTAGTGCCAATGTATTTTTATTACAATGAAAATTTAGTACATAGATTAGTTAGTACATTTTATAAAATAGCTCTTTACTAAAAACTGCTCTCACACTCATTTTATAAAATCAAAAAACACCCCTTCATACATAGATCAGAGGTGTTGAATAAAACTTATTTCGTCTTAGCACTTCTCAGAAAAGCACTTCTATTCTCTGTGGCAGTTGTCAGCATCGTGGCATTTTCATTACCTGACATAACAATTGGAGAGAATAAGTTCCTGCAGACATTTCTTTGACCACTTTGAACTTTCTTCGTGTTGGTA
>NZ_JBUPVZ010000022.1:0-45576 GCF_055486375.1 Bacillus sp. 11C
ACTGACTACGCACATCGCTGTGCGATTTATAAAAAATGAATTAACAGGTACGTTTTGTCTTGTTTAGTTTTCAAAGAACTTTGTGCACTTCTCTCGAAGCGACTATTTAATAGTAACATTTTTAGTTAACTAGGTCAATACTTTTTTAAAGAAAAGTTTTTGCTAGTCATGTTTATGTCTTTTAAAAGACAACAGAAATGATTATACCATAAATCTTATAACTGTAAAGGGTTATGGCACAAAAAAAGCACAGCTTTTTCAGCTGCGCTTTTTCTCACACTTCTTCTTGTGTTTCTTCTTGATCATCTTCTTCATTTTTCTCCACCAATGCTACTGTAGCAACATGCTCTTCTTCCGCCATTCTGATGAGGCGCACACCTTGAGTGACACGTCCGGTGGTTGAGATGTCATCGATGTCCATTCTAATGAGTACGCCGCTGGCTGTAATAATCATTAGATCCTCTTCACCTTTAGTAGCTTTTACTGTTACTAATTGGCCGTTGTTCTCGGTGATTTTCGCTGTTTTGAGTCCTTTTCCGCCACGGCTTTGGGTTCTGTACTCTTCAGCCGGAGTTCGTTTTCCGTAACCTTTTTCAGTTACGATAAGGACATGTGATTCTTCCTCTAATATCTCCATGCCGACAACAACGTCGTCATCGGTCAAGGTGATGCCTTTTACGCCTGCCGCAGTTCTCCCCATTTCCCGAACATCCGTTTCAGGGAAACGAATCAGCAATCCATTTTTCGTTCCGATGACCATTTGTTTTGTGCCGTCAGTTAGACGTACACCCATCAATTCATCATCCTCACGAAGACTCAGAGCGATTAAGCCATTGTTTCGGATATTAGCGAACTGAGAAAGCGAAGTTCGTTTTGAAACCCCGTGCTTTGTTGTGAAGAAAAGGTAAAGTTCCGCGTTGAATTCAGAGACTGGAATAATCGCGTTAATCCATTCACCCTTTTCTACTTCCAACAGGTTAATAATCGGGATTCCTTTTGCTGTTCTGCCGTATTCAGGGATTTCGTATCCTTTTGCACGATACACTTTCCCCTTGTTCGAGAAGAAGAGAATCGTGTCATGCGTTGATGTAGAGATCAGATGTTCAACGAAATCATCTTCGTTTGTCCCCATGCCCTGAACGCCTTTTCCGCCGCGCTTTTGACTGCGGTAGGTTGAGGCAGGCAGACGTTTGATATATCCGTTGTGTGTCAGGGTGACAACGATGTTTTCTCTTTCGATGAGATCTTCATCTTCAATTGTTTCAAGACCGGCAGTGACGATCTCAGTGCGTCTTTCATCGTTAAAACGCTCTTTAATTTCTATGAGTTCTTCCCGAATGATCTCAAGCACTTTTTCTTCATTGGCCAAGATTTCTTTCAGCTCTGCAATTAATTTAACAAGGGATCGGTACTCCTCTTCAATCTTTTCACGTTCCAATCCTGTTAAACGCTGCAGTCTCATATCAAGAATAGCTTGGGCTTGTTTTTCAGTCAGCGAGAATTGTTCAATTAATCCTGTTCTCGCAATTTCAGCCGTTTGAGATTTACGGATAAGGGAAATAACTGCATCAAGATGATCAAGAGCAATTCTCAATCCTTCCAAGATATGTGCTCTTGCCTCCGCTTTACGCAATTCATAAGCAGTACGGCGTCTGATTACGACTTTTTGGTGATCTAGGTAATACTCCAAGCATTGCTTTAAATTTAAAACTTTTGGCTGTCCGTCAACAAGCGCAAGCAGATTGATACCAAAAGAAGTTTGCAAAGCTGTTTGCTTATATAGATTATTTAGAATGACATGCGCGTTGGCATCTCTTCTGATTTCGATGACGATTCTCATACCTGTGCGATCAGATTCATCACGTAGATCGGTAATACCTTCTATCTTCTTATCTCTAACAAGATCAGCGATTTTTTCGATTAGTTTTGCTTTATTTACTTGGTATGGAAGTTCTGTTACGACAATTCTTTCTTTTCCTGACGATGTTTGTTCGATCTCCGCTTTTGCCCGGATCGTAATCGAGCCTCGTCCTGATTCGTATGCTTTCCGAATACCGCTTCGGCCCAAAATTTGCCCCGCAGTCGGGAAGTCAGGACCAGGAATAATCTCCATAAGCTCCTGTACTGCGATTTCAGGATTTTCACTGACAGCAAGCACACCGTCAATGACTTCTCCTAACTGGTGCGGAGGAATGTTTGTTGCCATACCTACCGCAATTCCGGCAGCGCCGTTTACAAGCAGATTCGGGAACCTTGAAGGCATAACGACAGGTTCTCTTTCTGACCCGTCATAGTTGTCCTGATAATCGATTGTGTCTTTTGTGATGTCTCGAAGAATTTCCATCGAGATTTTAGACATTCTTGCTTCCGTATAACGCATGGCAGCCGCTGAGTCCCCGTCAACAGAACCGAAGTTTCCGTGACCGTCAACGAGCATATAACGATAGTTGAAATCCTGCGCCATTCTGACCATGGATTCATATACCGCTGAATCACCATGCGGGTGGTATTTCCCGATAACTTCTCCGACGATACGCGCGGATTTTTTATAAGCCTTGTCACTTGTCATGCCCAGATCGTTCATTGCATACAAAATCCGTCTGTGAACCGGTTTTAAACCGTCACGGACATCTGGAAGAGCACGGGACACGATGACGCTCATTGCATAATCCAAGAAGGACGTACGCATTTCCTGACTGATATTTATTTCACGAACTTGTGGTGTGTTTTGTTCACTCATTAAAAAACCTCCCTGAAGTATCACATGAAATATGTGGGAGTAGATTGTCCATTATGATCTTCAATACGATTTCACTATTCTCCATTATATCAATAAACTTATGATTATACACATTAAATTGCTAGAATATATAGGTATTGCAAGCATTACTGCATCTGATCTCGTTCAGAAAAAAGCCTTATTTCTTATTGGAAATAAGGCTTTTTATGATTAGATGTCAAGATTTTTAACGTATCTCGCATTCGCTTCTATGAAGTTTCGGCGCGGTTCTACTTTGTCGCCCATTAGCATTTCAAATGTCTCATCGGCATCCATTGCATCTTCAAGAGTTACCTGAAGAAGTGTTCTGGAGCTCGGATCCATGGTTGTCTCCCATAGCTGGGTCGCATTCATTTCTCCAAGACCTTTATAACGCTGCAATCCAGGCTTAGGCGTTTGAGGAAGAGTTTTCAACAGATCATCAAGTTCTTTGTCATTATATGCATATTCAACACGTTTTCCCTGTTGAACCTTGTAGAGCGGCGGCTGCGCAATATACACGTAGCCATTTTCAATAATTTGGCGCATATATCTGTAAAAGAACGTTAACAGCAGTGTTCTGATGTGCGCGCCATCAACGTCGGCATCAGTCATAATGACAACTTTGTGGTAACGGGCTTTCCCCAAGTTGAAATCTTCCCCTATACCTGTTCCGAGAGCTGTGATCATAGAACGAACTTCGTTGTTGGAAAGGATTTTGTCCAATCTTGCTTTTTCAACGTTTAAGATTTTACCTCTAAGCGGCAAAATGGCTTGGAAATGTCTGTCGCGGCCTTGTTTAGCTGATCCTCCGGCAGAGTCACCCTCTACGATATATAACTCGGAAATGCTCGGATCTTTTGATGAGCAGTCCGCTAGCTTACCGGGAAGGTTTGAAATTTCCAAAGCGCTCTTGCGGCGTGTTAATTCACGCGCTTTTTTCGCAGCCATTCTTGCTCTTGCCGCCATTAAACCTTTGTCGACAATTTTTTTGGCCGCATCTGGATTTTCCAGCATAAATGTTTCCAATGCCGCAGAAAATAACGTATCGGTGATCGTCCGCGCTTCCGAGTTGCCTAGTTTTGTTTTCGTTTGGCCTTCAAATTGCGGATCAGGGTGTTTGATGGAAATAATCGCGGTTAGCCCTTCTCTTACGTCGTCACCGCTTAAGTTCGGATCATTTTCTTTAATGAGCCCTTTTTTTCTGGCGTAATCATTGATTACACGAGTCAGGCCCGTTTTGAAGCCTGCTTCGTGGGTCCCGCCTTCGTACGTGTTAATGTTATTTGTAAACGAATAAATGTTGCTTGTGTAGCTGTCATTATATTGCAAAGCCACTTCAACCGTAATGCCGTCCTTTTCGCCTTCAATGTAAATCGGCTCTTCATGGACAACTTCTTTAGAACGGTTTAAATACTCTACATAACTTTTAATTCCGCCTTCGTAATGGTACTCATTTTTGCGCTCTTGTCCTTCACGTTTATCTTCAATCGTGATGTTTACGCCTTTTGTCAAAAAGGCTAATTCGCGCACACGGTTAGCAAGCAAATCATAATCATACACAGTTGTTTCTGTGAAAATCTCAGGATCCGGGACAAAATGTGTCGTCGTTCCTGAATGATCTGTTTCGCCAATGATTTCAAGGTCTGAAACCGGAACTCCGCGTTTATAGGTTTGACGGTGGATTTTTCCGTCACGGTGTACCGTCACAACAAGCTCGGTTGAAAGCGCGTTTACGACTGACGCACCTACACCGTGCAATCCTCCGGATACTTTATAACCGCTTCCGTCAAATTTCCCTCCGGCATGAAGCACCGTCATAATGACCTCTACCGCAGGCCGGCCCATTTTTTCATGAATACCGACTGGAATACCGCGGCCATTATCTACCACCGTGATGCTGTTGTCTTTTTCGATTTGGATATTGATATCCGTACAATAACCGGCGAGGGCTTCGTCAATACTATTGTCGACAATTTCCCATACCAGATGGTGAAGGCCTTTGCTGTTTGTTGAACCGATATACATCCCCGGTCTTTTACGAACAGCTTCCAATCCCTCCAGAACCTGTATCTGATTTTCATCATAACTGTTTTGCTGCTGTTCCATAGCCACGTCATTCACCTACACTTTTCTAAACGATATATTCGTGATAAAAAACTTCTAAGAATCTATTTCAAACATAAATTGCGCACGTTTTTTTAATGTGCTGGAAGATAAGGGAGAGTAATATATATTCTGAACCGTGACTACGATAGATTTTGGCGTGCCGTTTACGGAAGGCACCACCTTGTGTTTCTGTTTTTTCAGAAATTCTTCAACAATAGGCGACATGTTGGCTTTAAAATCAAAAATGCCGACAATATCTCGTGTTGAAACCACAAAGTCATCACCTAAATGAATATACAATTGCCCACCTCATTTCTTCACTTCACTAACGCACCGTTCTGCACACGGAACATTCCTGCTTGACGTAAGGTTTCGTGATCAATGCCATCAACGCTTGTCGTTGTGACAAACGTTTGTACACGGCCTTGGATCGTATGAAGCAAGTGTGACTGGCGATAATCATCCAGCTCACTCAATACATCATCCAATAGTAAAATGGGATATTCTCCGATTTCCTCATGGATCAGGTCAATCTCCGCCAGTTTAAGGGACAATGCCGTCGTTCGCTGCTGTCCTTGAGAACCATACGTCTGCACATCGCGTCCGTTCACATAGAAAAGAACATCGTCACGATGAGGACCTGACAGCGTAACACCGCGCTCAATTTCTTTTTCTCTTAATTTAGAAAACGCTTCTTGATAGCTATCTCCTATTTTCGACAAGTCTTTAGGATCTGATACCTCAAGAGCCGTATGGTACTTCAGGGTCAGCTCCTCAAGCCCTCTGGAGATGCCCGTATGAATAGGCTGCGCCCATTTTTCAAGCTGCGCTGTAAACTGCAGGCGTTTTACAACGACTTTTGACGCGACTTCTACAAGCTGATCGGTCAAAACATCGAGCATCGTTCTGTCAGTTTGTTTTCTTGTTTGCAGCTGCTTCAAAAAATGATTTCGCTGGGAAAGGATTTTCTGGTAAAGAGAAAGATCATGCAGGTAGACAGGAGAAACCTGTCCAATTTCCATGTCAAGAAACCGCCTTCTCACTTGAGGGCTCCCCTTTACCAGATTTAAATCTTCCGGCGCGAACATGATGGTGTTGAGGGCCCCGACATACTGGCTGAGCTTTTGCTGTTCAATATGGTTGACCTTGCCCTTTTTACCCTTTTTGGAGATGACGAGCTGCATCGGGATCGCTCCGTTTTGCTTCATCACTCTTCCCTCTATTTTAGCATAGTCTTTGTCCCACCGTATAAGTTCTTTATCATTTGATGTCCGGTGCGATTTCGCCATGGACAAGACATAGATCGCCTCCATGAGGTTTGTTTTCCCCTGGGCGTTTTCTCCGATGATGACATTTACTTTGTTTTCAAATTGGAGTTCAGCATGGTCGTAGTTGCGGTAAGATGTCAGTTCTAAGTTCTGGATATACAATCAGTATCACCCGCTTTAATTGACGACTTGAAAAGAACCAAATCCTTCAATCTCTACCACATCTCCAACATACAGCTTTCTGCCTCGGCGGTTGTCCGGTTCGTTGTTCACCAGCACTTCATGCTCGCTCAAAAACCACTTCGCCATACCGCCTGACTGAATGACATCGGCTAATTTCAAGAATTGTCCAAGTGTAATCATCTCTGTATCAATTGAAATCGGATTTGCCATTATATCGACCTCTTTCAAATATCACTAATATCTAATTGTACTAAAAAAAAACGAATTAGGGAAAGGGAAAACTTGTCGGAGCAGATACCGAATAGAAAAGCTGCCGAACGGGTCGGCAGCGTGTATCGGATTAATAGGTTCTGACAGGAAGGATAAGCTGTACAATCGTTTCATCATTCGGCGTGCGAATTAGGAAAGGCCTCATTGCACCTGTAAAGCTTACGCGTATCTCTGCTCCTTCAAGCACCTTTAGTGCATCCAACATATATTTTGGACTAAATGAGATATTTAATTCCTCACCATCAATTTGATCTGCAAGAATCGCTTCCACAACTTTACCGATTTCAGGTGAGTTAGAAGAAATCTCAATGGATTCAGCAGGTTTTGCAGAAAGTTTCACTACGTTGTTGCGCCCCTCTCTGGCTAGAAGGGATGCACGATCAATCGCCTGAAGGAATTCTTTCGTGTTCACAATGATTTCTGTTTTGCTTTCCTGCGGAATCAGACTGGTTGTGTCCGGGTAATTTCCGTCCAGAAGCCGCGAGAAGAACAAGACGTTTTTCGCTTTAAACAGAACTTGAGTTTCTGTGATCACGATATCTACAAGTTCCTGATTGTCATCCAAAATCTTACTGAGTTCGGTTAAGCTTTTTCCCGGGATAACGACGTTATAAGATCTGTCTTCTGGAATATCAAGTTTCGCTTTTCTTAATGCCAGACGGTGGCTATCCGTCGCAGTGCATAATAATTCACTTTTTTCCACATTCCAGTTTACACCTGTCAAGATAGGGCGTGTTTCTGAGGTGGACACCGCGAACACTGTTTGTCTGATCAGATTTTTTAACAAATCAGTTGGGATCTGAATCGCATGATGCTCTTCGATCTGCGGCAAGTGCGGATATTCATCAGCGTCAAGCCCGTTTAGATTAAATTCTGCTTTGCCAGAACGGATAATTGTCAAATACTGATTTTGTACTTCGATTTCCACCATTGCCATCGGCAGTTTTTTGACAATTTCACTAAAGAAGCGGGCTTGTAAGACGATGCTTCCAGGCTGTTCTATCGTGACAATTTCTTTATCTCCTTCTTCTTTTGGAATAAAGGATTCGATAGAAATATCTGAATCGCTTCCCGTAAAGGATACTCCATCATCTGATGCAACGATTTTAATACCAGTCAAGATGGGAATTGTAGTTCTGGATGAAACGGCTTTTAATACATCTTGGACACTTTCAACAAGACGATCTTTTTGAATCGTGAATTTCATTTTTATCCTCCTAACGGATAATGTATTTATATATATATTTTTTTAAAAATAGTAGCAGTAATAGTAGGGCTTGTGGATTTGTGGATAAGTTGTGAAAAAGACAGGAAACACAGCCTATCCACATGTGGACAGACTGTGCATGACTACTGAAAAGTTATTCACACTTTCCCCGATTAATCCCCGGTCCTGCTATTTAAGCTGTTCTTTAATTTCTTTTACATGCTGCTGAAGCTGTTCATCATCTGTCAGCAGTTTTGAAATTTTTTCATGAGCATGAATAACGGTCGTATGGTCACGGCCTCCAAATTCTTCCCCGATTTTAGGAAGAGAGGAATCAGTCATTTCCCTTGATAAGTACATGGCAATTTGGCGCGGGAAAGCAACTGATTTTGTCCGTTTTTTTGCTTTGAAATCCTCGAGTTTAATATTAAATTGCTGGCCTACTACCCTCTGAATTTCTTTTATCGTAATGACTTTCGGTTTTGAAGAAGGAATAATATCTTTCAGCGCCTCAGCGGCCAGATCAGCATTAATATCTTTATTAATTAAAGATGAGTAAGCAACAACTCTGATTAATGCTCCTTCAAGTTCCCGAATATTGCTGTCGATTTGATTTGCGATGTAAAGCATAACCTCATTCGGAATATCGAGGCCTTCTGCTTTGGCTTTTTTTCTTAAAATCGCAATTCTCGTCTCCAAATCAGGCGGCGTGATATCCGTAATCAGGCCCCATTCAAAACGAGAACGTAATCTGTCTTCAAGTGTCGGAATTTCTTTTGGCGGTCTGTCACTTGAAATGACGATTTGTTTGCTTTCTTCGTGCAATGTGTTAAATGTATGGAAAAATTCTTCCTGGGTCTGTTCTTTTCCCGCTAAAAATTGAATATCATCTATCAAAAGCACATCGACATTTCGATAGCGATTGCGGAAATCGACGGCTTTATTATCTCGGATAGAGTTGATGAATTCGTTTGTAAATTTCTCAGAAGACAGATAAACCACTTTGGCAGAAGGATTATGATCTATTACATAATGGCCGATCGCATGCATTAAGTGTGTTTTCCCTAAGCCGACGCCCCCATAGATAAATAAAGGGTTGTATGCTTTCGCGGGTGCTTCCGCTACTGCGAGAGAAGCAGCGTGTGCAAATCGGTTTCCAGATCCGATGACAAAAGTATCAAAAGTATATTTTGGATTGAGCATATTTTGGGGAAAATCAGATGTTTCTTCTTTGACCGCTTTTTTGACTTGCGGTTTCGGCATAAAATCTTCAACATCTTGATTTTGAGGAATGACAAACTTAATGCTCAATTCTTCCCCGGTTAATTCATATATAGTATCTGCAATAAGATGCAAGTATCTGGACTCGAGCCAGTCTCTGGCAAATTCATTAGGAGCGGTGATTGTCAATGTATCTCCCTGCAGTGAGTGGGCTTTGGTTGATTTCATCCAAGTTTCAAAGCTCGGTTTGCTCAACTTTTTTTCGATTTGAGCAAGGGCTTGATTCCACAGATCTAATATATTTTCCATCTTCCGGCACGTCCCTCCTTTTCATAGAAAATAGCGTCTTCCTCTGTTATAGAACACAAAAAAAGAGCAAATGGCGCTTTCCATTCGTACACATTAAATGTTGAAAACATATAATATAGTAGATAAATAGCTTTTCGACAAATTTCACAACTTGTGGACAAGGTTCTACACAAGCTGTGTGAAATCAATCCACAACTTATCCACACTTTGTGGATAAGAAGAGAAGGTGAGATTAGTAATTAAGAGTTAAAACACAAATATAATACCAAAATAAACGAGAGCTTGCAATGGGTCTCACAATCTTATCCACAAAGCGGACAGCCTGTTGAAAAAATTTTGTCCACAGACGTTGGTAATGTGAAAATGTTGTCGATAACCTCTGTGGATATTAAAAAAGGCGTAAAAGATATCCACACTCGTGATTTTAGGGCAAATTGTTAGGTTGTCTTTTTTCGTTAATTTAAGGAATCTTAAAAATAAGGTTTCGAAAGTTGAAAAGGTATGTTATCCTATTATGGTTGCGAGAAACAAAAGCACTAGTGAAGTTGACAATGAACAGGTAACGCAAATATAATAAGTAAGACTGTCTTTAACAGCTATTCCTCGAGGGAGGTGTCATAAATGAAAAGAACATTCCAACCGAATAACCGTAAACGCAGTAAAGTTCATGGCTTCAGAAGCCGTATGAGTTCAAAAAACGGTCGTCTAGTTTTAGCACGCCGTCGCCGTAAAGGCAGAAAAGTATTATCAGCTTAGGCCACTGAATAATGTCAGTGGTCTTTTTTCACGTTATGGGAAAAGATAGATGTGATGCGGAATGAACCGGGGCTTGCTTCCTGGTTCTGATGCATCTCATTTTTCATCATAAATTTTAAAAGTTTCTGCCAGCCAGTATCGGAGTGAGTCATTTGAAGAAGCGAAATCGTTTAAAGAAAAATGAAGATTTTCAAAAAGTGTTTAAGCATGGGACATCAGTAGCGAACCGCCAATTTGTCTTATATACGCTTGATCAGCCTGAAAACGATGAGCTGCGTGTCGGGCTTTCCGTCAGCAAAAAAATTGGCAACGCTGTGATGCGAAATCGGATCAAACGTTTGATTCGGCAGGCCTTTCTTGAAGAGAAAGAGAGACTGAAGGAAAAGGATTACATCATTATTGCCAGAAAACCGGCGAGCCAGCTGACATATGAGGAAACAAAAAAAAGTCTGCAGCATCTATTCAGGAAGTCTTCTTTATATAAGAAATCTTCGTCAAAGTAGGCATTGCCGCTGCTTTCTTACAACTTTTAAAAGCGCTTCCTTTCTGGTTATCAGAAAAAGACACCATTTAAAAC
Source organism: Bacillus sp. 11C (assembly GCF_055486375.1). Classification (NCBI taxonomy): domain Bacteria; kingdom Bacillati; phylum Bacillota; class Bacilli; order Caryophanales; family Bacillaceae; genus Bacillus; species Bacillus sp. 11C. The sequence goes on from NZ_JBUPVZ010000022.1 coordinate 10,659, forward strand.
TGAAAGATGCTAAAATACATACAAGTATGCTTTGCAATAAAAGAGCGTAAAGATTGATTATAGGAGGAAATGTTCTTGAAAAGGAGAATAGGGTTGCTATTAAGTATGGTTGGCGTATTCATGCTTTTGGCTGGATGCTCGAGTGTGCAAGAGCCGATCACTGCAGATAGTCCGCATTTTTGGGACAAGTACGTAGTATATCCATTGTCTGAGCTCATTACGTATGTAGCGAAAGTGACGGGAGATAACTATGGGCTTTCAATTATTCTTGTTACCATTTTGATTCGTTTATTAATTTTGCCGCTGATGATTAAGCAGCTGAGAAGTTCGAAAGCGATGCAGGCTTTACAGCCGGAAATGCAAAAGCTTAAAGAAAAATACAGTTCAAAGGATCAAAAAACGCAGCAAAAGCTTCAGCAGGAAACAATGGCTTTATTCCAAAAGAACGGTGTCAATCCGTTGGCGGGATGTTTCCCGATTTTAATCCAGATGCCGATTTTAATTGGATTCTATCATGCGATCATGAGAACACAGGCGATATCAGAGCATAGTTTCCTATGGTTTGACTTAGGAGAAAAAGATCCTTACTATATTCTTCCTATCGTTGCCGGGGTCGCTACATTTGTTCAGCAAAAGCTTATGATGGCGGGGAATGCGCAGCAAAATCCGCAAATGGCGATGATGCTTTGGATTATGCCGATCATGATTATCGTATTTGCAATCAATTTCCCGGCGGCTCTTTCTCTTTATTGGGTAGTCGGTAACTTGTTTATGATTGCGCAAACTTTCCTTATCAAAGGACCTGATATTAAAAAAGATCCTGAACCGCAAAAAGCCGGAGGAAAGAAAAAGTGAGGAATGTGACTGCTGCAGGGCGAAATGTCGATGAAGCAGTACAGTCTGGGTTGCAAGAGCTGGAATTACCAATGGATAAGGTGGAAATTACTGTTATTGATGAGGGAAACAAAGGGTTTCTCGGTATTTTCGGTAAAAAGCCGGCGGTCGTAAAGCTTGTTGAAAAGATTGACCCGATTCAGCAAGCGAAGTCTTATCTACAAACAATTGCCGAAGCCATTGCCGGGAAGTCTGATGTGACTGTTCAAGAAAACAAAAAGACAGTGAGTTTCCATATAACAGGTGAAAAAGCGGCACTGTTGATTGGGAAAAGAGGACAAACCTTAAATGCCCTTGAAACTTTGACACAGCTTGTTATTAATCGTTATTCAGGCCCATTTAAACATGTGACGGTGGATGCTGAAAACTATCGCTTGAAAAGAAAAGAAACTCTGAGTCAGCTGGCCAACAGGCTTGCAGATCAGGTGTTGAAAACGAAAAAAGCAGTTCATCTTGAACCTATGCCGTCCAGTGAAAGAAAAATCATCCATGATACTCTTTCTGGATATGCAAATCACCAGATCAAAACGCATTCAATGGGTGAAGGCGAAAATCGCCATCTCGTTATTTCCCATAAAAAATAGCATAAAACCGAAGTCCGGTAAAAAGCGGATTTCGGTTTTTTTATATGGAAAAAAGCTATTTTTCCTAGTAATATCAAGCTTTTGCCGTTTAAGTTTTTTCTTTTTAGGTGTATCCTGTTGATAAAAAGGAAGTTCAGGAAATAAAATTAATTGTTATTCACATGTGGATAAGTTAAAGTAATAGAGGGTGAATACCTAATTCTGTGGATAACACATCTTCCACTTCGAACCAAACTATGTTATCTTTTAGTTTTGGCATAATAAAATTTTTTTATATAGATGAAAGTATAAGTAAAGAGAGGTGAACAGCATGGATACAATTGCGGCAATTTCCACTCCGATGGGAGAAGGCGCGATTGCGATTGTACGGTTGAGCGGACCAGAAGCAATTCAAATCGCTGATAAAATGTATAAAGGGCCGAAGGGGAAAACACTCAGCTCGGTTGAATCACATACGATTCATTATGGTCATATCGTAGACAGACCTTCGGATCGTGTCGTTGAGGAAGTAATGGTATCAGTGTTAAAAGCGCCGAGAACTTTTACACGTGAAGACGTCATCGAAATTAACTGTCACGGGGGAATTGTGACTGTAAACCAAGTGCTTCAGCTCGCATTGAGAGAGGGAGCGAGACTGGCAGAGCCGGGTGAATTTACGAAACGCGCGTTTTTAAACGGCCGAATCGATCTTTCACAGGCTGAAGCGGTTATGGACTTAATCAGAGCGAAAACGGATCGGGCAATGAATGTCGCTATGAATCAAATGGAAGGGCGTCTTTCTGCTTTGGTGCGCCGTTTGCGCAGTGAGATTTTAGAAACACTGGCTCATGTTGAGGTGAATATCGATTATCCGGAGTATGATGATGTTGAGGAAATGACACATCAGCTTTTAGTTGAAAAGGCAACCGCCGTGAAAAAAGAAATTGAGGCGCTGCTGAGGACTTCTGAGCAGGGAAAAATCTTGCGTGAAGGTCTCTCTACTGTCATTATCGGACGGCCGAATGTAGGGAAATCATCTCTTCTGAACAGCCTCGTTCATGAGGCGAAAGCCATTGTAACCGATATTCCCGGAACGACTCGGGATGTGATTGAGGAATACGTTAATGTAAGGGGCGTTCCGCTTCGTCTGGTTGATACTGCAGGTATTCGTGAAACAGAGGATATTGTTGAACGAATCGGTGTTGAACGTTCTCGCCAGGTTCTAAAGGAAGCGGACCTGATTTTACTTGTGCTTAATTATAGTGAAGAGCTTTCTGAAGAAGACGTAAAGCTTTTTGAAGCGGTTGAGGGCATGGATGTTATCGTGATTATGAATAAGACTGACCTTGAGGCGAAGATTGACATTGAGCGTGTCCGTGAGCTTGCCAAAGGACGTCCTGTTGTTACGACATCTCTATTAAAAGAGGAAGGCATCAATGATTTAGAAGAAGCGATTCAATCGCTTTTCTACACGGGTGCCATTGAAAGCGGAGATCTGACGTATGTCAGCAATACACGCCATATCTCCATTTTACAGCAAGCAAAACGTGCCATTGAAGATGCGCTTAGCGGCATCGAACAGGATGTCCCGATCGACATGGTGCAAATTGACCTTACAAGATGCTGGGAGCTGTTGGGCGAAATCATCGGAGATGCTGTCCACGAAAGCTTGATTGATCAGCTCTTTTCACAGTTCTGTTTAGGAAAATAATAAAAGGAGGAACCGAATCATGGGGTATGAAGCAGGCCAATACGATGTGATTGTGATTGGCGCCGGGCATGCCGGTGTTGAGGCTGCCCTCGCATCAGCACGCCAAGGCGCCAAAACACTTGTCTTGACCATCAACCTAGATATGGTTGCATTTATGCCATGTAATCCGTCTGTCGGCGGCCCCGCAAAAGGGATTGTCGTCCGCGAAATTGACGCGCTCGGCGGAGAAATGGGCAGAAACATCGATAAAACGCATATTCAAATGAGAATGCTGAATACAGGAAAAGGTCCTGCGGTCCGTGCACTGCGTGCGCAAGCAGACAAATTCCAATATCAGCACGAAATGAAAAATACACTTGAAAAAGAACCAAACTTAACAATGCTGCAAGGAATTGTGGAGCGGCTGATCGTTGAAGACGGCGAATGCCGCGGTGTCATTACACAAACAGGCGCGCATTATCGTGCGAAAGCAGTTGTCATGACGACAGGGACATATTTAAGAGGACGAATCATTCTTGGAGATCTGTCCTACTCAAGCGGTCCGAATAACCAGCAGCCTTCTATCAAGCTTTCTGAGCATTTGGAGGAACTGGGCTTTGACCTTGTTCGTTTTAAAACAGGTACGCCGCCTCGCGTCAAAAGCGACACGATTGATTACAGCAAAACGGAAATTCAGCCTGGTGACGATGTGCCTCGCGCTTTCTCATATGAAACAGTGGAATATATTACAGATCAGCTTCCTTGCTGGCTGACATATACAAGCCCTGAGACACATGAGATTATTGACGGCAACCTGCACCGTTCACCGATGTATTCCGGTATGATCAAAGGGACTGGTCCTAGATACTGCCCGTCCATTGAAGATAAAGTTGTCCGTTTTAATGATAAACCGCGTCACCAAATCTTCCTTGAGCCGGAAGGCAGAAATACGCAAGAAGTTTATGTCCAAGGTTTATCTACAAGTCTTCCGGAAGATGTACAGCAAAAAATGCTTGCAACGATTCCGGGCCTTGAAAACGTGCAAATGATGAGAGCCGGCTATGCGATTGAGTACGATGCGATCGTACCGACACAGCTATGGCCGACACTTGAAACGAAAAAAATCACAAACCTTTACACAGCAGGCCAAATTAACGGAACATCTGGTTATGAAGAAGCTGCGGGACAAGGAATTATGGCGGGAATTAATGCGGGACGAAAAGCGCTTGGAGAAGAAGAAGTGATTCTGAGCCGTTCTGACGCCTACATTGGTGTTCTGATTGATGACCTTATCACAAAAGGAACCAATGAACCATACCGTCTTCTAACATCACGTGCTGAATACAGATTGCTTCTTCGCCATGACAATGCTGATTTGCGTCTGACAGAAATCGGCCACCGCATTGGATTGATTTCTGATGAGCGTTATGCAGCTTTTGAGAAGAAAAAAGCGGCGATCGAAGCGGAGAAAAAACGTCTGCACTCTGTGATTATCAAGCCGTCTCCGGAAAATCAAGAATATATCCGCTCTCTAGGCGGAAGCGAATTGAAAGATGGAGTTCGCGGCACAGACTTGATGAAACGCCCTGAAATGAACTATGAAACAGTCACAAAACTGGCGCCGTCAGAAGTGCCGGTTCCGCAAGACGTGGCAGAACAAGTAGAAATCCAAGTGAAATATGAAGGATATATTGAAAAATCCCTTCAGCAAGTGGAAAAACTGAAGAAGATGGAAAACAAAAAAATCCCGGATCGAATTGATTATGACGCAATCAAAGGGATCGCGACTGAGGCGCGTCAAAAACTGAAAAATGTGCGCCCTTTGTCTGTTGCCCAAGCTTCCCGCATTTCCGGTGTAAACCCGGCGGACATTTCAATTCTATTGGTGTATTTAGAGCAGGGACGCATTGCGAAGATAGCCGAATAGAAAGGATGACGGCATGAATATTGAAGAATTCACTTCTAGTTTGGCGGAAAAAGGGATTTCCCTTTCTCCCCGTCAGCTAGAGCAATTTGAGCTGTATTACGATATGCTGGTTGAATGGAACGAAAAAATCAATCTGACTTCAATTACAGAGAAAAAAGAAGTGTATCTTAAGCATTTTTATGATTCCATTACAGCCGCTTTTTATGTCGACTTCAATAAGATGAACACGATATGTGATGTTGGAGCGGGAGCGGGTTTCCCGAGTCTGCCGATTAAAATATGCTTTCCGCACCTCCATGTCACAATCGTGGATTCACTAAACAAACGGATTACGTTTTTAGAAAAGTTGTCTGAAGCTTTGCAATTGGAGAATACGACATTCTGCCATGACAGAGCTGAAACATTCGGACAGCGGAAAGACGTACGGGAAAGCTATGATATTGTGACGGCGCGAGCAGTTGCAAGACTATCTGTTTTGAGCGAACTTTGCCTGCCTCTGGTGAAGAAAAACGGTTTATTTGTTGCTTTAAAAGCCGCATCAGCTGAAGAAGAACTGAATGCTGGCAAAAAAGCGATCACGACGCTTGGAGGAGAACTTGAGAATACCCATTCCTTTAAGCTGCCTATTGAAGAAAGCGATCGTAATATTATGGTGATACGAAAGACAAAAAATACACCTAAGAAGTATCCAAGAAAACCGGGAACTCCTAATAAATCGCCAATTGAAGGGTAATTTAGACAGCCTGATGTGACAATACCATCATATTTTCATCAAAATTGATGGATGTACAGCAGGAAAAACCATGAGAAAATAGAATTATAAAAATGGCAGTTTTTAAAGGTGGTGTAGGTACATGAAGCATTCATTCTCTCGTTTCTTCGGGCTTGGTGAGAAGGAACAGGAACCGGAGATTGCTGAACAAGAGACAAACAAAGAAGAGATTCTGGAAATACCGGTAAATGCTATCGTTCCCAACCGTTTTCAGCCACGCACCATTTTCTCAGATGAAAAAATCAAAGAGTTAGCAATGACCATTCATACACACGGCATTATTCAGCCGATTGTTGTCAGGCATACAGAAGAAGAAGGCCAATACGAACTCATTGCAGGTGAAAGACGCTGGAGAGCGGTTCAATCGCTCGAGTGGGAAAAGATTCCGGCTATTATTAAGGATTTTTCGGATACGGAAACCGCTTCTGTAGCGTTAATTGAAAACTTGCAGCGGGAGGAACTGTCTTCTATTGAGGAAGCGCACGCCTATGCTAGGCTTCTTGAGCTTCATGATTTAACACAGGAAGCTCTCGCGCAGCGTTTAGGAAAAGGGCAGTCAACAATTGCGAATAAGCTGCGGTTATTAAAGCTGCCTCAGCCGGTCCAAGACGCGATTATGGAGAAGAAAATCACTGAGCGGCATGCCAGAGCGCTGATTCCGCTGAAACAGCCTGAGCTCCAAGTCACACTGCTCACAGAGATTATTGAGAAAAGTTTAAATGTAAAGCAGACGGAAGACCGCGTGGTGAAAATGCTGGAGCAAGGCCAGAGAAAACCGAAGCCGAGACGCAAAGCGTTCAGTAGAGATACAAGAATTGCAATGAACACGATTCGCCAGTCACTAACAATGGTTGAAGACAGCGGTGTAAAATTGAATACAGAAGAAGAAGAATTTGAAGAATATATTCAATTAACGATTCGCATACCAAAATAAAAGCTCTCCTGAAAAGCAGGAGAGCTTTTATTTTTATCGTAAAAGGGAATTAATTACTTTTAGTCAATATTGTTATATTAGATTTTTTTTTCTTTGAGCATGAGGATAAATTCTTCAGTATCTTGCGGAGAAATCACTGCGTGCCCCCAGCCGCCCAGATAATATATCGTGATGGTATGACGAGAGCCGATTAGACGAAAACCTGACCACAGCTTCTTTTTCTCAACCACTTTGTCGATTTTTTCGTAAGGAATTTGATGTTTAATCAGTCCGGCTTTAATGATCAAATGATGCTCCCTTAATACATATTTCAGATCAATAAAGCTCCAAATGATGAGCACATTTAAAAGCGTCAGCAGAGTAAAAATGATCCAGCCTGAAACCCTCATATTTCCCAGCACAAAAGGAACAATGGCATCTGCTTGTATCAGTAATATAAGAAAAGCAATCATCAGCGTAACGGGTACATCTCTCTTTGTTTTGTAAACCATATTCTCACCGTCCTGTACATTCTGCACGGTAACTTCTTCTTTTTTTCTTTGAGAAATCCCTTTTTTAAGTCAAAAAAACATAGAAATCGCAGAATTTATAAGAGAAAGTATTAGCTGTTCTTTAAATTTTCAATTATTTCCCTTCTGAATCGGAACAAAATGATGAAAAAAATGAAACGCTTTAATCTTTTTTTGATAGAATAGAAATAAGATAGTACATGTTCATGTGAAAGTAGGTGACATCGTGGGAAAAATCATAGCAATTACGAACCAAAAAGGCGGAGTCGGCAAAACAACGACGTCTGTCAACCTTGGGGCATGCTTAGCTTACATAGGGAAAAGGGTTCTGCTGGTAGATATTGATCCGCAGGGAAATGCGACAAGCGGATTAGGGATTGAAAAAGCCGATGTAGAGCAGTGTGTGTACGATATTTTAGTAGATGATGCAGATGTAATAGATATAATTAAAGCAACGACAGTAGAGAACTTGGACGTGATTCCTGCGACGATTCAGCTTGCAGGAGCTGAAATAGAGCTGGTTCCGACGATTTCAAGAGAAGTGAGACTGAAGAGGGCGCTTGAAGCAGTAAAGCAGAATTATGATTATATTATTATTGATTGTCCGCCGTCATTGGGGCTGCTGACGATTAACGCGCTTACTGCCTCAGATTCCGTTGTGATTCCTGTACAGTGCGAATATTACGCTTTGGAGGGGCTCAGCCAGTTATTAAATACTGTACGTCTTGTGCAAAAGCATTTGAATACCGATTTAATGATTGAAGGTGTATTGCTGACAATGCTTGATGCCCGGACAAATCTCGGCATTCAAGTGATTGAAGAAGTTAAAAAGTATTTTAGAGATAAAGTATATAAGACGGTTATTCCGCGTAATGTCCGTCTGAGTGAGGCACCGAGTCACGGAAAACCCATCATTTTATACGATCCGCGGTCAAGAGGCGCAGAAGTATATTTAGATTTAGCAAAGGAAGTGGCTGCGAATGGCTAAAGGCCTTGGAAAAGGGATTAATGCGTTGTTTAATCAGGTCGATTTGTCTGATGAGACAGTTGAAGAAATTAAAGTTGCTGATTTACGCCCTAATCCTTATCAGCCAAGAAAACACTTTGATGACGAGGCATTAGCTGAACTAAAAGAATCTGTGCTGCAGCATGGCATTCTACAGCCGCTTATCGTCAGAAAATCTTTAAAAGGCTATGATATTGTTGCGGGCGAACGGCGTTTTCGAGCGGCAAAGCTGGCGGGTTTAGACACGGTTCCGGCGATTGTCCGTGAATTATCAGAGGCATTAATGAGAGAAATTGCTTTATTGGAAAACCTTCAGCGTGAAGATTTATCGCCGCTTGAAGAGGCTCAGGCCTATGACTCTTTGCTGAAACACTTAGACCTCACACAAGAACAGCTTGCCAAACGTCTTGGGAAAAGCAGACCGCATATTGCGAATCATTTAAGATTGCTGACCCTGCCAGAAAACATTCAGCAGCTTATTGCCGAAGGTACGCTTTCAATGGGACATGGACGCACGCTTCTTGGCCTGAAAAACAAAAATAAGCTTGAACCGCTTGTACAAAAAGTGATTGCGGAACACCTCAATGTTCGCCAGCTTGAACAGCTGATTCAGCAGTTAAATCAGAATGTTTCACGTGAAACAAAGAAAAAAGAACCTGTGAAAGACGCGGTTCTAAAAGAACGAGAATCCTACCTCCAAAATTATTTTGGAACAACGGTTAATATTAAACGACAAAAGAAAAAAGGCAAAATCGAAATCGAATTTTTCTCTAATGAAGATCTTGACCGGATTTTAGAGCTTTTGTCTGAACGAGATTCATAAATATTACAGAAACCATCTTTCAAACGAAGATGGTTTTTTGTTTTATATTCGCCCAGTGATCCTTTGAAGCGGGCTAAGGCGTTCCTGCCTCCACTCTGTCCGATCTGTTAAACTCAATCCTTCAGCAAGAACACTTGCCATATTCATGACCAAGTGCAGCCTTGTATTTTGTAAAACAAAGTATTCCATAAAACCACTCACATTCACAATTCCGTTAATATGAAGATCTCCCACTTCAGGAAGGTCTTTTTGCACACCAGCTCCCGGCTTTAATGGCCCGTCTCCGATTTGAAACGATCCCACACTTTTAACGCGTCCTAAGCATGCATCGACCGCTATAATAAACGGGTTTTTATGTATTTTTTGAATGTCATTGATTTTATCCTTCATATTTACAGCATGAACGGGGTCAGATAAAGTGCCATAGACATGAAATCTAGTGAGCTGCATCTGTTTGAGTTTCATTCCTACGAGCGGGCCTAATGAATCACCGGTTGAACGGTCTGTTCCGATACAAACCACGATAATCGGTCTGCCGGCAGCTTTACGTAAGGATGAAGAAAGGATGGTTTGGATTTGTTTTGCTGCAGCTGCATCCGTATGTGAAACATAATGCTTTACTCGTTCCTGAGAGGAAAAAAGCCCGCCTTTTCGATTCATAGGTTTCACTTCCTTGTTATAGTAGGTAGCAAAATAGCTGTGGTGTGTGTTTAGATATGTAAGGTTGTTTACAGTATATCCAGCAGCAGGGTCTTTTATGCTTCGTGTATGGAGCCGGATATTTTTTATCAATAGAGGGCGCAATATGAGTGGTTAGTAGGTTGATTACAAGTGTTGTGCCCCAATGCTTCGATCATGATCAAGCTAGGGTCTGCTTACAAAACAATTGAGAATAGATGTCTATATTGATTGTGTTTTAATGCCGGCGAAGTCAAAGGTTCCGGTATCAGAAGTGATTTTCATCCGTTCTTCAATCGGCGGCATAGTTAGAAAAAGTGAAGAATGAGGTCATTTCTTAAACATCTCGGACTGTCTGCACTGATAGTTTTTATGTGTATTTCGTATGATAATTTCACCTTGCGACCAATGTCTATGAAAATATGGCATGTTTGCTCTCTGTGATTTATATAGTAACAATAGCGGGAACAAGCTGAACTCTGTGCTATGAGGTGATGAGGTTGTGGAGAGCCGGGATGAAGTGGATGCTGCTCATATTAGGGAGCCTGATCGGGGCCGGATATGCGAGCGGTCAGGAGATTTGGCAGTTTTTTGGGGCGGAAAGCGGACTTGCTATTGTGCTGTTTACAATCATGTTCATGTTCTCGTCTTATATTGTGATGAAAATTAGTTTTAAGGTTCAATCCACTCATTTTCTGCCGGTTCTGGAGCATCTGATGGGACCATGGCTGGCGAAAATTTATGATGTCCTCATTGTTTTTTATTTGTTTTCGACGACTATGGTGATGATTGCCGGAGGCGGTGTGACCCTGCAAATGTACAAGCTTCCTTTCTGGTGGGGAATTGCGCTGATTTGTATCGTGACTGTGTGTTTGTTTTTCTGGGATGTGAAAGGGATATTATCAGTAAATGGTGTTTTAATACCTGTTTTAGTTGCGGGTCTGCTGTATGCGCTGATCTCCTTTCAGAACACTCACCACCACACGTGGACGATTGATTTGACCCGGCAGTATAACTGGCCTGCGAGCATTACGTTTACCTCTTTGAACATCCTTTCAGTGGTTGCGATTTTATCTTCCGTCGGGAAAGAAATGAAAGGACTCGGAGAAGCGAAAATCGCCAGTGTGGCAAGCGGTCTTATTTTTGGTGTGATCTCATTTATTTATAATGAAACGTTAGTGGAGCTGGCGGGCTCCCTTTCTCAGTTTGAAATACCGTTGTTTGCCGTTTTGGAGGGTGCGCCTTATCTCCTTTTTTTATGTATGACGGCGGTTCTGTGTCTGGCGATTTATACGACGACGGTAGCTGGTTTGCTGGGGCTGTCCAGCCGGCTGATGGCGTTTGTTCATATGCCGAGATGGGTGCTTGTGTTGATTCTGTTAGCGTTGATGGTGCCTTTTACTTCTTTCGGATTTTCTGATTTGATCGCGTTCTTGTATCCGATATACGGGTTGCTGAATTTGTACTTGTTAGTTTGTCTGCTGTTATATCCTATTTTGAGTAAATGGAAATAAAAGGATGTATTTCTTTTCGGATATCTTGATTGCTCTTATGATCAATTTTTTTGTACAATAGATACAGCAGTTTATGAAAAGAGGTGAAGGGTCTTGGCGGATAAAGACTTTGGCCTGAATGATGTCGTAGAAATGAAAAAACCGCATCCATGCGGAGTGAACAGCTGGAAAATTATACGCATGGGAATGGATATTCGAATTAAGTGTGAGGGTTGCTCTCACAGTGTAATGATTCCTAGAAGAGAATTTGAAAGAAAACTAAAAAAAGTACTAGTCAAGCATGAGGAGCCTACTTCATAAAAAGGCCTGCACTCATGCTTTTTCATATAGAAGGTAAGGAGAAGACGGCGATGAGCAAAGTGCATCAGTCAGCTTGTCCGCTGAATTGCTGGGACAGCTGCGGCTTTTTGGTGACTGTTGATGAGGGAAAGGTAACAAAAGTGGACGGAGATTCGAATCATCCGATTACGGAAGGCAAAATCTGCGGCCGCGGCAGAATGCTTGAGACAAAAACAAATTCGCCTGATCGGCTTCGCTATCCGATGAAAAAACAAAATGGCGAGTTTGTGCGCATTTCTTGGGAGCAGGCGCTTGATGAAATTGCCGATAAACTCCGGGAGATCAAGGAAACGTCGGAGACAACTGCTGTTTTGCACAGCCATGATTATGCGAATAACGGTTTGTTAAAAGCGCTAGATCAGCGTTTTTTTAATGGATATGGCGGCGTGACTGAAATCATCGGCAGCATATGTTGGGGCTCAGGTATCGAGGCGCAAAGCTGGGATTTCGGCCGTTCGTATGGGCACGGCCCGCTTGATATTTACAACAGCAAACATGTTGTTGTGTGGGGGAGAAATGTATCCAGAACAAATATGCACTTATACCATCACTTGCAGCAGGTGAAGAAAAAGGGTGCCACGATTACGGTGATTGACCCGATCTTCAACCCGACTGCCAAGCTTGCAGACCGGTATATCTCTGTCAAACCGGGAATGGACGGCTGGCTTGCGGCAGGCATTTTGAAGGTTCTGATTGAGACAGGAAGAACGGACGAGACGTTTATCTCTGATCATTCTGCCGGCTTTGATGATGTGAAAGAGCTTTTGAACACCGTTTCTTTAGAAGAGTTTATTGTGAAAACAGAAACTTCTATGGAGGAGCTGAATGATCTGGCCGGTTTGTATGCTGATGGCCCGGTGTCTACCTTTATGGGGCTCGGCATGCAGCGATATAAAAACGGCGGTGAAACGATTCGCTGGATTGATGCACTCGTTGCGGCAAGCGGAAATGTCGGAATTAAAGGCGGCGGCGCGAATTTCGGGAACGTTCAGATCGGTGAGAGCTTTGCAAAAACGAAGCTGACCCTGCCGGAATTAAAAACAGCATCACGTTCGTTTTCCATGATGACGCAGGCTGAAGAGGTGTTGACTGCTGCTGATCCAGCTATTGAGATGATCATTGTGACGTGCGGAAATCCGCTGACTCAGGTGCCAAATACCAATAAAGTAAGACAAGCATTTGAAAACGTGCCGATGACGGTGGCGATTGATTCGATCATGACGGATACGGCAAAGCTGTGTGACTATGTGCTGCCGACTGCCACTGTTTTTGAAGAAGAGGATATCTACTACTCCAGCATGTATCATCATTACGTTCAGTACGGGAAGAAGCTTGTGGAACCGCAGGGAGAAGCAAAGTCGGACAGGTGGATTTGGTCAGAGCTTGCAAAACGCCTTGGATTTGGCGAGCTGTTTGACTACAGCACTCAAGAATTTTTAGAGATGGGGCTTTCTTCATTGGAAGCAGAGAATGTGACGCTTAAGCGATTGAAAGAAAAAGGCCACCTCCCTCTTCCGGTCAAGCAGGTTCCGTGGGAGGATTATCAGTTTTTGACGCCGAGCGGAAAATTTGAATTTACTTCGTCGTTAGCTCAGGAAAAAGGATTTAGCGGTTTGCTTCAATTAAACGTACCCGAAGAATCTGTTTTCCATAATGAAGAGTTAGCCGAAAAGTATCCCTACACGCTTTTGTCTATTCATCCGCAACGCTCTAATCACTCTCAGCATGTGCCGTTTATTGAAAAGCTTCAGCATATTCAAGTTGATATTTCTCCAGATATAGCGGTGGAGCAGAATCTTCAGGACGGAGACGAGGTCAGTATCTTTAATGACCGCGGGCGCTTGAAGGGCAAGGTGAAGGTGATGAAGCAGGCTCATCCGAAGACGGTTAATATAGATGAGGGCATGTGGGCGGCTTTTGGAGGCTCAGTCAATACACTGACAAACGATACAAATTCCGATAATGGAATGGGAAGTACGCTTTTTGACTGTTTAGTAGGTTTGAAAAAAGCATAATCAAAGGGATTAACAGGCTGAAAATGCTTTTTTGTCAGCTTGTCTTTTCCAGTGAACCTCCTTATAATTGCTCTAGGTTCAAAATACGTTTATACAATGACGGTTTTATATAGAGGAGATGAAAGAATGGCTTTAACAGCTGGAATTGTCGGTTTGCCGAACGTTGGGAAATCAACATTATTTAACGCAATTACACAGGCCGGTGCCGAATCAGCCAACTACCCGTTCTGTACGATTGATCCGAATGTGGGAATTGTAGAAGTGCCGGATGATCGTCTGCAAAAGCTGACTGAGCTGGTCAAACCGAAGAAGACTGTGCCGACTGCTTTTGAATTCACTGATATTGCAGGGATCGTAAAAGGCGCGTCTAAAGGAGAAGGACTCGGTAACAAGTTTCTTTCTCATATTCGGCAGGTTGACGCGATTTGCCACGTTGTCCGTGCTTTTTCTGATGACAACATTACACACGTTTCCGGAAAAGTTGATCCGATTGATGATATTGAAACAATCAACCTTGAGCTGATCCTTGCTGATATGGAAACGGTTGAAAAGCGGATTACACGCGTCAGCAAACTTGCAAAGCAAAAAGATAAAGACGCTGTATTTGAGTTTGAGATTCTGTCTAAACTGAAAGAAGCGTTTGAGAATGAAAAGCCTGCTCGTTCTGTTGAGTTTACTGAAGAGCAGCAAAAGCTTGTAAAGCAGCTTCATTTACTGACTTCGAAGCCTATCTTATATGTGGCGAACGTAAGTGAAGAGGAAGTGGCTGACCCGTCTGGCAATGAAAATGTAGCGAAGATTCGTGAATATGCTGCCGGCGAAAACGCCGAAGTCATTGTCGTTTGTGCGAAGATTGAATCCGAAATCGCCGAGCTTGAAGGCGAAGAAAAGCAAATGTTCCTTGAAGAGTTGGGCATTGAAGAATCAGGTCTGGATCAGCTGATTAAGGCGTCATACTCCCTGCTTGGCCTTGCAACATATTTCACAGCAGGAGAACAGGAAGTCAGAGCTTGGACATTCAAAAAAGGCATGAAAGCCCCTGAGTGTGCAGGAGTTATTCATAGTGATTTTGAGCGAGGATTCATTCGTGCTGAAACTGTTGCTTATGAGGATCTTCTTGCGGGCGGCGGCATGACAGGAGCCAAAGAAGCAGGAAAAGTCCGTCTCGAAGGGAAAGAATATGTGGTCCAAGACGGGGATGTTATTCATTTCCGATTTAATGTATAGGATGCAGTTGTAAAGGGACAAGAGCTTTGGTATAATATAAAATTGTGAGTAATAGAATTATTGCTCCTTGCCCATTATGGGCCGCTTAGTCCAAAAGGAGGTGCAAACAGATGAGAAAGTACGAAGTTATGTACATTATCCGCCCAAACATTGACGATGAGTCTAAAAAAGCAGTTATCGAGCGTTTCAACAACGTTCTGACTTCTAACGGTGCGGAGATCACTGGAACAAAGGATTGGGGTAAACGTCGTCTTGCTTACGAAATCAACGATTTCCGCGACGGTTTCTACCAAATCTTAAACGTTCAAGCTGACGCTGCGGCAGTTCAAGAATTTGACCGTCTAGCTAAGATCAGTGACGATATCATTCGCCACATTGTTGTTAAAGAAGAAGAATAAGCAATTTTGAAATATATAATGGTAAAAGGTGGTCTTTCTTATGCTTAACCGAGTTGTATTAGTCGGAAGACTGACAAAAGACCCAGAGCTTCGTTATACGCCAAACGGTGCGGCTGTTGCCACGTTTACTCTTGCTGTGAATCGTACGTTTACGAACCAGTCCGGAGAACGTGAAGCCGATTTCATTAATTGTGTCACTTGGAGAAGACAAGCTGAAAACGTTGCAAACTTCCTGAAAAAAGGAAGCCTTGCAGGCGTAGATGGCCGTTTACAAACGAGAAACTATGAAAACCAGCAAGGACAGCGTGTCTTCGTGACCGAAGTTCAAGCTGAAAGTGTTCAGTTTCTAGAGCCTAAAAGCGGCGGCGGTTCTGGTTCAGGTGGATACAACGAAGGAAACAGCGGCGGAGGCCAGTACTTTGGCGGAGGCCAAAATGATAATCCATTCGGGGGAAATCAGAACAACAACCAGAGACGCAATCAGGGAAACAGCTTTAATGATGACCCGTTTGCCAACGACGGCAAACCGATTGACATCTCGGATGATGATCTTCCATTCTAATGAGAATATCGCTTAATCTAAAACAGAAAGGAGGGAAATGACAATGGCAGGAGGACGCAGAGGCGGTCGTGCGAAACGCCGTAAAGTGTGTTATTTCACTTCTAACGGCATCACGCACATCGACTACAAAGATGTAGATCTTCTTAGAAAGTTTGTTTCTGAGCGCGGTAAAATTTTACCACGTCGTGTAACTGGAACAAACGCTAAATACCAACGTAAATTGACTGCAGCGATCAAACGCGCTCGTCAAATGGCTTTACTTCCATACGTAACTGGTGAGTAAGCTGATACGTAAAGAGCAAGGACCTTCGGGTTCTTGCTCTTTTTTATAGGGGGGGGATGAAACATGAAGCTGATTTCTTGGAATGTAAACGGCCTGCGGGCTGTTATGAGAAAGATGGATTTCCTCTCTTATCTGAAAGAAGAGGATGCAGATATTATATGTCTTCAGGAAACAAAGATACAGGACGGCCAGGTCGATCTTCAGCCTGAAGGCTATCATGTGTACTGGAATTACGCAGTGAAAAAAGGATATTCCGGCACGGCTGTTTTTTCAAAACAAGAGCCGCTGCGGGTTATGTACGGTATCGGAAAGGAAGAGCATGATCAAGAAGGCAGAGTGATTACGCTGGAATTTGAAAACATGTTTGTGATGACCGTTTACACGCCCAATTCTAAAAGGGGTTTGGAACGGATCGATTACCGAATGCAATGGGAAGAGGCTTTATTATCTTATATTCTTGAATTGGATAAGAAAAAACCGGTCATTTTATGCGGCGATTTGAATGTAGCTCATCAGGAGATCGATTTGAAAAATCCAAAAGCGAATCGGAATAACGCTGGATTTTCTGATCAAGAAAGAGGGGCATTCACTCGTT
Organism: Bacillus sp. 11C; assembly: GCF_055486375.1. Taxonomy (NCBI): domain Bacteria; kingdom Bacillati; phylum Bacillota; class Bacilli; order Caryophanales; family Bacillaceae; genus Bacillus; species Bacillus sp. 11C. The sequence continues at coordinate 27,388 of NZ_JBUPVZ010000022.1, forward strand.
TCTTAGAAGCTGGATTTATTGACTCATTCCGTCATGTCTATCCTAATCTTGAAGGCGCTTATTCCTGGTGGTCGTATCGCGCCGGCGCCCGGGAAAGAAATATCGGATGGCGTCTGGATTATTTTGTTGTTTCCGAAAGGCTGAAGGGACAGATTGGGGATGCCTGCATATCAGCAAACGTCATGGGTTCCGACCATTGTCCTGTTGAACTTATGATCAATATATGATGAGATGGCAGTAAGGAATTTACACTTACTGCTTTTTTATATGAAAAAAGGAGAAAGAGATGGCAAACATAAAAGAGATTGCAAGACTGGCAAATGTATCTGTTTCGACTGTTTCACGTGTATTGAATCATTATCCGTATGTGTCTGAAGAAAAGAGGAAACTTGTTCATCAAGTCATAAAGGAATTAGATTACATACCAAATCGAACCGCAATCGACCTCATTCGCGGGAAAACCCGTATTATTGGTGTGATTCTGCCTTATAGCGATCATCCCTGCTTTGATAAAATCGTAAACGGGATCACCAAGGCGGCCTTTCAGCATGAGTATGCAACAACCCTCCTCCCCACCAATTACAACTCCGCTTTTGAAATCAAATATCTAGAATTGTTAAGAACGAAGAAAATAGATGGTCTCATCATGACATCCCGCGCCAATGACTGGGACAGCATTATCGCTTATCAGGAGTATGGGCCGATCATTGCATGTGAGGATACCGGAGAGATTGATGTCCCATGTGCGTACAATGACAGAAAAGCTGCGTATGCAGAGAGCTTCCGCTATCTAAAGAGCCGGGGACATGAGAATATCGCTTTTACGTGCGTCAGAGATGCCGGCAGGAGCCCGAGCACGGCTGATAAAGCTGCGGCCTATAAAGCTGTCTGCGGGAGGCTGGAAGACCGTCATATACTGTCAGGATGCAACGATATGAATGACGGTGAGCGGGCTGCACAGCACTTTTATATGAGCGGGCAGGTTCCAACTGCTATTTACGCAAATAGTGATGAAGTGGCAGCTGGAATCCATGTATTTGCCCAAAAGAATAAATGGGATGTTGAAATCATTGGCGAGGGGAATTCTTCTATCAGCCGAGTTCTTGGCTTTCCGTCGCTAGATTTGAATCTTGAGCAGCTCGGCATCGCAGCATTCTCTCTATTCTTGCAGGATGAACCGGTTGATATCAAAATTCAGCATCAATTCGAGAAAAAAGCTTGAACTGAAATGCATTTCATACTTTATAACTTCATTGAAGGTGAAGGAGGAGGAAGAAATGCGGATTGAACATACAGCGATCTGGGTCAATGATTTAGAGCGAATGAAATCCTTTTATGAAACGTATTTTAATGGCAAAGCGAATGATTTGTATCATAATGAGAAAAAGGATTTTAAGTCTTATTTTATGACATTTGATTCCGGAGCAAGGCTGGAAATCATGAAAAAAGGAAATGTGACTGATCCGCCTTCACAAACAATGACAGGCTGGGCGCACATTGCTTTTTCCGTTGGAAGCCGGAAGAAGGTTGATGAACTGACCGATCAATTGAAGAAGGATGGTTTTGCCGTAGTAAACGGCCCGAGGACAACAGGAGACGGCTACTATGAAAGTGTGATTGAAGATGATGAAGGAAATTTGATTGAGATTACAATCTGACATGGAGTGACTTGAATGTTGAGGACAGAAAAAGAAAAAATGGCAGACGGAGAACTATATAATCCGGAAGATCAACAACTACTACTTGAACGCAAACATGCGAGACAGCTGAGTAGACAATATAACGAAACACCAGAAGATGATGCAGTGCGAACGGAGCTTTTGAAGGAGCTGCTCGGCTCGCTTGGTGATCAAGTCACGATTTTACCGTCATTTCGCTGTGATTATGGCTATCACATTCATATTGGGGATCATACATTTGTTAATTTTGACTGTGTTATTTTAGATGTGTGTGAGGTGCGTATCGGACGTCAATGTTTGATTGCGCCAGGGGTACATATCTATACGGCCGGTCATCCGCTTGATCCGATTGAAAGAAAGTCCGGCCAGGAGTTCGGTAAGCCTGTGACCATTGGAGATCATGTTTGGATCGGAGGCCGGGCGGTGATTAACCCGGGAGTGACGATTGGTGATAACGCGGTGATCGCATCGGGGTCTGTTGTGACTAAGGATGTACCTGCTAATACTGTTGTAGGCGGAAACCCCGCGAGGATGTTGAAGGAATTGTAATGAGATCAGTGCGGCAGGTCCGCACTGACTTTTTTCAAATCTGTTTCGCATTCGTTTTAGGGCCGAAGCAGATTAACAGTAAGGAGCATGCGAGCCAGCAGCCGCCGATAAATAAAAAGACGCTGACATAGCCGAGCTGAACGGCGATAAATCCGACGAGCAATGAGCCGAAAATGTTTGAAAAGCGGCCGAGGCCATAGGCTAAACCGCTGCCAGATGAGCGGTATTCAGTCGGATAAGGTTCTGACGTATAAGCGTATAAGTTCGAGGTGAAAACCCGTTCCGTGATATTCACGATAAAACCAAACACAATAATCATGATCGGAATAAAAGTCATGCCATATAAGAGACCGGCGATGGCTGTCAGAAACGCGCTGGCGGCTAAAATCCATTTTCTCTGAAATGTTTCAGAAATCATCGAACCAAGCAATGCGCCAAGCGGAGCGCCGACGGAGTGCAGTACGTTATACCACAATGTATTTTCCATGGAGATGCCGTTGCTTTTTAAGAGGCTTGGAACCCATGAGGCAAATCCGTAAAATCCAAACGTTTCAAAAATCCATACAGCAGATAAAACGATGGTGATTTTGAGGTTTCTTCCTTTCAATAAACCTGCGTAACCGGCATGCTGCTGAACGGCACTGTTTGCTTTAGGCTGAGCTGGTTCCTGAAGCGGGCCTTTCTCTTGTTCAACCTGCGCCTCAATTCTGTTGAGGATCGCATCGGCTTTCGCATACTCACCGCGATTTTCGTGCCAGCGAGGTGACTCTTCCAGACGGCGGATAAAGAAAAAATAAATAAGGCCGACGGCACCCCATACAAATACAAGCCTCCATCCCCATGAGCCGAGCGGAATGACAAAGGCAGACACAATATTGGTGATCGGAACGCCGATCAATCCAATCATGGCGCAGAAAGAAATATGTTTCCCGCGGACACTGGAAGGAAAAAATTCCGCCAAATAGCTATTGGTAATCACCATGGCGGCTGCGACACCAAATCCGGTGAGAAAACGGAATGTCATTAAAGACGGGATATCCCATGCCGCGGCATTGCATAGCGATGCGATTGAGAAAACAAACACAAATAGATGTAAGGCTTTTTTGCGGCCGATTCGATCTGACAGCCTTCCTCCCAGCGATGCGCCTAAAAACATGCCTAAAAATGAAGCCGCCGTTATATTGGCAATGGTTGAAAGCGGGATGCCCCAATGTTCGATTAGTGCCGGCGCTACATTGCTCAGGGTAAATAAATCTGCAAGGTCAAAGAAATAAACAATGCCGAGAGCGGTTAATACTTGGAAGTGAACGCGAGAAATCGGAAGGCGGTCTAAACGATTCGCTGCGTTGGAGAAAGGATGTGTGTTCTTCTGTTTGAAGATCGTATTCATAAAAAACCCCCTTTTGATTAGTAAGAAAAAACTGAAAATTCCCCTCTTGGAATTATTATAAGTATCTTGATTCATTGGCGACAGAGTTCAAATCACTAGATGAAAGAACTAAATTCGCACTCTTTATTTTCATTTTGCTTAAAAGATTTCCAAAACAGTAGATTTGAAGACCAATTTATGCAAATATATAGGAATATTCTCATTGAAAGGAAGAGACATAGAAGGAATGAATTCATTTATCCGTCCATTAGAAGGAAACAATACGTTGTGGAGATATTTTTTCGCCTTTTTGGTGATGGTAGGTTTATATGTATTCGGGAATATTGCTTACCTTTTCGCTATACTGTTCACGGTTATTGTGAATCCCGATATCACGTTTGATTTGGATGAAGCTGTGCTGAGTGATCCTCTGGTAGATCTTTATTTGGCTCATGTCATTTATTTATTTGCGATTCCGGGAGTATGGCTGGCTGTGCGCTTTATTCTGAAACGGCCGTTTCGATCGGTCATTACGCCAAACGCTAAGATCAATTGGCGGAGAATTTCCTTTGGCTTTATTGCTTATTTCTTGCTGATGATCGCCGTACAATTGATTGACTTTGCGATTCATCCTGACAGCTACTCAATGCAAGATGTTGATCCTTCACGGTTTATCTGGCTGGTGGCGGCGGCTCTCATTTTGGTTCCGTTTCAAACGTCAGCTGAGGAACTGTTTTTCAGAGGATTTTTGCTTCAAGCTTTCGGGAGAGTGACGAAAAATCCTCTTATCTTGACATTGATTGTCGGAGGCTTGTTTGGCGCACTGCATTTTGCGAATCCAGAAATGAACAATGGCGCTGTCTGGGCAGGAATTGAGTATTTAACATTTGGTTTTGTGTGGACCTATTACACGATTAAAACAGGCAGTATTGAAATATCACTTGGCGCCCATGCCGCGAATAATATGTTTTTGTGTATGTTTATCACAGAAAAAAACAGTGTGTATGGAGGAATTCCTTCGTTATTTACGGTTACGCGGGGGAACCCGATGTGGGAGGCTTTATTTACGATAGCGGTCAATCTTGTTTTTGCGGGAATCGCATTATGGTACCATAAGAAATCACAAAGTAAGCAGCAAGGGTCTTAATCCCTGCTGCTTATTAATGTTTGGATGGCTTCTTCGATATTTGTTGTCGGCTGCTGGCAGGCGAAGTTTTCGCAAATATACACGGTTGTTTTGCCGTCTATGATGCGGTAGTCTGCTGCGAATGGTGCTATGTCTTTGCATTGATCAGGATGTTCTGCCACCAGAATGGAGTCGTTCGGCTTAAAGGCTTTTTGAAGCGCGGTTATCAATTGTTTTCTGTCTGGATCGTCTGCGCTGCCAAAAATAACGATTTCTTTTTTAGGCGTCACATGCTTTAACACGCTTTGCATAAAGAAAGCATGGCCGCTCGGATACGCGTCGATATCCGGCTTGAAAACAGAAAACATCGTCTCCGCTTTTTCAATCAATGATAAGTCGCCTGTAACTTGTCCGAGGCGCAGCAGCTGAACGGCTGCCACGCTGTTTCCAGAAGGGACCGCCCCGTCGTATACTTCTTTTTCCCGGACGATTAAAGCTTCTGCATCGTGTCCGGTGAAAAAGAACCCGCCATGCTCCTCATCCCAAAATAAGCGAATCATATCGTCTGTCAGTTTCTTCGCTTTTTCTAAATAAGAAAGATCAAACGAGGCTTCATAGAGATCCAGATAAGCCCATAGGAGAAAAGCGTAATCGTCTATAAAGCCTTTGTTTTTCACTTCGCCGTCTCGATACCGAACCATCACACGCCCGTCAATGATTAATTGGTTTTCAATAAATGTGATGGCGTCTTCCGCTAATCTGAGATATTTTGGTTCTTGGAATACCTTTGCCGCTTTGGCAAGGCCCGCGATCATCAGCGCGTTCCAAGAGGTCAGCACCTTATCATCGACATGCGGATAGGTTCTTTCTTCGCGTGTCTTCAAGAGCTGTCGTCTTGCGTCCTCAAGTTTGAGGCTGAGCTCTTCCTCAGTTAAACCGGATTCAACCTTGATTTGTTCCCGCTTTGTGTGAATGAGGTTCGGAATATTTTTGCTTTCAAAATTCCCTTTTTCAGTGATATCATACACTCGGCCATACAGCGTTCCGAGATCGTCTCCGAGCGTTTTCAGGATCTCTTCCTTTGACCACACGTAGTACTTTCCTTCTTCTCCTTCTGTGTCCGCGTCTAAAGCGGAGAAAAAGCTTCCGTCTTCATGAGTCATTTCCCGCTGAATGAAGGTGATGATTTGCTCGCAAATCTCTTGATATCGGCTGTTTTGCGTAACTTGATAAGCTTCTGTATAAGCCGTCAGCAGCAACGCATTATCATATAGCATTTTTTCAAAATGGGGAACGAGCCATTCGTCATCGGTCGAGTAGCGGGCAAATCCATAGCCGATATGATCGTAAATGCCGCCATTCGCCATGCTGTCCAGCGTTTTTGTCACGTTGTATAAAGCATTTTCCTGCCCCGTATTGTGATGATAACGAAGCAAATACATCAGCATATGGGGCATCGGAAATTTCGGCGCCTGCCCGAAACCCCCGTAGATCGTATCAAACCCGTTGGCAAGCTGCTGGAATGTCCGGTGAATCGCTGACTCACTAAGGGCTTCGCCTGATTTTGCAGCTGTTTTGTTCTGCAAATGTTTAGCGGCGTTCTCGGCAATATCCTCGACATGTTCGCGATCGTTCGCAAATGTCTCAGACAGATGCTCAAGCACATCAACAAAACCGGGACGATTAAATTTGCTCGTCTTTGGAAAATATGTACCCGCGTAAAACGGCTTCTGGTCAGGCGTGATAAACACATTCAACGGCCAGCCGCCCTGCCCGGTCATCAGCTGACAGATTCTCATATAAACAGAATCCACATCCGGACGCTCTTCCCGGTCCACTTTAATCGCCACAAACCGTTCATTGAGGAGACGCGCAATTTCCTCGTCCTCGAAGCTTTCGTGAGCCATGACGTGACACCAATGGCAAGTCGAATAACCGATACTGACTAGAACCGGCTTGTTTTCGCGTTTTGCTTTTTCGAAGGCTTCTTCTCCCCAGGGATACCAGTCGACGGGGTTGTGGGTGTGTTGAAGTAAGTATGGTGATTTCTCATTGATTAATCTATTGGGTTTGTTGTTAGTGGGCATGGGATCACCTTCTTTCTTAGTTTGATTTGATAAATAACCTCGATACTAACTTATCACAACCAGATAAAAAAATTCTCATATAGGTTACTTTAAATATTTTTAATTGATTTTGAGTTCAACTGAACTTATAATTATGATGAAAGTGATATATCTTAACAGCAAAGGAAATAAAATATTTTGTTTGGTTATTGTATGTTTAAATTATCAATACTAAGGAATATGTAAGGGAGATCTTTATACAGGAGGTGTTCGCCTTACTTGGTAAGGCAAGCGATTGACAACCCTTAATCTTATTATCTTTGCCATTTTAATTGTGTTAACTGCATTTTTTGTTGCAACTGAATTTGCGATTGTCAAGATTAGAACTTCGAAAATAGACCAACTCATACTAGAGGGCAAAAAAGGTGCTGTATCAGCAAAAAAAGTTGTTACTCATTTGGACGAATATTTGTCAGCTTGTCAGCTGGGAATCACTGTGACAGCGTTAGGAATTGGCTGGGTTGGAGAGTCGACTTTTGAAGTGATTCTGCACCCCTTATTTGTTTATTTTCATGTAAGTGAACCTGTCTCACATGTATTAATTTTGATTGTTGCTTTTGTCATGGCGACCTTTTTGCATGTAGTGGTTGGTGAGCTTGCTCCCAAGACACTCGCGATTCAAAAAGCTGAAGCCATCACTCTTTTAACAGCAAAGCCAATTATCTGGTTTTACCGCATCTTGTATCCTTTTATATGGTTTTTAAATGGTTCAGCCCGGTTTATCGTTGGACTCTTTGGGTTAAAACCTGCGTCAGAACATGAGCTTGCCCACTCTGAAGAGGAACTGCGCATTTTACTGTCTGAAAGCTATAGGAGCGGTGAAATCAATAAGAACGAGTTAAAGTATGTCAATAACATTTTTGAATTTGATGAAAGAATCGCCAAAGAAATCATGATTCCTAGAAGAGAAATACTAGCGATTTCTATCGATGAATCATACGAAACTGTTGTTAGGACTATTAAGACAGAGAGCTATACAAGGTATCCGGTTCTAAATGGGGATAAAGATACGATTATTGGTTTTATCAATGCCAAGGCGTTCTTGTCAGTTTATATTGATACAGATCAGAAAACAAAGGATCATTTCAAGTTAGAAAATCATATCAACCCTGTTATCCATGTGATTGAATCGGTTCCGATCCATGACTTATTAGTGAAAATGCAAAGAGAGCGAACTCATATCGCTATTCTAGTGGATGAATATGGCGGTACTTCAGGATTGGTGACTGTTGAAGACATTCTTGAAGAAATAGTAGGCGACATCAGAGATGAATTTGATGAAGATGAAGTGCCTGAAATTAGAAAAATAAATGATGATCATTATATTTTAGATTCAAAAGTGCTCATTGAGGATGTAAATCAACTTTTGGAAACCGAGTTAGCGAGTGCGGATGTCGATACAATAGGCGGCTGGTTTATGACTGAAAATATTGATGCCAAACTTGGCTCTGAAATAGAAGCCGAAGGATATGTGTTTAAAGTGCACAAAATAGACGGCCGGCATATTCATTATTTAGAGGTAAAACCGAAATGATGATTACGTTGATCTGAATTTTTTGTAAGTGAGGCACTTACAGCCTGTGATGAATTAGCAATTCATCCAGGCTTTTTATATGAAATAAAAGACAAGCCGGATAACCAGAACCGGCTGGTTTTAGCATTTCGCTTTTAAGTAGGCACGATTGTGGGCGTGGTGAAACAGGTACAAGGACTTCTCGTCGATTAACATGCAGAGGGTATTCCTCTCGGTAAGATTACTGAATGTGTTAAAATACTGCGTAGGTTATTATATGAAGATTAGATACAAGGAGGTGTCCCTATGAAGTTAGATGAATTTTCTATTGGACAGGTTTTTCAAACTAAACCATTTGAATTAACAAAAGAGAATGTAATGAATTTTGCAGAAGAATATGACCCGCAATACATGCATGTAAATGAAGAGAAAGCAAAAATGGGCAGATTTAACGGAATCATTGCATCTGGAATACAAACGTTAGCCATCACTTTTAAGCTCTGGATAGAAGAAGGGTGTCATGAGGACGATATTATTGCTGGAACAGGAATGAATCATATAAAATTCCTAGCACCCGTATACCCGAATGATAAGCTGAACACTATAGTTAAGGTTATTGATAAAAAACCAAATAAAAGTCAAACGGGAATACTTACTGTATTGTTATCTACCTATAATCAAAAAGAGGAAAAAGTGTTTGAAGGTGAGTTATCAGTATTAATGAAACGGTAAAAGATTTTGATAAGATACAAACAGGAACTTATTATAGGTTCCTGCTGATCATATTGGTGAATAAACATTAAGACTTCTTTGGCTTTGTCAATTCGAAACTATGTTGCACCATATCATCAAGAGCCTCTTGTGAGAGGTTGCCATCTAAGATCACTGTATTCCAATGGTCTTTATTCATATGATACCCGGGCTTTACCTCTTTAAAAATACTACGCAGGAAATTGGCTCGCTCAGGTTCGCACTTAAGGTTAACGCATAAATGGCCATCAAGATGAAAGATAAGCGCAAACAATTTTTTATTCCCGTTGTGACGCATCACCGTCCGCCCTTCACCAAAAGGATAGTCTTTATAGGTATCTGGATATGACAGGAAGTAATTGATCATTTCCTCGTGATTCATAACTCGCCACCTCTATTTTTAGAAATTACCAATGATTCATCGTCATGATATCACAATGTAATGAATGGTTAGGTGATATTGTGAATATAAAGAAAGCTTAAAGGAGATCAAAGTCATCTAATCTCCTTTACCATCAACCATTTTTTGTGCAATTAGCTTAAAATCCTTTTCACTGATCTCAAAATGCCCAAACCGAAATGAGTAGCCCCAACGCTTCTTGTCTTTTATGAAAGAAAGGTATGGGATTAATGGGCGAATGGGTATTTCTGTGCAATGAATGAAATGTCTATGTCTTCGAAAAGGCTGAAAATCATTTGCCATATCAAATTGAAAAATATGATGATCTACTACTTTGCCTAAAGCCGTAAATTTTTGATATGGCGTACTTTCCTTAATATTGACCTTTGGAGAATAATAAATGATCCAATCACCTTTATTCATCTTTTTTAAGGGTGCCTCTTTGCCATGACAAAGTTGTGCAAACCCGCCTTGAATTGCTTTCATTACGTGATCTCGGGAAGCAACTCCCACCCAGTATCTTTTATGTTGCACAGGCACAGAGTCAGCATCCACAATCATCAGATATGTGATTGTCTTGATTTGTATTTGTGACAGGGAAGTTCATTTCTTTCCATGCTGCAATCCCTCCGGTCAGCTCTTTCACTTTATATCCATGTTCTAATAAAAATGTTGCAACTTTTGCAGCGGTATTGCACCAGACATCCCAGCAATAAACAATGATTTCTCTTTCTTTTGGTATTTCGTTTAAACGAGCTTGCAGTTCTTGTTCAGGAATAATGTGAGCATCTTTAATTGTTACATTCCTTACATGAATTGGACCGTTTCGAACATCGATTAAGACGTATTTCTCGGGATTCATTTGCTTAGCTTTCAAAAAATCCATAGGGCTTATCGTTGCTTCGAGACGTGCATTAAAATAATCGAGAGCTTGCATATTGTAAAACCTCCTGTTTTTTAAAGTGATCTCCAAATTTTAACAAGGAAATCTTTAAGTAATTGTCTTTCTTGTTGATTTAACGGAGCTAATACCTCTAATTCCGTATTAACTAAAAACTCCCAACGTGAATCCAATACATCGTTACCTTTTTCAGTAATCTTAAGGCTATAGGATCTTCTGTCATTAGGATTTTTTGTTCTCTCAACAAATCCTAAAGTCTCGAGATGATCGATATGACTCACCATCGTAGTCCGGTCGATTTGCAGGTTTTCAGAAATATCTTTTTGTGATGAGTAAGGGTTTCCTTTGATAAATAAAAGAACTCCATATTGTCTTGCGTTAATTTCATATGGTCTAAGCCCTTCAGCAAATGTATTTTCCATTCGCTGGAGAACTTTTCCGAGTAGAAAACCATAGGATTGATTCCATTTTTCCAATTCTTTCACCTCCAACAATAATCAGTTTAACATATAATCAGCATAACTGATTATTTTTCAAGAAACAAGGTTTAAGTTCGTCAAGTGTGCCTGACGGGATTGGTGCTATTCAAACAGTATGTATTTTTAAAAGGGCTACTCCATTTCCCGCCGATAATATGCAGCGTCATTTCCACGGGACAAACCATTTTTACTTCTTCACTGCAAGCGCCAAATCCATTTAACCGGTTTCCCATATTTGTCACCTCACAATGTAAGTTACAAAAATGTGCGTCATGACATAATTAACTAAGATGTATTACAGTAAATATATCAAAAAATTTCCAAAGGGAGTGGTTGGCATGAATTTGAGACAATTGTCAGAACATGTCTTTCAATGTGAATTTGAGCTTGATGTGCCTATTCGGATTCCGGTTCATATTTGGTTTATTAAAGATGGTGATGATGTTTATATCATTGATACGGGAATAGAACGTTTGGCAGAAGCTCAGATCAGGGCAGCGTTAGCGATCGGCAATCCAAAAGCCGTTTTGCTTACCCATGGCCACAGCGATCATATTCAAGGTGCATCAAAATGGTTAGAGAGATTTGATATTCCAATTTATGCCCATCAGAAAGAACTAATCTATATCAATGGGGAAGCGCCTTATCCGAACAAAAATGAGGTGGAGAACACAGGGGTAGCCCATATTGTCCAGCCGCTGACGGAACAAACGCTTGCCCACTTGCCGCTGCAATCCTATCTAACACCCGGACATTCCCCGGGGCATGTTGTGTATCATCATGAAGTCGATCATGTTCTATTATCAGGTGATCTTTTTATCACAAGTAAGAAAAATTTACACCCGCCTATCAGAAGATTCAGTGTTGATATGAATGAGAACATCGATAGCGGCGCAATCATAGACGAAATCAAACCAACGCTCATCTGCTCTTCACATGGGGAAGAAATTGTTTATAACGAAGAGTTGTATAAAAGCTACGTGTTAAGGTATAGGAACTAAGAAAAGTTAGAAAAAACATACCCAATTACTTGGTATGTTTAGAAAGAGAATTTAAAGATACTCTGATATCCCAATAAGGTTTTGATCGGGGTCTCTTATATAAACAGATAGAATCGGGCCGAGTACATCGGTTCTTTTGATTGGGCCTTCCTCGATATTGACGTTTGTTTTCTTGAGATGCTCCAGTACTTTATTGATAGGTTCATTAGCGATCAAACATAAATCGACAGATCCTGAGAGATGGTGCTTTGCTTTAGGCTCGAATTCATGACCGGCTATCTTGTGAAGCATGACACTCGCAACTTTCAAACAATGGAGCTGTGGAGTATTGAAGCGATTAGGCTTGGGTTTGCTGTTTTACCTTATATCACAGTGAAAGAAGATGTGGAGGCGGATTCGAATCTGCATTCTGAAACCCTATCGCAACTTCGGGCTGGGCAAAGAGATCGTCGATGCGTTAGAACGTATTGTAAAAGAACAAGACATTTCCTCATTCAAACTGTACGGCCAGACACAGGCCCCTATGTGTTTAAGAAGAATGCGCAAGGCGAGTGGCTTTGTGCCATCGATAATTCATATGGAACGGATTTAATTGGTGTTTAGCGTCCAGATATGTCTTTGATGTGCTATTTGCGCATATAATGATTCATTCAGCTGATGAGGGAAGGTGACTTCATTGAATCTGTATGACATCAGAATGAATCCTTATTGGTTTTATGCAGGCAGGCACAGAGGTTTTGTTCAATATCCATACGTATTTCGGCAACCCATTGCATCCTCCAGCGCAATCATTACATCAGCCCGCGGAGATGTAACGGGAGACGGCGTTATTGATGAGGTCTTTCTCACTGGCATCCAAATGCCTGGCAGCCCTTTATGGAGAAATATCGCATTGGTGATCCGTGACGGCAGAACCCATCAGGAACAGCGAATCCAGCTCCAAAACAATATGGGATATAATCCGTCTCTTTTTCTCGGGGATATGACAGGCGACAAGATGGATGATGTGGCAGTGGTGATAGATACTGGTGGAAGCGGCGGTGCTATCTATTCATATGTGTTTGCCTATATAAACCGGCAGTTCAGACAGATTTTCAATTCGGATGTGTTGGATGCTGAATTGAAGTACAGTGTGAGGTATCAAAATCAATATAAAGCGAGCGTTATCAGTCATCAGCAAAACGAAATATATATCCTCGACCTTACTTACAAGGGCAGGGAATATTTGAATGAGATTTATACCCAGCAGGGAGTATTGAAAATGCCGATAGAAGGCTGGGTCAATCCTTTGTCCGGCCTGTATCCAATTGATTTCAACAGAGACGGCGTATACGAACTGCTGGCGTATCAGCGGATAGCGGGAAGGTATAACGCCGACTCATTAGGATATGTTCAAACTGTATTGAAATGGAACGGGCGGAGTTTTGCCGTTGACCGGCAGAATGTATCAATTGTTGGCGGTGCTGTCTCATCTTCATGAAGGCTGTCTCCCTATATAGAGTGACAAAGACTCACGCTACAGGTGTTCTGCAACGACGGTCAAATAATAAGATAAACCGGTTTGCTGCTCTTCCAACATTCCTCTATGGAAATCATCTTGCATAAAAAATCGCGTTTGTTTTACGTAATCTTCTTTACTTATCGGATGCCCGTTCTGATTTAGGAAGTTAAGATGATTCATGACATGCTCTTGTACGGCAGGGGCTTGATACGTCACGCCGCTTCTTAAAAAATCAGCCATTCCATCAAGAAAATGTTTTGCCTCTATCGCCATTTTGTTCATTTCATTTACATTGATTGCAGTGGTATCTAATTCAAAATTGTAATGATCTTTTAAATAGCCATTTTGTTCTGCTAAAGATTGCTTCCATTCTTCAGCGCTTTCAAATCCTTTAAACATGACCTGATGATCCATATTCTCACCTTTTCTTGTGTATTCTAAAGACGTGTTGACTGTTTGAATGAGGCGCTGATACTTTTCAATTTTCTTTTCAAACAGCTTTTTTTTGTTTTTCTAATGTACTAGTTCTTTCAGCATCTTCATCTAATAATGTTTTTATTTCTGACAAAGGAATATCTAATTCTTTGTAAAAAAGGATTTCCTGCAGTTTTTTTAGTTCGTCAGCACCATAGTACCGATATCCGGCTTCGCTTATTTCTTTTGGAGCCAGTAAGCCGATTTTGTGGTAATGATAAAGCGTTTTGATTGTCACGTTCGCAATGAGAGATAGTTCTTTTACTGTTAATTTCACAATCCAATTCCTCCTTTCTTCTTTCACTATGAGGCCTTACCTTTGGTTGGAGTCAAGGATAAAATGAAGGTATTTTCATCCGGAGAGAATAGAATATGGCCGGTGAATGAGAGAGAAGTCCAAACAAGTGATGGGTCCTTAAAGCCGTTCGACAAACTGATGGCTCCTTTTTATGATCAAAGAAAAGAGCGCTCTCAACGAGCACTCTTTATTCCAGATTAATTCGTTTTACATCCCCTAATACAAACACATAAAAAACCAGCCCGAGCAGCAGTACAAAACCGGCTACCAGAAAGCTGAGCGTAAAGGATCCTGTCACATCAACCAAATATCCGGTCAGTGAAGCAGCGATAATGCCTCCGAACAAGTTGTTTGCCAGATTCACCATGGAGCTCAGCATGGACACGGAACCGATCGGTGCCAGTTCTGCTGAAATGGACCAGCCGACTGGAGCGGTTGCGGAAATACCGGCGAGTCCGATTGAAATACAGATAATCGCGACGGTGATATTGTTCGTTAGAATCGAGCCTAAAAAGAAAAAGCCAAAGCTCATTCCGACAATGATTACCGTTCGGTACACCTTGGTGTTAGGATAACCTTTCTTAATGAAGTAATCGACGAGCCAGCCGCCGACGACAATTCCGGAAATGGTTGAGATCAGCCAGGGCACGGCTGTAAATAAACCGGACGACATGATATCCATTCCGTATGTATGTTTAAAGAAAGTCGGAAGCCAGGTGAGCAGCAGGTTGAATGTATAGCCGTACCCAGTAAATCCAATCATCAAGCCCCATACTTTACGGTTGGAGAAAAGCTTTTTTAAAAGCGGACCCGTTTTGTAAGGGATTTGCTCTGTTTTCATTGAATTGTGTTTTTGAATATAGTTTAGCTCGCTTTTGGAAATGCGTTTGTGCCGTTCAGGCTGCTCATAATAATGCCAGAAAAAGATCGTAAACAGCACATTGATGCACCCAATCGTTAAAAAAGCGACACGCCAGTCAAACGCGGTGACAAGAAAGGCGACCAATGGCGCGCCGATTACGTTTGAAAACTTGGCGGCCGAGTCGAACAGTGAGTTGGCCAAGCCCCGCTCGCTTGGAGGAAACCATAGAGCGGTTGCCTTGGAAGCGGCAGGGAACGCAGAGGCGCTCGTCAGCCCAATGAGAAAACGGAACAAATATAACAGCAATTTTCCTTGCAAAAAAGCAAGAAGGATCGTTAAAAAGCTCCATATTGTCATTCCGATCCTTGTTACCCATGCCACGCCAAACCGGTCCAGCAAACTCCCGACAGGCAGCTGCATCAGTGTATAGGAATAGGTGTAAATTGAAAACACGATACCGAGTTCTGTTGCTGTAAGGTGAAACGAATCTTGTATGGCAGGGGCCGCTACAGAGATGGCCACTCGGTCAAAATAATTAAGAATAATAATGCCGCTGAGTAACGAAGATATGTACCATCTGGTATGCCCAGGCCGTTTCACGCGCTCTTGACTCATCATGAAAACCTCCTCTGTCATAGCATGATCTCCTGATGAAAATACCATTCAAATTTTAAATACCACAGCGTGCTTTTGCGTAAACGGACAGCAGGAGTTTGACTGAAAATGCCCGGTGCTTTAGAATGAAAGTAATAAAAATGAACACTCCAAAGGGGAGTAGCTTTTACAGTAAAGTCGTCATTACGGGACAAGATGTCCTCGGCTTTGCTGGCAATCTCATTGTTAGCGAGACCTTTGCCAAATCTGATTTGGTGAAGGTCTTTTTGTTTCGGAACTTCACCAAATCGGTGGAGTTTTTTCATTTTTATCAAAAATGGAGAGGAGCGTCGGTATGTCTAAGCTGAAAAAGTGGCTGAAGCGTGAAATGGTGAGGAAAGGGCTGCCGTTAGCAAAAGAGAAATTGATCCCGATCTTAAAGGAAAAAATGAAGAAGAAGCGATGAGGAGGCTAACGATGAAAATCATTTTGACTGTTCTTGCCGGTGTGGGGCTTTTGAGTGCAGGCGGATGTGGCATGTTGGACCAGGTGAATGACGGATTGAATTATACAAGTGAAGCCGCAGGCTATGTGGAGAAAGTGAAGACATTTGCAGAGGAGGCACCTGAATTGGCTGAGCAAGCTGTAAATGACGCGGAGGCGAAAGAAAAACTTGAAGCACAGCTTGAAACGGTTCAGCAGGCTGCCGCTGATTTTAATGAATTAACACCGCCTGATGCCGCAGCGAAGATTCATCAAACCATTCAGGAGCATAACGAAACCTTGCAGAAAAGCGCTGAAGATGTATTAAAACAAGTGGAAGAAGGCAAGGTATCGCTGGGAACATTGGAGCAGTCGGACATTGTCCAAAACGCAAATCAAATCACTGATGTGATGGGGCAGATTGAAAAGCTGGGCGAATAAGAAAAAAGCATCCCTGCGCGGGATGCTTTTTCATTATTCAGCCATTGCGTCTGTTAAGACAGGGACGACTTGTTTTTTACGGGAAACAACGCCTTTTAAGAGGGCTGTGTTGTTTTCTAATGTAACGTTGAACGCTTTTTCCACGTTCGCTGCTTCGTTACCGATCGCAAGGGCAAGTGAATCATTTTCTAAGATGTCTGTGATGACAAGAAGGAATAGGTCAAGCTTCTTCTCAGCCACAACCTTAGAAATCGCGGCTTCTAATTCAGCTTGGCGTTTTTTCACATCTTCAATGTCGACTGTGTTCACTTGTGCGATTTCGACTTTTTTGCTGCCGAGTGTAAATTCTTTCGCATCAAGAGAAATCAGCTCTTCCACTGTTTTTTTGCTTAAATCAGCGCCGGCTTTCAGCATGTTCAAGCCGTATTCTTCAGCATCTACGCCAGCGATTTCCGCAAGTTCTTTTGCTGCCGCTACGTCTTGGTCTGTGCAAGTTGGAGATTTGAATAACAGTGAGTCAGAAATGATCGCAGACAGCATAAGGCCGGCAATTTCTTTCTCGATCTTCACGTTATTTTCTTTGTACATTTTGTTTAAGATTGTAGCCGTACAGCCTACAGGCTCAGCACGATAGTAAAGCGGCTCAGCTGTTTCGAAGTTTGCGATACGGTGGTGGTCGATGACTTCGAGAACCTGAACGTTTTCAATGTCCTTGATGCTTTGCTGGCGTTCGTTGTGGTCAACAAGGATAACGCCGTTCACTTCGTTTGCAGCTGTTTCTACAAGACGAGGGCTTTCTTGTTTGAAGTAGTCAAGCGCGTATTGTGTTTCGCCGTTGACCTGTCCAAGACGGACTGGCTCAGCATTGAAGCCGAGTTTGTTTTTCAAATCAGCATAAGCAATCGCAGAACAAATCGTATCTGTGTCTGGGTTTTGGTGTCCGAAAATAAGTATCTTTTCCATGATAGCTCCTTATCCTTTTTAAGTAGTGTAATCTTTATATAGTTTAACACGTCTTGTTGCGAGTGTAATCATACAAACCCTTAAAAATTGATGTGAATAAGAAGCATTTTCTTTGAGCTGAAGAGAAAAGGCGTGTAAAATACTGGGTAGCTAAGTTTCGAAATGTGATGTAGTATCAAAAAAGGTACTATGGGAGGTCAAGTATGAGTGAAAAAAAGAATAAATACCCGAACAAAGAAGGCTGTCCAGTTGAATTTACGCTAGATGTCATTGGCGGAAAGTGGAAAGGAATTCTTTTTTATCACATGATAGATGGCAAGAAACGGTTTAATGAGTTTCGCCGAATCTGCCCGAGTATCACCCAAAGAATGCTCACCCTCCAGCTGCGGGAGCTGGAAGCGGATGGTATCGTGCATCGTGAGGTTTACCATCAGGTGCCGCCCAAGGTTGAATATTCTCTGACGGAATTTGGGAGAACGCTTGAACCGATCGTTTTGCAAATGAAGGAATGGGGAGAATCCAACAGAGATGTGCTGGAAGCTTATCGTTCGAACGGCTTGCTGAAGGATCAGCAGAAATAGCAGCAAAGGGAACTCCTTTGCTGCTCAGACTGTCGAGAAAATCTCGACAGTCTTTATTTTTTCCTTAAAATACCCATTCACGTGTAATAAAATAAAAGA
>NZ_JBUPVZ010000023.1:0-44053 GCF_055486375.1 Bacillus sp. 11C
TTCTTTTATTTTATTACACGTGAATGGGTATTTTAAGGAAAAAATAAAGACTGTCGAGATTTTCTCGACAGTCTGGATATCCTTATACAAGATAATGTATAAGGATATTTTTGCTTTCAGAAGGAATTTCTCGAATGATAGCGAATACGTATAGTAAGGGACTGAACTCTTATTATATGTAAGGGTTTTCATTATTTTTTTATAAAAATCCTATATACGAGGTAGATATGATGAGATTATCGTTTAACGAAGAAGAAGTTGAGCGTGCGATGAATTTGTACAGAGTTTTTGCAAGGGCTTTCAAAAGTGTGTCTGAACATAGTATCCGTGACAGCAAAGAGCATGGCTTTAATCCCACTGAATTTGCTGTATTGGAGCTCCTCTACACAAGAGGCCCGCAAAAATTACAGCAAATTGGGTCGAGACTTCTGCTAGTGAGCGGAAACGTCACATATGTCATTGACAAATTAGAAAGAAACGGGTTTTTAGTAAGGGAGCAGGACCCGAAAGATAAACGCTCCGTTTACGCGCATTTAACTGACAAGGGCAATGAGTATTTGGATAAAATTTATCCGATTCATGCACTGCGTATTGCGAGAGCGTTTTCAGGCCTTTCGCCTGATGAACAGGATCAGCTGATCGTTCTGCTGAAGAAAGCAGGCATTCACAGCCAGCATTTGCTGTTTCGTTAATATTCTACACTCTCTGTTTCAGGGAGTGTTTTTTTGTTTGATATGATCCTTTTTAATACATCTTCAATCCTTCGATCAGAGATTTCGGCAAGATATCCATTGACATGTTTTTCATATTCTTTCATCTGTTTATTCGATTGGAAAAATGCCGCCATACGCTCCTCTGCTTTCTGCATACCCCAATTTCTCATATCTGTGACAAGTTTCCGTTCCTTTAGAAGGTTCACATTCATTTCCTCCTGGCCCGGCAGCGCATGATAAATAAATACCGGAAGCCGTTTCTGTAAGCATTCGCTGATGGTCACGCCTCCTGGTTTTGTCATAATGCCTGACGCCTGTTCGTATAAACGGTTCATCTCTGCTTTGCTGTGAAGGTAGGGAATCGCCTCAATAAAAGGATGGCGTAAACTTTTGACATAGCAGTAGAGCTTTTCGTTTTGACCGCATAATATTTTGTATAAGATGTTTCCTCCTGGCGACAGATCCTGAACCCATTTTAAAATACCCCCGACTCCCATACTGCCGCCTGTGATGATGATGGTATATGGCGGATGATGCTGACAGGTGTCTGCTGATCCCGCTTCAAACATTCGGTGAACGGGAATGCCGGTCATGTATATGTTTTTCGGATCGATTCCTTCAGACATGAGCTGTTTCTTAATATCCACAATCGGAGAAAAATGGAAATCGATGTTCTCCCGTCCCCATAATTGATTCACAAAAAAATCAGTATATACATTTACAACCGTCATATTCGGATATTCCGGCTTTAGCCGGTTCAGCAGATAGGAAGGCAGCGCATGTGTGCAGAAGGCGATATCAGGCTGTTTTTCTTTGAGGATGTGCCTCATTTGTTGTGTGAACAGCCATTCGTACATGGGATAGCGTTTGTCATTTTGATATCGTCCGCAGGCGAGGAGCCTGTAAATGCCGTTGTACGTTTTCGGGAAATATTGAATCCATTTTAAATACGCCTCGGAGGACAGTTTTTCTAATCGTCTATATGCGTGTGAAAAGATATCAATTTTCTCAGATGCGAGTCCTTGAGACTCCAGTTCAGCCTGCAGGGCATCCGCCACATGATGATGCCCTGTGGAAATGCTTAAAAAAGGAAAAATGAGAATGTTTTTCATGATGGTCCTCCTTAAAAAAATATGGCAACTATATTTTGGGGAGAACGTTCACAAAATATAAGGGTGTTTTTGATCATAAGGAAGGTGAAGAGATGAAAACCTGTTTCCTTTCTATTTGGAGAGTGGTTGACCCGATTTATTTCTTTTTTTCAAGACTGACCTTGATTGACAAGGATCGAAAAAGCGTCTTTCGAGTCAGGCTGACGAAGTACAAAGGACATCAGGTCGTGCTGAGCGACGGAACGCATATCAGAAAAAATGATGTGCTCGTTAAAATCCATCTGCACAACATCAAGCTGATCAGGGAGCTGCAAAGCATTGAGAGCACAGTCAGAAAGGGAATCATTATCTATCAAAAAGTATACCAATCGATGCCGATGCTTTTGGATTACATCAACAAGCATAAAAAAAGTGAAAAAATTAAAGGGATTGTGGGCATTACAATGCTTGACAAAGGTGTGGAAAGGCTCGGCTTTGATGTGGTCACCCCGGTCAATCCTTTCTACAGATGTTTTAAAAAGATCACCCATATGCCGATTTTATATCTCACTTCAAAGCCGATGAGCGTGCGGCATTTACCGAATACATCCTATTTGTTTATTTCGAAAGAAAAGCTTCAGAAAACCTATCAAAAAAAAGACTGATGTCTGGGGTCAGCGCAGTCTTTTTTGTTTATATCTGATGAAATGTCACTTCTGGGCGGCTTCCGACACGGATATTTACACCGGTTTGTCCTAAACCTTCGCTGATATAAAACGGTTTATCGTGGTGATAATGAAGCCCTTTAATCATGTTCATGCGCACGAGCTTGCCCATTTTCACCAAGTGATACGGTTTTGGCCAGTGGATTTGCCCGCCGTGAAAATGGCCTGAGAGCAGGTAATCAAAATGAACATCTTTCATATCCAGAATAATGTTTGGGTCATGTGTTAATACGAGCTGATAGCCGTTTTCTAGATCTTGATAAGAGCCGGCAATATTACTGCGGTTCGTGCTGTAATCATCAATGCCGATAATATTGACAGGCCCCGCGGCCGTCTCAATTCGAACATGTTCATTTTGCAGCGTGATACAGCCGTTTTCCTCTAAAACACGCTTCAATCTCAGAAAGTCCCTATCTTTTAATACATAATCATGATTACCGAACACCGCGTACATTCCATATGCAGGTTCCAACTTTTGCAATGCGTTTAAGTAACCTGCCAGCTTCGGAATATTACGTTTCCGATCTAGAAAATCTCCGGTGAGCGCAATGATGTCCACAGGCTGATTTTTTGTTAAACGATATAGCTCTTCAGGTGAAACAGAAATGTTTTCTAAGTGAAAATCTGATAAATGAAGGATATTCAATTTTTTTCTAGCTGGAAGGCCGTCTTTTTGATCAATTGAAATGCTGTTGACCTTCACATCTTTTGTATTGCGGTTCGCTTTATATATAAATGGCACAGATACGAGTATGGCTAATGAAAGTAAGATTGTAAACAAAATATATCCCCTCCCTCCTATCAGTATAGTAAGTGATCATGCCTTAAAGATAGCGGGAATTAATGGGGAAGAGACAAGTTAAAAACGGAATGTCTTCTGATGAATGTTTTGGAAGGGAAAAGGGATAATAAATTTTGACACATGAGGCAGAACATGCCGGATATGGAGTCAGAATAACAGATGGATGTGTAAGCGATGTTACGATTGTTGAGACAACACAAAAAAGAAACATATTATCTCTGGATCGCATTATTTCTCCTTTTGCTGTATGTATCTCCGCTTTTTATTTTAAAGGAAGATGCCCATATTCGCGTCCACGATAATTTAGATTCCAATATCGCTTGGTACAAGGTTTTGGCGGATAGCGGAGAAATCATCGGCAAGGTTGACGCAGCCATTCCGCAAATTATTAACGGGCTGCCGAGAGATGCCTTTGGCACTGAGTGGAGCGGGATTGTTTGGCTGCACGCTTTCTTTTCTTCCATGACCGCCTATGCAATAAGCCAGACGATTACAAGGGTTGTCGCTTTTTTGGGAATGTATGTACTGCTGAAGAAACATGTGATTCCAGAGCCAAAAGCGGCTTTCATCCGAATTGGCGTATCGCTGGCATTTGCTTTAACACCTTTCTGGCCTTCGGGAATGCTGAGTACGCTTGGATATCCTTTGGCACTGTGGGCTTTTTTGAATATCCGAAAAGGGGATATCTCATGGAGAGAGTGGCTGACGCTCGGTTTGCTTCCTTTATATTCAAGCTTTGTCTTAGGTTTCTTCTTTTTCTTGTCAGGAATGGCGTGCTTTTGGCTGTATGATGCCATCACACAAAGAAGATGGAATTTGATGTTTTTAGGCAGTATTGCATTTATGACGAGTATTTACCTTTTCGTTGAATATCGGCTTGTGTATTCAATACTGTTCTCCCACGCGCCGATGCATCGGATAGAATTTATCTCATCACGGCATGACGTATGGCATTCACTTCGTCTATCCGTAAAAAACTTTGTCTATGGGCATAATCATGTGATGACCGTTCACACCGTTGTCATCCTCCCGATCCTGCTGCTTATATTTATGGCTGTGCTGTTCAAGCGAAACCGGACAAAGCTAGAAAATGTTTATCTGTTTTTATTTGCGCTTAATTACGGACTATCTTTATGGTATGCGTTTTGGTTCAACAAAATATGGGCTGTGCCAAAGCAGAAATTTGCTTTTTTAGCTGAATTTAATTTTGCGCGTTTCCATTTCCTCCGGCCGCTTGTCATATATGTAAGCTTTGCGATAGCTCTATATCTCATATGGCGGATGGGGAGAGGGTGGAAATGGCTTGTATACGCCGCAGTCGCTGCACAGCTGATGGTTTTGGCGCCTTTTAATGAAGAGTATACGTATGGCGTTCACTACAATGCGCCGACATTCCGGGAGTTTTATGCATCTGAGCAATTCAAGGAGATTAAGGAGTATATCGGGCGTCCGCAAGATTCGTACAGGGTGGCGAGCATCGGACTGCATCCGTCTATCGCCCAATATAACGGGTTTTACACGTTAGATACGTATAACAACCTGTACCCGCTTTCATATAAATATGAATTTAGAAAAATCATTGCAAAAGAGCTGGAAAAAAACGCTCGGCTGAAACAATATTTTGATGAATGGGGCAGCCGTTGCTACCTTTTCGTCGATGAGCTCGGGAAACGATATGATTTTAAAAAGAACTCGAAGAAAACGATCAACAATCTTCAATTAAATACAAATGTATTTAAAAAAATGGGCGGTCGTTACATTTTTTCTTCAGTCCCGATCATGAATGCTGATCAAAACCATCTCGCGCTTGTGAAGACGTTTGACCATATAGATTCGGCCTGGCGCATTTATTTATATGAAACAAGATAAGGAGGATAACGATTGAAACAGCCACAGCCAGTGTTAACCATCGTCGTTCCGTGTTTCAATGAAGAGGAAGTGTTTCAAGAGACCTGCCATCAGCTGACAGAGGTTGTAGACGGCTTGATTGAAGAAACATTAATCGCTGAAGACAGTAAAATTCTGTTTGTCGATGATGGCAGCAAAGACCGCACTTGGGCCTTGATTGCCATGGAAAGTATAAGAAACAAGAAGGTTGCCGGCTTAAAATTAGCCTGCAATGTCGGACACCAAAAAGCGCTTTTAGCCGGACTCCATAAAGCGAAGAACAAATCAGACTGTGTCATTTCAATTGATGCTGATCTACAGGACGACATTTCTGTTATCCGGGATTTTATATTGAAGTATCATGAGGGCTGCGAGATCGTTTACGGCGTCCGCCGCAGCAGAAAAACCGATACCTTTTTCAAGCGAACGACCGCTTTAGGATTTTATCGCCTCATGAATAAGCTTGGGATTAAATTAATTTATAATCATGCTGATTTTCGACTAATGAATAAAAGATCGCTTGAAGAGCTTGCGCGCTATCCGGAAGCGAATCTGTTTTTAAGAGGAATTGTTCCCATGATCGGCTTTAAATCCGCCGAAGTCTTGTATGACCGAAAGGAACGTTTTGCCGGCAAAACGAAATATCCGCTGAAAAAAATGCTATCATTCGCTTTTAACGGGATTACATCATTCAGTGTCGCGCCGATTCGCTTTTTTACGCTTTTAGGTTTTGTTTTATTTTTCGTCAGCGCTGTGGCGGGAATCGGTGCATTTATTCAAAAACTGCTCGGCCATACAAATGCAGGCTGGGCGTCGCTCATCATTTCCATTTGGTTTTTGGGCGGTCTGCAATTAATGGGAATCGGGATCATCGGGGAGTATATCGGAACCATTTTTTCAGAAGTGAAAAGCCGGCCGAAATATGCGATTGATATCGATTTGTATAATGAGCCGCTGAGCCCGCTCCAGCGCCAGGAAAAAGAGCGGTTAGAAAAAAAGTACAGTTGAACGGAAAGAGCTGACTAAATAAGTCAGCTCCTTCCGTTCAACTGATGTAAAATGGCGCTAAGAGGTTCGTCTTGCGGGCTGCGGTAAAAATCGAAAAATGGGCAGCCCTGCTTCTTTATCCGGTCGACGACGGTATCAATTGTAAACATAGCGGGTGTTAAGGATGTCTGTACCTCGTGCCAATAGAGCGGTGCCGCGACAGTGCCAAGCTCGTTCCCCCTTGTCGAATAAGGGCAGATAATCGTTTTTCCTTCTGCATGCTGCAAATAATCAAGATACAATTTGCCGTGCCTGTTTTTGATCAGGCGTTCTGTGGTAAATAGCTCGGGAAATGCATTGGTGCAGTACTCTGCGACCAGCTGTGTAAATTGGCGTGTTTCTTCATACGTAAATGCCTCATGGGACAAGGGGATATAAAGCTGGATGCCCTTGTTGCCGGACAGCTTCGGGTATGATGTGATACCGAAGGAGTCAAACAGCCGCTTCAGTTCATTCGCAGCCTGCACGGCCATAAGAAAGTCCTCTCGTGAGGGCGGATCCAAATCAATGACAATTTCAGCCGGACGCCTGCTTTTAATGGTTTGAAAGGGAACATGAAACTCCAAAGCAAGCTGGTTGGCAAGCCATAATAAAGTGGACATATCCTCGCAGACGATATGTTCATGGCTTCCGTCAAAGAAAGATTGAATAAAATCCGGCGCATAGTCCGGCTTATTTTTTTGGAAAAATGATTCGCTTCTTGATCCATGCGGATAGCGGATGACTGTGACAGCACGGTTTTTCAAAAAGGGAAACAGGTAGTCACTGACTTCAATCATGTACTGAATAAAATCTTCTTTTGTTTTTTTATTCTTTTCAAAAATGATTTTATCCAGGCTTGTGAACTGCAGCTTCGGATGGATCGGTTTGGAGTGGCGGATGACTTGCGCATACGTGCATTCGGTCCAGTCCATATGGAATTCAAAACCGACAAACGACACCTCTCTCAATGTGCCTTGGAGAATCGTTAAGTATTGAACGGCTGCACATATCGAAGGTTCGAGCGTATATTCGCCTGATGGTGTTTGATGTCCGTGCTGTTCCATAATTTTGCGTACGGCATTTTTTTCTTCATCGCGCATTCCGTGTGAGACAGAGGCAATCGGTGTCATCACGCCGTTTTTTAACACAGATACTGTCAGAAATCCATTTTTGGGGTTGAACCCTGTTATACAAACATAAGCTTGTTTAAAGTTTTTATATTTAAGCCAATCGGATGACCGCTTCTTTTCAAGCCATTTGCTGTTTGTTTTCTTCGCTACAATTCCTTCTCCATCATATTTCGTAACCATCTCCCAAATCGTATCAAAATGGTCAAAGGAGGGGATATACTGAATGGTCTCCTTAGCATAAGGGTCTGGAGATGCAGGAAGTTTTGGCATAGCCATAAGGTCGTACAGCAATTTTTTTCGATCCAGGTACGAAAGTGACGATACATCTTCTCCGCGTCGCTCTAACAGATCAAAGGCGAGAAAGCAGCACGGCCGCGCGTTGGCCGATTCCCGGATTTTATCTGGCCTTCTCAAACGCCCCCGCACTTGAATGTGCTCAAAATCTGAACGACAAGGGTTCACCAAACATACAATCTCACCATCAAGTGTCAGCGGAAGATCTTTTTCTATGTGCTGAAAGGCGGTTTTGGCGAATTGTGTGATTTCAGGGAAGGTGCTGGTAAGTTCCAAGCCATTTCTGCTAGTTAAGGTCACACCTGCCAAATGGATGCGGAGGATACAGCGGTACCCGTCATATTTTACTTCGTAGCGCCATTCTGTTCCTATTGGCGGTGATGAAGTAAGGACGGGCTGCATTGTAAACGCCATGGACTATGATGTGCCGGAGGCTTTTTTTCTAGTCGTTTTTCGTTTCTTATCTCCGGCTCCTTTCGGTTCAGCGGCTTGTGCTGGTTCGGCTGCCGGTTTTTCCCGGTTCGGCTTTCTTGTTCTGTCGATGCTTGCTTGCAGGGCGCTGACCAGATCAATGACATCTTCACGAGGAGGCACTTTATCAGGTGTGACGGCTGTTTCCTTATTCTCGAGCTTATCATTAACTCTTTGCAGCAATGCGTGCCGGTACGTGTCCTCATATTTCTCCGGCTCAAACTCAGCTGTCAGCTCATCTATTAATGTGATTGCCGTTTGCAGTTCCTTATCGTTTACATTCGATTGATCAGGTACACCCGGGACATGGACAGCGCTTCTGACCTCATCCGGATAATGGATAGACTCCATCACGATACAATTTTCATAAACGCGGAGAATGGCTAGCTGCTGCTTCGACCTGATTGTCATATTGGCGATGCCGATCTTTCCGGTTGAGCGCAGCGCTTCACGCAGAAGAGTATAGGCTTTCGTCCCGTTATCTCCGGGTCCGACAAAGTAGGAGCGGTTAAAATAAATCGGGTCAATGTCCTGAAGCTGAACAAAATCAACAATCTCAACCGCTTTTTCCTCATGCTCCTGCTTTAAGCTTTTTAGATCTTCATCCGTGAGCACTACATATTTTCCTTTTACATATTCATATCCTTTCACAATTTCATCAGGGCCGAGAGTTTTTTCGCAATTCGTGCAAATTTTTTCGTATTTGATAGGCGCATGGTCCTCTTTATGAAGGCTGCGCAGCTTGATGTCTTTATCTTCTGTGGCCGCATAAAGCTTGATTGGGATGTTTACTAATCCGAAACTGATCGATCCCTTCCACATTGTATGCATATCAATAAACCCCTTTTTTCTTTTAGTGTGAAGAGGAGGAGAACGTTTCATGTGTAGTAACTTATGGGTAAAAAAACAGCCGTCGCTGTTAATGCGGCGGCTGTTCAAGAATGAGTTGTTCAAGTTGTTCCGGCGGTATGGGCCTGCTGAAAAAGAAGCCCTGTAAATGGTCACAGCCTTTTTCGTAAAGAAGCTGTTTTTGAGCTGAATTTTCCACGCCTTCAGCAATCACCTGCAAAGACAGCTGGTGGCCCATGGCAATAATGGCCCCGGTAATTTGCTCTGATTTTGGGTGTGTCTGAATATCGTCGATAAACGATTTGTCGATTTTCAGCCTGTGAATCGGAAAGTCCTTTAAATAGCTAAGGGAGCTGTGTCCCGTTCCGAAATCGTCAATGCTGATTCTGATTCCTAATTCCGTTAAAGACGACAACACCTTCTTGGAGTGATCGAGATTTTCCATTGTCATGCTTTCTGTTACTTCCACTTCCAGAAGCCGAGGAGGAAGCTGGTATTTAACAAGCGCCTCCTTGATTAGGGGAATCAGTTCTTCGGATTGAAACTGTCTGGCGGAAATATTAATGGCGACAGAAAGATCAAAACCTTTGTCATACCAAGCCCTTGCCTGCTTGCATGCTTCATCTATAATCCACTTTCCGATATCAATAATGAGACCCGTTTCTTCAGCAACACTGATGAATTCTCCGGGCGGACGCAGCTGCCCGTCAGGTGTGACAAGCCGTATCAGCGCTTCTGCACCCGTCATTTTTTGATTTTTTGCACTAAATTGCGGCTGATAATACAAGACAAATCTATCGTTTTCTATTGCATCTCTGAGCTCCATCTCTTGGTTAAGCTTGACTGTTTCTTTGTTCCCGATTGCAAAAGAATAGAATCTGTATTTGCTTTTGTTTCGCTCTTTAGCGGCATACATTGCCATATCGGCTTTTTTCATCAATTCAAGACCGTCCGTCCCATCTTTTGGTGATATCGCAATCCCAATACTGACAGATGTAATAAGCGTTTGATCTTGAATTTTAAATGGTTTTTTGAATTTTTGGATAATTTTTCTTGCTAAAATATCCGCTTCGCCTGTTCCGGTATTGGCGTTAGTCAAGATAATAATAAATTCATCACCGCCAAGACGAGCGATAAACCCATTATCAGGCACAACAGACGATAGACGTTTAGCTGTCATCTGAAGCAGCTGATCTCCGACATTATGTCCTAATGCATCGTTAATCACTTTAAACCTGTTTAAGTCCAGAAAGAAAACAACGGCGTTATAATTCAAGGTATGCTCGCGATTCAGCACCTCTGTTAAGTGCGAAACGGCATGCCGTCTGTTGGGTAAATCTGTAAGAGAATCATAATGAGCCATTCTATGGATTTCTTTTTCTGCCCTGTACTGCTTTGTCATATCTTTGCAAATGACATAAATGCTGTCCAGCTCTTGATTGACTTCAACAGGTATGAGCGTAATATTTAAGTGAAACTGGCCTTTTTCAGTGATCAGTTTGCTATCGCTGTTGATGGCTTGTTTATCTTTTTTGACCTGCTTAAAAAGGCGTTCAAGCTTCTGTGATATGTAATTTCTCCAATCGTGCATACTAAAGCCAAATTTGGTGATCATGTCCTCACCAGCATGATTGGAAGATATAATCTCTCCTTCTAATGACAAAATAAAGATCGCGTCAATATTATGGACGATTAAAGATTGAAATCTCTGTTCGTTATCCTTTATGCGCTCGCTCTGTTTAATAAACTTTCGATCGGCATGGGAACTGAATAACAATAGCGTTTGAATGCAGAAAATAATTAACGCAACAAAAACCGACCAATGAAATGTATGGATTTCCATATGGCTTCCGGGCGGGTCCGTATCCAAACGGAAAGTTGCCGCAAGCATCCCTGTATAGTGCATGCCTGAAATGCCTATTCCCATTACAATCGAACTGATGACTTTATAGAACATAAGGTGTTCAGAATGTTTTTTCATGGCCAAGTCAAAGAATATTTTTAATGAGATGAAAGATGCCGCAATCGCAATCAGAATGGATGCTGTAAAAAGAAGCGGTTCGTACATAATCATTACCCGGGAAATGGCAGACATTCCGATATAATGCATAGATGCAATAGACGCGCCAAGCACAACTGACCCGCTAAGCAGTCTGTAATATGTAAGAATGTGCCGGCTGACAAAATAGAGGGACACAAATGATCCGGAAACAGCTGCGCCAATGGACGCAATTAAAGGCATGAATTCATATTGCATTGGCATCTTGATATCGACGGCCATCATCCCGACAAAATGCATTGACCAAATACCGAATCCCATAATAAGTGAGCCGCCGATCAGCCAAATCTTACTTTTTAAGCCTGTATGAATGGTGACTTTCCTTGACAGTTCAAGGGAAATATACGCTGCGGCACAGGCAATTAGAATTGATAAACATATGAGTGTTATATTATATGATACGTGTATTTCCAAATGGAGATTCCCCCCCGTGTGTTCCAGTCTTGTTGACTCTCATTATTATCGGCTGCTTAACCGCAGAATTTCAGCCTTTGAGACCATAGAAATTGCAAGAGATCTATTTTTAGTTCAGCTGACCGTGAAATATGTGTTAAAATCATGTTGACGTTTTCTGAAAAAAACAAAATGTATGATACATAAAGATGAAAAAAGGGAAGTGATGGATATCGAAGAACTGATTATGTCTTGGATAGAAGCATTTAAAAGCCTATCTTATTTTGGAATATTTCTAGCGCTCTGTATTGAGTTTATTCCTGCTGAAATCGTCCTGCCGCTTGCGGGTTATTGGGTATCTAAAGGTGATATGACGCTTGCCGGCGCTGTTTTGGCGGGATCGCTTGGGGGAGTTGCCGGCCCGCTCACGCTGTATTGGATAGGCCGATACGGAGGGAGGCCGTTTCTTGAACGTTTCGGGAAGTACCTCTTCATTAAGCCTGAAGCTCTCGATAAGTCGGATGAATTTTTTAAAAAACACGGGGGATTTGTGGCCTTCAGCGGCCGTTTCTTGCCAGGCATCCGCACATTGATCTCTATACCGTGCGGCATTGCAAAAATGAACGTTTGGGTATTTTCGATTTACACATTCATCGCCATGCTGCCCATTACATTTGTATATGTGTATCTCGGTGTGAAGCTCGGTGAAAATTGGAAGGAAGTCGGCTCTATTCTCGATCAATATATGCTTCCGATCGGGATTGCAATTTTAGCTTTGTTCGTGGTCTACTTGCTGATTAAAAAGAGGAAAAAACGCACGCACTCAGAACATTTATCTGCATTTTTAAAAAATAAGCGTTGACAAATGATCTCGCTGCACATATCATTGACGTATAATATTATATTTCTTGAAATCCCAAAGGGGAGTAGCGTCCGGATTTGTTTTCCGGAAACAAAGTCGTCATTCCATGGATTGTGATATCCATCGGCTTTGTTGGCATGCCTGAATTCATGTCTAGCAAGACCTTTGCCTTATGACGGCAAAGGTCTTTTTTGCATGGTCCGGCCGCCATAAGATCGGATGAAGAGAAAGAAAACAACTTTTTTGGGAGGGTATCATTTATGGATGCAGCAT
Organism: Bacillus sp. 11C; assembly: GCF_055486375.1. Classification (NCBI taxonomy): domain Bacteria; kingdom Bacillati; phylum Bacillota; class Bacilli; order Caryophanales; family Bacillaceae; genus Bacillus; species Bacillus sp. 11C. The sequence goes on from NZ_JBUPVZ010000023.1 coordinate 12,579, forward strand.
TATTATTGGAGTATGGTTGGGTTCTTCTCGTCTTGATCGGGCTGGAAGGTATTTTAGCCGCCGATAACGCGTTAGTGATGGCGGTAATGGTAAAACATTTGCCGGAGGAAAAAAGAAAAAAGGCGTTATTTTATGGGTTGGCAGGGGCTTTTGTTCTGCGATTTGGCTCTTTATTCGCCATTTCTTTTTTGGTCAACGTATGGCAGGTTCAAGCGATTGGCGCGCTCTACTTGCTGTATATCTCAATAAGCCACTTATTGAAAAGATATGTGTTTAAAAAAGAAGACACGCATAAAGAGACGAAGCAAAGCGGTTTTTGGCCGACTGTTTTAAAAGTTGAATTGGCAGATATCGCGTTTGCGGTTGATTCCATCTTAGCGGCAGTAGCGCTGGCGGTTACGCTTCCTGCAACACCGCTTCCACAGATCGGCGGACTTGACGGAGGGCAATTTGCCGTCATTTTGGCCGGAGGTATCATCGGCCTGGTGATCATGCGGTTTGCGGCTTCAATGTTTGTTAAGTTATTAAAGGAACGTCCAAGCCTAGAAACAGCAGCCTTTGTGATTGTCGGCTGGGTCGGAGTGAAGCTTGCTTTATATACACTTGCCCATAACGACATAGCGATTGTTTCTGAGCACTTTATCCATTCTGGAACATGGAAGCTGATATTCTGGGGTGTCTTAGCGGCAATCGCGGTTTCCGGCTGGTTCATGTCAGGTAAAAAACAGCCGGAGGGCACACAAAACGAACAAAATAACAGCAGCCGGGAAAGGGCGTAATATGAGACTCTGCTTAAAAAGCAGAGTCTTTTCATGTTTAAAACGTTTTCATAGACGAAATAAAATAACATTTTTATAACAGCTTTGTTACAAAAAACACTGATAAAACCCCCTTAATTCTCTAGAAAGGCACGAAATCATGTATAGGACGTCAGAATGGTTTGTCATAATTGAGACATTGGAAACCAATATTTCTTTTTCTCCTTTGCGAATCCCTATCAAATTAGCTATCATTAATGAGTAGTTATAGGGAGGAACTGAGGTGAAACCAGTGCTTAGCCTTTTGTTTAAATTAGGAAAAAAGAAGCAAACGCTTGAAAAAACGGTTGAAAGTATACAAAAAGGCAATAAAGATCTGCAGAATGAATTAATACAGCAATATAAGCCATTTATCGCAAAGACGGTTTCATCCGTTTGTAAACGATATATAGATGAAAAAGACGATGAGTTCAGCATCGGACTCATCGCATTTAATGAAGCTATTGAAAAATACTCATCTGAAAAAGGAAATTCGCTGCTCGCATTTGCTGAGCTTATTATAAAAAGAAAAGTCATTGATTACATCAGAAAAGAAGCAAGAAGCGCACAGAATATCAACATCGATTTACAGGAAGGAGACGATCAGGAGTCATCTCAAAGCCTGATCGAAGCCGAGCTTTCCATTGATGAATACCGCCGTCAGATTGAACAGGAGCAGAGGCGGGAGGAAATCCTCTATTTTCAAAAGCAGCTAAAAGATTATGGTTTATCGTTTAAAGAGCTGCTTGAAAACTCTCCAAAACATGCGGACGCAAGGCAAAACGCCATAAAGGTGGCGATCACCCTTGTTGAACATGAAGAATTGGCCGCTATCCTGTATACAAAGAAACAGCTTCCGGTGAAACAGCTCGAACAGCTGGTCTCTGTAAGCCGAAAAACGATTGAGAGAAACAGAAAATATATTATTGCGATGTGTATTATCATTACGGGTGATTATATTTATTTAAAAGATTATCTTAAAGGGGTGCTGCACTCATGAGAAGAGGGATTATAGTAGAGAAAAATAGAAAATTCGTCACGTTGCTGACCCCTGACGGACAATTTTTAAAAGCTAAACATGATCGCCGCAGCTATGAAATCGGAGAAGAAATCATGCTTCCGAGTGAATCACGCATGGGCAGAAGGGCCAGCTTTTTTGATTTTTTTAAACTGCGCCCTTTCAAAATGGGGATCGTTACGATGACCGCTATTATGCTTTTTATTTTTATTATTCTCCCCGTTTTTTCTAATAATAAGGCCTATGCGTATATGACAATCGATATTAATCCAAGCTTTGAAATGGCGTTAAACAGCGATTACGAAGTGATTGAACTGACGCCTCTAAACGATGAGGGAAAGAAGGTCGTCAATGATATAGATAATTGGGAGAAGACTGATTTTAAAAAGGTGATTGATAATATTATTACCGACTGCAGTGAACATGGATATGTAAAGGAATCGAAAGAAATATTGATTTCCACTGTTTATGAAAATACGGAAGACAATACATATAAAAAAGCTGTGAAAAAACAGCTGAATGATGTGACGGAAAAATATAAAACGACATACCGCATGGAATCTCTTGAGTCAGATATGCAAACAAGGGAAAAAGCGAAGAAGGAAGGCGTTTCAACAGGCAGCTACATCAAATCAAACGAAAAGAATCACAATAAAGATTCAAAAGAGGACCCCAGCAAACCATCCGGGGAAGAGAATCAAAACAGTGCCGAAAATGAGGATGAAAAAAAAGATCAACCTGACGGCCAGGACAGCAAGCAAGGAGATAATGAACAGCAGGATGATATAGATTCCGGAGACCGGAAAAAAGATACTACGGATGGCCAGACTAACGATGGTGACAAAGATAAAAATGTAAAGGAATCAGATGAAAACACAAATGCTGAAAAAGATGGGGATCAGCAAACCCCAATACAAGATCCTCAAGATAAAGGAAATGAAGGAAACAGCGCTGAAAAGGATCAAAGCCAATATCACAGGGACTGGAATAACGGTGAACAAGGCAAGAATCGTTCTTCGTCAAACAGGGATAACGCTTCTGACCGCCGTAATCCAAACGGCTACAGCAGTGAAAATAATTCAGCTCAAACTGAAAATTCGCCGAGTGACCCCGGCGAATAAAGGCCTGAATTTATTTAGTTGTGCCATTTATTTGTGATTGTGCTTGCTGTACCAGCCGCTTTGTCATTTCCCCGCCTACAGAGCCGTTAGCGCGTGCGACTGTATCAGAACCAAGGTTCACACCGAATTCTTGAGCCACTTCGAGTTTGAATTGGTCTAGTGCCTGCTCCACCCCTGGAACAACGAGTTTATTTCTGCTCGCCATCTTTTTCATCTCCTTTTTCTATAAAGAATTCTTAACGCGTAGTTAGTTTGAAATGTACGGGGGTTATTTATGCTGGGAATTGTTGTGGAAAATAAGAAAGCCCCCGGTTTTTTAGCCGGGGGCACCGCAGTCTATAGAATGTCAGCTGTCATTTTATGTGCGGTTGCCTGAATATGGAATGTCAAAATGGAGAGAACTGTTATGGCAATAATCTGTCTGATTTTAAGCCATTGGCTGTCATTTAATTCTTCAAAACGATGGCGGAGACGATCTGTTTCCTGTTCGACGATCTCCTGCAGATTTGATTCCTTCATAGAAGGTGTGTCCTGGTGATGAACGGCATCAAGCACATATGCGCAGCTTTCATAATAAGAAATCGGACTGATGACATCATCGGTTCTGTCTGAGATGGTGTTAAACGCCACTCTTAAAATAGCCCGTATATGTTCAAAGTCATAAATCGATTTTAAATCACGTACAATTAAAAGTATGACTGCCTGTTCAACCGAATATTTTTTGCCCAGCTCAGGATGTCCGATCAGATCTTTGAAATCACGCTTTACCCAGTTTTGGATTGCGGTTGACTTTAACGAAGTCAGCTCGCATAGGTTGCCGAGTTCTACGATTTCGTTTGTAGAGAGACCGTATTCTTTTTTTTGTTTTTTTCGTTCATATCTTGTAAGAAATTCAGGAATTTCAAGATGATTGGCAGCTTTATCTGCTGACATGTTCGCTGATTGGACGACAATGTCGAGCGGGCTTATTTCTCCTTGTCCTTTTAGGGAATAGAGCAGCCGCACCATATCGGTTCGAGTGAGTTTGAAAATGTTCATTGTTCACCTCTTCAAAACAATTTGACGCGAATATAAGTCTATGTATGAATTTAAAATTTAAGCGTCAGCAATACATTAACATCATACGTCTAATTCCTTGCATTTTCAAACAGATGTTTTATAATTTAAATATATAGGTTCTTTTGAACTTAAAATAACGGAGGTTATTATGGCGAAAAGACTTTTTCTGTTTATTTTAACAAATATTTTGGTGCTTACTACAATCGGGATTGTTTTATCTGTTTTAAGCTCGGTTACCGGAGTCGGGACGTACTTTACCGCTGATGGCGGTATCGATCCAATCGCGCTCCTTGTGTTCAGTTTGGTCGTTGGTTTTGTCGGCTCCTTTATGTCTCTTGCGATGTCCAGATGGATGGCCAAGACGATGATGGGCGTCAAAGTGTTGAATCCGGAAAAACATACGCTCAGTTACGAGGAGCAGCAGTTGGTTGATCGTGTTCATCGATTAAGCCGTTCTGCCGGTTTAACGAAAATGCCGGAGGTCGGCATTTACCGTTCGCCTGAAGTGAACGCGTTTGCGACTGGACCGTCAAAACGCCGTTCTCTTGTGGCGGTGTCGTCAGGGCTTCTGGAGCAAATGGATGATGCTGCGGTTGAAGGTGTGCTTGCCCACGAGGTCGCGCATATCGCTAACGGTGATATGGTAACGATGACGCTTTTACAAGGTATCGTCAATACCTTTGTCGTCTTTTTATCCCGTATCGCAGCATGGATTGCAAGCCGTTTTGTCAAGGAAGACCTTGCGCCGATCGTTCATTTTATTGCAGTGATTGTCTTTCAGATTGTCTTTTCTATTCTCGGCAGCCTTGTTGTGTTTGCGTACTCGCGCCATCGTGAATTCCACGCTGACAGAGGAGGAGCCGATCTGGCCGGCAAGGATAAAATGATTCACGCGCTGCGGACGCTTAAGAGCTATTCTTCCCGCATTAAGGAAGACGATCAGACAGCTGTTCAAACATTAAAGATTAATGGCAAGAAGCGCTCTTCGCTTTTCTCTACTCACCCTGATTTAGATGAGCGAATCAGACGGTTAGAAGCTAAATAAAACAAACACATTATTCCTCTGAGAGAATCTCTCAGAGGTTTTTTATTTATCCTTTGACTAAAATCATAAAAAAATAAGCAAGTTAAGAAAATGTTGCGTAAAAGCCTTTAAAAATGTGTCCAATATCTTTAGAATAATTACCGTACTTAAAAAGAGAGGCAGAAGGATTTTACATGAAATTAAAGTTTGGAAAATTGATACAGGCATTGTCACCGGCCCAGCTGATCGCGGTTTATTATTTTCTTGCGGTGACGGTTGCAGTTATTTTATTGAGTCTTCCAGTGGCCCATAAACAAGGAGCAGAATGGTCTTTTATCGATGCTCTGTTTACAGCAGTCAGCGCCGTGAGCGTAACCGGGCTTTCTGTTGTGAATACCGCTGATACATTTAGTACAACAGGAATTGTTATTCTTGCGTTTGTTCTGCAGTTTGGCGGAATTGGCATTATGACATTAGGCACTTCTGTTTGGCTGCTAATGGGCAAAAGAATAGGGTTAAAAGAACGGAAATTAATGATGGTTGATCAAAATCAATCACAATTTTCTGGGATCGTCAATCTCATGAAACAAATTCTCTTTCTCATATTATGGATTGAGCTCTTTGGCGCCATCATCCTTGGGACATATTTTTTAACCTACTACGATTCCATTCAAGATGCTTACTTGCATGGTTTTTTTGCGAGTGTCAGTGCAACCACAAATGCCGGTTTTGATATAACAGGCAGCTCTCTGATACCATATCGGCATGATTATTTTGTGCAATTTATTACACTGTTATTGATTATTTTCGGAGCCATCGGTTTCCCTGTTCTAGTGGAAGTGAAAGACTTTTTGTTTTCCAAAAACCGGAGATATCCGTTTAGTTTATTTACAAAAATTACAACAACAATGTTTGGCGCACTTGTTTTGTTTGGTTCGATAGGGATTTATGTCCTTGAAGCAAATCATTTGTTTGCAGGTAAATCGTGGCATGATATTTTATTCCTTTCTCTATTTCAATCAACCACAACAAGGAGCGGAGGGCTTGCCACGATTGATATAAGCCAGCTGTCTGACCCGACCCTGCTATTTATGAGTGCGCTGATGTTTATCGGTGCGTCGCCAAGTTCAGTAGGGGGAGGCATACGGACAACGACTTTCGCCCTGAACCTTCTGGCGCTGTTTCATTTTGCCCGCGGCAATAAATCCGTAAAGGTATTCAAACGGGAGCTGCATCCTGCTGATCTCATGAAGTCGCTTGTTGTCACAATGATGGCGATTCTGCTCGTTTTTGGCGCGACACTCATTCTTACGATTACTGAAGAGCATTCCCTGCTTGAGATTTTGTTTGAAGTCTGCTCGGCATTCGGTACAACCGGTCTGTCACTTGGAATTACTGCTGATTTAAGCAACGTTGGAAAATGCGTTATTATGATTGTCATGTTTATCGGGCGAATCGGCATCCTGACCTTCCTGTATCTGATCGGAAGGAAGGAAATTGAAGCGAATTATCATTATCCGAAGGAAAGAGTGATTATTGGATAGAAAAACACCGCGTGTTTTGCGGTGTTTTTTGATTGCCAAAAAAAAGATGTGTGCAGCCGTTTGAGTTGGAGAACCTAACATCTACAGGTGCTGTTTAACGCTCCTGCATCTTTAGCGAAATCAAATGTCTGAAAAACAGGCGAGGAGGATTCGTATGAAGCGCAAAGCCGAAGTGGATGAGGCCATTAAAAATAACAATACACCTACCGAGAGCATGGACCCAAATTCATATAAGACACAGTATCATGACAACCCGAATTTTAGGGGTGCCAACCGCAATTCCAAACAGGGCCGGCAAGGAGGCATGTGATTTTGAAGAAAAACCGCCATAGCAGAGAGATGCAAAATCACAAAAAGCCAATGAATAAGAAGGTGCTGGAGGAAGAATTCTCAAGTGAATTAGGGGATTACAATGCCGGGAAGATCATCGAAACGCTAGAAATCACAAAGCCTGAAAAGAAAAAAGAGAACAAACAAAAATAAAAAAGACCTCTTAGGCGGCGTCCGCTTAAGAGGTGCTTTTCTATTTTAAATAAGCATTTTTGCCGGTTCCTCTGACAAATTGCGATAAGTTGGTCATTCTCAGCTCAATGAAGGGCTGAGCAACTGTCTTAACAAAATTGCTTGAGAGTACTGATGTCAGGGCTGCTGTTAAGAGTAAGAGAATCACTAAGTTTTGATAGTCAGTAAGCCCATCCTCAAGCCCGACCTGTCTCAGCGTTTTAATAATAAACCCGTGGAGCAAATACACGTAAAATGTCCGGGTTCCCCATTTCGTAAAGAAAAACCGTTTTTGCGGAACGAGCGCTAAAAAGCTGAAGGTTGCCGCAAAGGCGAGTACATACCAGCCAATTCGGGAAAGCCCGCTTGCCAAGGTAACGTCTCCAAATGAAGAATACGGTTTAGAGCCGAATAGAAAAGAATAGTCAAAGTCGACGCCCCAGCAGATGACGAATACGGCGGCAAGCACCCCGAGTGCAATTTGTTTGCCCCGTTTTGATCTCAATAAATCAAAATGGTGTTTATTCAGATAAAACCCGACAAGGAACATCGGTAAGAATACAAATGTTCGTGACAAGCTCAGCGTGCTGCTGACAAAGTCTAGATAACCGATCAGCACGGCAATACCGCAGCTGACAAACAGCGCCCACAGCTTTGAAAGCTTTGAAAAAGGATAAAGCAGCAGGTTCCAAAAGAATAAGCTTACGAGAAACCATAACGACCATTGCGGATCAATCGGATTCACATTTGCCATGCTTTCGTCTTGCATCATGTAATAAAAGACGGAATAGATGATTTGGAAAATCAAATACGGAATAATCAGCTTGACCGCCAGCTTTTTCACATATCCTGCGCGTTTAAAGCCTTTCGCAAAATAACCGGAAACAAGAATAAAGGCAGGCATGTGGAATGTGTAAATGAACTTGTAAAGGTATAGCATAAAGTTGTTATCATGAATAAAAGAACGAAGAATATGGCCGAATACAACAAGGAATATCAATAAGAATTTAGCATTATCAAAATAACTGTCCCGCGATTTACTCAAAGCAGCATCACCTTCTCTTTAATCAGTCATTAAGAGATTATTCCCTGGTGGTTTATATTTTAAAATAAAAGAAGAAAAATGAGTTGAAAAACAGCTGATTGTTAGGTCGATGTAAAGTGGAGGTAAGGATCGTAGAAAATGTCTTCGTTATGTAACCGCGCTGAAATTTTCTGAAATTTATAGGGCAAATGAAGGAAGTTCCTGCATTTTGTAGAAATATTGAGGGATAGGTTTTGAAGAAGGAGTGTACACGTATGGGAACTCTTGATGTCCAGACAAATTCAGAGCTGCGGGAAGAACTGAAGCGAATCAAAGAAGAAAATGCACGGCTGAAAAAGGAGTTAGATCAGCATCAAGTGATTGTCAACAATACGCTCGATGCTATTTTTATATGTGATAATGAATTGAGAATCGTTCAGGCGAATGAAGCCACAGAAAGGATGCTTCAAGTTGATTCGGAGGATTTGAAGACTCGCTCCGTTTTGGATTTTTTGTTTTCTATCCCAAAGGATGAACTGAATCTTGCTGTAAAGAAGTTTTTTAAGAAAGGTTTCCTATGGAAGGAGGTGCCGGTCAGGCTTGATGGCGGAGCGACTAAATACATAGAGTTTCTGGCCAAAAGAGGGATTGGCGAGGATTTCTTTTTTGTTGTCATGAGAGACATATCTTCCAAGAAGATTCTAGAGCGGGAATTCTCTATGAATGAACAGCTTTTTAAGGACTTGTTTGACAGAGCTGTTGACGGAATCGTTCTGTTTGATAAAGATGGCGGTTTTATTGATGCGAATTTGTCCTTCTGTAAAAGTTTTGAAATCAATCAAAATGAGCTGTCTCATTTATCGTTGTACAAATTCATAGACAGCGGCTCACGTAAAGATTTCGATAATATTTGGAAGACGCTCAACCGCAAGGGGAAAGCGAAGGGGGAGCTGCCCGTCAAGCTTCGTTCAGGAGTCCAAAAGCTATTTGAATTCACGATCACATCAAACATCATCAGCGGTTTTTATATGTCCATTATGAGGGACATTACAGAGAAGCGGTCTATGGAGCTGCAGCTCTTTAAAAGCGAGGAGCGCTTCAGAGAAATATTTGAAAATGCGATGGACGCCATTATCATCTGGTCAAATGACGGAAGAATCGTGAAGGCGAATCAGTCCGCCTGTAAAATTTTTGAGCTGCCGATGAACTTGCTGTTGAAACGAAAGCTGTGTGATTTTCTCGTTGACTCGCAGCGGAAATACAGCATAACGAAGAGGAAATACGCAAAATACGGAGAGATCAGAGAAGAGCTGCTGTTTCAAATGGGGAACGGGCAGTTCAAAGAACTCGAATTTACTTCAAAGCGGACCATACTTGAAAACCAGCATTTGACGATTTTAAGAAATGTCAGCGACAGAAAGCGGATGGAAAAGGAGCTTCGGGAAAGCGAGCTGAAATTCAGAAAAGTGTTCAACGGCTCAATGGACGGCAATGTATTGTTCGACAATCAATACAGGATCATCGACGCCAACCCGTTAGCAAGCCATATTTTAGGCCTGTCTTATGAAGAGATAAAAAAGCATAGTCTGTTAGATATTATTTCTTCGTATGAAATAGAAAATCTTGCATCACCGGCAAGGCAGATTAATTTTGATGAAATGGACAACGAAATTCCGTTTTTGCTGAGCAGCAGCGACAATAGAAAACTGGAATTCTCATTTAAACGAAATATCATTCAAAATATGAACCTGGCTATCTTTAAAGACGTAACGGAGCGAAAAGAGCTGGAGGAACGCCTGCGCAAGTCGGATACCCTTCATGTTGTCGGCGAACTCGCTGCCGGCATCGCTCATGAAATCAGAAATCCGATGACAGCACTTAAAGGCTTTATTCAGCTCCTGAAAGGAAGTGTGGAGGAAGACTACACCCTTTACTTCAACGTGATCACCTCAGAACTAAAGCGCATCGAATCCATCATCACCGAATTCTTGATTTTAGCCAAGCCCCAGGCCATTATGTATGAAGAAAAACATATCACCCAAATTATGAGAGACACCATAGACCTTCTGAACGCGCAAGCCAATCTCAGCAACGTGCAAATGCATCTTGATTTAATTGACGACATTCCTCCGATCTACTGTGAACCGAATCAGCTGAAACAAGTATTTATCAATATATTAAAAAATGCCATCGAAGTGATGCCCGACGGCGGAAACATTTTTGTGACGATAAGGACATTGGATCAAGATCATGTTCTCATCTCCTTAAAAGACGAGGGAGTCGGAATGACAGAAGATAAATTAAAACGCCTTGGTGAACCGTTTTACACGACAAAGGAACGGGGAACTGGACTTGGGCTTATGGTAAGCTATAAAATTATTGAAGAACATCAAGGCGAGATCATGGTAGAAAGTGAAGAAGGGAAGGGCACGGTTTTCCACCTTACGCTTCCCGTCAGACAGAATGCTCAAGAAAGAGGGGTTGAAGAGTGAACTACTATACGACAGCGGAAACGCCGCTCGGGGAATTTATGATTGCCGAGGCGGATGGCCATATCACCCGCCTATTTCTCAGTCAGGAAGATTGGATGGATTGGAAAGAAACCGTTCAGCATATAGAGCACAAGGAAACGCCTTGTTTGGCGGAAGCGAAAAAACAGCTTCATGAATATTTTGCCGGCGAAAGAAAGACATTCTCACTGCCGCTGAGCCAAAAGGGCACTCCTTTTCAGCAAAAAGTATGGGAGGCGCTGGCGATGATACCATACGGAGAATCGAGAAGCTATGCTGACATTGCCGCTGCGGTCGGCAGTCCGAAAGCGGTGCGCGCCATCGGACAGGCTAATAAACGAAACGACCTGCCGATTTTTGTCCCATGCCACAGAGTGATCGGTAAAAACAGCGCGTTAACAGGATACGCCGGGAGCAAAACCGATATCAAAGCATTTTTGCTGAACATCGAGCAAATTTCCTACAAAGAAAAATAAAACGTATGGCACGTTCCCTTTTTTTGCGGCCCGACATATCATTTTATTAGGTTAAAAAAGTTGGTCTGACGAAAAAGGAGGACAAAGCCATTGAAGCTGAGCCGCTCTGAAAAAATTGCCGCTTTTGCCGAACTGTTTGTGAAACTGCATATCTTATCAAGCGCTCAAAAAGATGAAATCATTCATATCAATCAAAACAAACAAAAAAACCGTTGACTTGGCCCATAATGAGCAAAGCCCAGCGGTTTTTTAGTGAACCTTTTCTCCTTGAAACAGAAGTTCAATTTCTTCTTCATAGTTATCGCTCATAATCCCTTTTTCTGTGATGATTCCCGAAATGAGATGATGCGGTGTAATGTCAAAAGCGGGGTTAAAGACAGGCACATCAGATGGAGCGGTCCGCACTCCGGAAATCTGCCTCACTTCCTCAGGATCCCGTTCCTCTATCGGAATATCAGTGCCGCTTTTCACTTTCGTATCAAATGTAGATAATGGTGCAGCGACAAAAAACGGAATATCAAAGGCGTTTGCTAAAATCGCGAGACCGTATGTTCCAATTTTATTTGCCGTATCACCGTTCTTTGCAATTCGATCGGCTCCGACGATGACGGCGGAAATTTGTTTTTCCTTCATCGTGTGGGCGGCCATGCTGTCTGTGATCAAAGTGACATCAATGCCCCCCTGCATCAGCTCCCACGCAGTAAGTCGTGAACCTTGAAGGACGGGCCTTGTTTCACAAGCGTAAATATGCAGTCCCAAATCCTTTTGTTTGGCCAAGTAAAATGGAGCTAGTGCCGTTCCATAGCGGCTTGTCGCGATAGAACCGGCATTGCAGATCGTCATAATCCGGTCGCCTTTTTTGAAAAGCTGCAGGGCGTTTTGACCGATCATCCGGCACGTTTCCTCATCCTCGACCTGAATTTGAATCGCTTCATGGACAAGGTTTGTTTTTGCTTCATTTACGGAGATGGCGTTTTCGATCGAATGGCTCAGTCTCTCAAGGGCCCAAGATAAATTAATGGCGGTAGGCCGTGAGCTGTTTAAATACTGTTTGATGTCACACAGTCTGCGGCGGAATTCCGTGACATCACCTGTTTCAATGTCTTTTGCAGCAAGCGCAAGTCCAAAGGCAGCCGTAATGCCGATGGCGGGAGCGCCTCTTACTTTGAGCGTGACAATGGCGTTAAATACATCCTCTTTCGTCGTCAGCTCCACATATTCCGTCACCTCAGGAAGCTTTTGCTGATTTAAAATGGTAATGGCTGTTTCTTTCCACTCAACAGAACGCGGAACAGCAAATGAATGGGGCATAAATAGATCATTCCTTTACAAGTAACTTAAATAATTCAATAACATCTGTGATCGTTTTGAATTCCGAACGCTTTTCGATAAAGGCTGTGCCGGTTTCGAGCGCCAGACGTTTTCTGCCGATTCGTTTATCAAACGGCACGATCGTTTCCAGATCAGCCACATGGGCAAGGCCAATCGCGCGGCGTATCAGCTCGCAGCCTGCAAATCCGATCGCCTCTTCAAAAATATGACTGAGGGTGTCAGTAAGGTAACCGTCGATGTTGGCGTAAACATCCAGACTGTCCCTCTCCCAGGCTTCAGTGAATGTCTCTTGAAATGCTTCCCAGACCTGCTCGACATGGTGATATAATGGCTCTCTGTCATCACCGTCACGGCCGAGTGCGTTCAAAAATAAGTTGGAGATAAATTGGCCTATATCAAATCCGATCGGTCCGTAAAAAGCAAATTCAGGATCAATCACCTTTGTTTCAAGTTCGCTGGCGAAAATGCTTCCTGTGTGCAAATCACCGTGAATCAGCGTTTCTGCTGATGTTAAAAAACACTTTTTCAGTTTAGCGGCTTCGATTTTGACGTTGTCATTATTCCAGAGCTTTTCGACAAAAGGACGAAGCTCTTCTTCAAAATCATTTGTGTCATGGTCAAAGAAAGGATCTGTAAAAACAAGTCTTTCCGTAATGTCGCACAGCTCCGGGTTTGTAAACTGCTTAACAAGCTGTTTTTTTACCTTAGGTTCAAGCGCGTAATCTGAAGAATAGAAAAGGGTCTTTCCTAAAAATTCACCGATGTGCTGTGACAGGCGCGGATAGTTTTCGCCCTCAATGAGTCCTTTTCTTGCGATTTTTAAGTGAGAAAGATCCTCCATGACAGTAACTGCCATTTCTGTATCGGAATAAAACACTCTTGGAACCAGATGAGGGACATGCTCGCCTTGGCGGATGAGAGCGCTGCTTTCGATTCTGGCTCGATCGATTGTCAGCGGCCAGCTTTCTCCGACAACTTTTGCATAAGGAACCGCCTGTTTAATAATCAAAGCTCTGTCATGTTTTTGATCATAAATATGAAAAACGTAATTTAAGTTGCCGTCTCCGATCTCCTGGCATGTCAGCGTGCTTTTGCTTGGAAATAAGCCAAGCTTCACCGCAAGTGCCACAGCGGAGCTTTCATTTAACGTTTCGTATAAAGGTGTTTTTGTGACTGCCATTGTCATAACCTCCAATTATGTAATCTCTTGATATGTTTTCAGCTGAATGGCCGTAAAAAAGCCTCCTTCTCAGAGAGAAGGAGGCTTAACATATATGTCCGCCTCTCTTATCTCTCAGATCAGATCTGAAGGAATTAGCACCGTGCCTTATGAGACGAGCGTCTCGGCGCGAAAAAGATGCGCCCCATTTCACAATGGAATTACGGTCGGTTGCTGTTGGGGTCAAAAGGCCAAATCCCTCGCCCAACTCTCGATAAGAGAATATATTGATTTGTTGAACAATTCTAATTTATCAGTTGATGAACATAGTAACAGGTGTTTTAGTAAGTTGTCAATCTATTTTTTAATATAAATCTTTTCTGATATCATCGAAAACAGGAATGTTTTCCCGCACCTTAACGCTTTCCTGAAGGTCGATTTCCGCTCGGACAACGCCTTCTTCCCGGCCGCCTTCAGCTAGGACGCGCCCCCACGGATCAATAATCAGGCTATGCCCGGCAAATTCATTATTTGGATTTGAACCGGTGCAATTGCAGGCAGCGATAAAGCATTGATTTTCAATGGCCCGCGCAATAAGCAGGCTTTTCCAATGATCAAGGCGGGGAAGAGGCCATTCCGCAGAAATAAACAGCACGTTGGCACCTTTTGTCGTATGTTTTCTGATCCACTCCGGAAAACGGATATCGTAACAGATCAATCCTGAGCTTTTGACGCCATCAAGCTCAAAGTATCCGTCTTCGGAGCCGGCTGATAAATACACATGCTCATCCATCAGCTGAAAAAGATGGGCTTTCCTGTACTCTTTAATGATTTGTCCTTCCTTATCCGCGATGTACATTGTATTATAAACATCAGAATCCTTTCTGACAGCAACCGATCCGGCGATAATATGAACGCCATGTTTTTTTGCCGTATTCTTCAGCCAGCTCTGAGCAGAACGTCCGTCTTCATCAGCGAGCTCATCAAGGTTGGCCAGGTCATATCCGGTTGTCCATAGTTCAGGAAGAACAAGAACATCAGCATGTTTGCTTTCTTTTTCGATGGAGAATTCAGCCTTTTTTATATTTTCTGAAGGTTTTCCGTATGAAATATCAAATTGAAGACAAGATATCGTCCATTTCATCTTTTTATCACTCCACATTTTTCTTTACTTTTTTTATTTAACCATATATGATGATGGACTATCATTTCAAGATTTTTTTAGAAGGTGAGAATAGATGAAATTTGAACAATCTGATGTATTGAAGGAGCTGCCTCAACAATTCTTCGCTTCTTTGGTGCAGCAAGTGAACCGAAAGCTCGCAGAAGGACACGACGTCATCAATCTCGGACAGGGAAATCCGGATCAGCCGACTCCGGAACATATCGTCGAGGAAATGAAACGGGCTGTTGCTGATCCTGAAAATCATAAATACTCGTCTTTTCGCGGCTCATACAGTCTGAAATCAGCAGCGGCAGCATTTTATAAAAGAGAATACGGCATTGATCTTGACCCGGAAACTGAAGTCGCTGTATTATTCGGCGGGAAAGCCGGTCTGGTTGAGCTCCCGCAATGCTTGCTGAATCCCGGAGATACGATTTTAGTTCCAGATCCGGGCTATCCTGATTACTGGTCAGGTGTGGCACTCGCGAAAGCGAAGATGGAAATGATGCCGCTCATAGAGGACAGAGCGTTTCTTCCTGATTACAGCAGCATCGCCGCTGAAGTGAGGGAACAGGCGAAATTAATGTATTTGAATTATCCGAATAATCCGACCGGAGCCGTTGCTACCCCTGACTTCTTTGAAGAAACCGTGAGTTTTGCGAAAGAAAGCGGGGTCTGTGTCGTTCACGATTTTGCTTACGGCGCTGTAGGATTTGACGGCGGAAAGCCTTTAAGTTTTTTGCAAACTGAAGGTGCCAAGGATATCGGCATTGAAATTTACACGCTGTCAAAAACGTATAATATGGCAGGGTGGCGGGTCGGCTTTGCCGTTGGAAACGCTTCGGTCATTGAAGCGATCAATCTGTATCAAGACCATATGTTTGTCAGTCTTTTCAGAGCGACTCAGGAGGCTGCAGCGGCGGCACTGTTAGCTGATCAGACGTGTGTGGCGGAGCAAAATGCCCGATATGAAAGCAGGCGAAACGTTTGGATCGCGTCATGCCGGAAAATCGGCTGGGATGTGACAGCTCCGGCAGGTTCATTTTTTGCATGGCTGCCTGTGCCTGAAGGCTATACTTCCGAGCAGTTCTCAAACCTTTTGCTGGAAAAAGCGAATGTGGCGGTTGCAGCCGGAAACGGCTTCGGTGAATATGGCGAGGGCTACGTCCGAGTCGGGCTGCTGACAAGTGAAGAAAGACTGAAGGAAGCCGCTTATCGAATTGGGAAACTGAACCTGTTTACCCAAAAAAGCATTGACAAGACCTGATAACGATGGGATAATTCGAAATAATTTATAAAATCTATATTTTCTTATCAAGAGCAGGCAGAGGGACGAGCCCGATGAAGCCCGGCAACCGACTTGTAAAGCACGGTGCTAATTCTTGCAGCTGGCGGCTGAGAGATAAGATTCGGACGAGAAACGAAACCTCTTTAGACGCGATTGCTGTTTGAAGAGGTTTTTTTATATGGATGAAAATGAAAGGAGCTCTGGCATGAGTGAGTTATTGGCAACATATCTCCTGACCGAACCGGGAGCCGATACAGAGAAAAAAGCAGAACAAATCGCAACAGGATTGACAGTTGGCTCTTGGACGGATTTGCCCTTGGTGAAACAGGAGCAAATGCAAAAGCACAAGGGGCGGGTGATACAGGTCGAGGAAAGAGAGGGAACTCCTGCATCAGGAAAACAAGCGGTGATCACAATTGCCTATCCTGACATCAATTTCTCTCAGGATATTCCGGCTTTGCTGACAACAGTGTTTGGCAAGCTGTCGCTGGATGGAAAAATTAAATTACTCGATCTTCACTTCTCTGAAGCATTTAAGCGCACGCTGCCGGGACCGAAGTTTGGCGTATACGGCATCCGGAAGCTGCTGGGGGAATTTGAGAGACCGCTGTTAATGAGCATATTTAAAGGGGTTATCGGAAGGGACCTGCGTGATATTAAAGAACAGCTCAGACAGCAGGCGCTTGGCGGAGTTGACTTGATCAAGGACGATGAAATTTTCTTTGAGACAGGTCCGGCGTCTTTTGAAACAAGAATTACAGAGGGAAAGCAAATATTGAAAGAAACGTATGAACAAACCGGGCATAAAACGCTGTACGCGGTCAATTTGACTGGACGTACGGCTGATCTGAAAGATAAAGCGAGACGCGCCGCCGAATTGGGAGCGGATGCGCTTTTGTTTAATGTTTTCGCTTACGGCTTGGACGTCATGCAAAGCCTTGCGGAAGATCCCGAAATTGCGATCCCGATTATGGCGCATCCAGCGGTCAGCGGGGCGTTCACATCTTCTCCGTTTTATGGCTTTTCTCACGCTCTTTTGCTCGGAAAATTAAACCGGTATTGCGGTGCTGACTTCAGTCTCTTTCCGTCGCCATACGGCTCGGTTGCGCTTCCGAAAGAACATGCGCTGGCGATTCATGAAGAATGTGTAAGAGAGGATGCCTTTAACCAAACATTTGCCGTTCCGTCAGCAGGCATTCATCCCGGTATGGTTCCGCTTTTAATGCGGGATTTTGGCATAGATCATATTATTAACGCCGGTGGAGGCGTACACGGACATCCGAACGGCGCCCAAGGTGGGGGCAAAGCGTTCAGAGCCATTATTGATGCGGTCTTAGAAGCCCAGCCGATTGATGAAAAAGCCGAACAATGCAAGGATCTAAAGCTTGCGCTTGATAAATGGGGAAAGGTTGAAGCCGTATGACGACTCGAAAACCTTTAATCATTTGTGATTTTGACGGAACCATCACGAGGAACGACAACATTATAAGCATCATGAAAACATTCGCTCCCCCGGAGTGGACGGCATTAAAAGACGGCGTACTTTCCAAAACGCTGTCGATCAAGGAAGGTGTCGGGCGGATGTTCGGCCTTCTGCCTAGCAATTTAGAAGAAGAGATTACAAGATTTGTATTGGAAGATGCAAAAATCAGGGAAGGCTTTCGGGAATTTGTAGCGTTTATCAATGAGCACGAGCTTCCGTTTTATGTCGTAAGCGGAGGAATGGACTTTTTTGTGTATCCTTTGCTTGAAGGCATTGTGGAGAAAGAACGTATTTATTGCAACCATGCGTCATTTGACAGCGACTATATTCATATTGACTGGCCTCATTCTTGCAAAGGATCATGCAGCAATCAATGCGGGTGCTGCAAACCCTCTGTGATACATGAACTTTCTGAACCGGACCAATATCTCATCATGATCGGTGATTCGGTTACAGATGTGGAGGCGGCAAAGCTGTCTGACCTTTGTTTTGCAAGGGATTATTTATTAAACGAATGCCGGGAGCGAAATCTGAATCATCTCCCGTATCAAGATTTTTATGAGATTAGAAAAGATATTGAGAACGTAACGGAGGTACAGGAATGGCTGCAAAACAAGAACGCTGGCGAGAGCTCGCTGAAGTAAAACGGGAATTGGCCGAAAGAGACTGGTTTCCGGCGACTAGCGGCAATCTGTCTATTAAGGTTTCTGATGAGCCTTTAACCTTTCTCGTAACCGCAAGCGGGAAAGATAAACGCAAAGAAACGGATGAAGATTTTCTGCTGGTGGATCAAAACGGAGAGCCTGCCGAAAGCGGGCATTCTCTGAAACCGTCAGCGGAAACGCTTTTGCATACACATTTGTACAATAAAACCAATGCCGGATGCTGCCTGCACGTCCATACGATAAACAATAATGTCATCTCAGAGCTATACGGAGACCAAAAGAAAATCACATTCAGAGGCCAGGAAATCATAAAAGCGCTCGGACTGTGGGAAGAGAATGCAGAAGTGACCATTCCGATCATTGAAAACCCAGCTCATATTCCGACGCTCGCGGCATTGTTTGCGGAAGAGGTTTCAGAAGATTCAGGAGCTGTTCTAATCCGAAATCACGGTATTACAGCTTGGGGCCGAACAGCATTTGAAGCAAAAAGAGTGCTTGAAGCATATGAATTTTTGTTCAGCTACCATTTGAAATTGAACACAATTCAGCATCAGCTGGTTAAATAAAAGGAGGAACTGAAATGGCAACAATTCGTATTCATGATGAGGCAAATACAACGATTGAAAATCAAGAGGAAGTAGCAAGCTTTCTGGACAGTCAAGAGGTCATTTATGAGCAATGGGATATCAGTAAGCTCCCGGAACAGCTTTCAGAGAAATATGATCTGACAGAAGAAGAAAAACAGCAAATCCTTGATGCCTTTGAAACTGAAATTAAAGATATTTCAAACCGCCGCGGCTACAAAGCACAGGATGTTATTTCATTGTCAGACAGCAATCCGAAACTTGATGAACTGCTTGAGAACTTTAAAAGAGAGCATCACCACACAGACGATGAGGTCCGTTTTATCGTAAGCGGCCATGGGATTTTTGTCATTCAAGGCAAAGACGGCACGTTTTTTGATGTTCGTTTAAACCCCGGAGATTTAATCTCAGTGCCTGAAAATATCCGCCATTACTTCACGCTTCAGGAGGACCGAAAAGTTGTCGCGGTGAGAATCTTTGTGACAACCGAAGGCTGGGTTCCGATTTATGAAAAGGACAGCGTGAATCAATAAGCAGGAAAAGAGGACAACATCCTAAAACTCAAAACGTCTTAGGATGTTGTCAACAATCTGAAAGCCCCTTTCAAATCGAACGGGGCTTTTTCATTGCAAACGCCATTTTTCATATCGTGACATTTCTTTTTTAATCAGTGTCCAAATCAAACCTAAAACAGCTGCATCGTCTATGATCCCAAGACCGAAGATAACGTCTGGAATGATATCGAGCGGCATGACGATATACAAGATGGCAGCAGTTAGTAGTAAAAGCGTTTTAACCTGTGAATGGGGGTAGTCGCCGTTTCTCCAATCACGAAGCATTTGAAAAAAAACAGCAATATGCTGGATACATTTTTTTCGGTTTCTCCTTTTTAAAATCGCTTTTCCGCCTGCCGCTCCGAGCATCAATGCTTTCTTTTTCTTCATTTGGCATACCTCCTGCCTAGCGGCGTGTTTAAGATATTCTTCCTCTGGGTATTGTTCTTCTAATCCTATCAATAAATCTATTATACCTGAAAATTTAACTTATTTAATGAAAATATGTTTACAAATAAAGTATAATCTGTAATAATGCACAATAACCCAATCAAACTTGTTTCCTATTTCTTAGCGGCGAGGGGTGAAGTGAATGGGCGGTTCTTCTGAACAAGAAAGATTGTTGGTGTCTATTGATGAAAAAAGAAAGTTAATGATAGATGCCGCTAGAAAACAGGGATTTACGGGCCATGACACGATCAGGCACAGTCAGGAGCTGGACTGTTTAATGAATGAATATCAGCAGCTTATGCTAGAAAACGAACATTCTCAAGGGATTCAAGGCCTTGTAAAGAAATTAGGCTTGTGGCCCCGCAGAGATGTCATGCCTGCATATGATGCAAATAAATAGCGGCGCTATCAGATGCATATATAAAGAGAGAGCTTTTCAGAAGCGCTCTTTTTTTCTGGAAAAATTCATATGAAAGAGGGAACTGATGAAAGAACTGGCGATTATCATTACTGAAATGATCAATCAATTTCATGATGCTTTTATTTCATTATGCGGAATGTTCGGCATTCATTTAACCGACAAAGAAATGCACTTTTGGGTGATTGGCATTTTTGGCATTTTCTTTTTCGGCGTCACTCACGCTGTGTTTACTTGGCTTTCTAAGTGGAGCATGACAGCCTTGTCCTTTATCTATACCGTTACAGTCATCATTGTCATCGTATTCGCGATTGAAATTCAGCAAAAAGTGACGGGGAGAGGGAATATGGAGTTTTTAGATGCTACTGAGGGTTTAAAGGGTTTTTTGGTATTCTTTATGTTTTTTTTGCTTCTGAAAATGCTGCTGCGCTTCATCAAAATACTCTTTTCTGGCAGAACGGCGAGCAAGTCAAGTGGCAATGCCCGGTCACGAAGATAAAAAGCCCTCCTGACACAGTCAGGGGGGCTATGAAGCGGATACAGGGAGGATGATCGTCACCTCTGTACCTCTTCGCACTTCACTTTCGATATGAATGGAGCCTCCGTACATCAGCACGATCCGTTTACATACGACAAGGCCGAGACCGGTTCCTTTTTCTTTAGAAGTAACAAAGGGGAGGAAGATATGATCCAGCATTTCCTGAGAAATCCCTTCACCGTTATCCACAACTTTGATAATGGCCTTTTGATCCGAAGCACCCAAGGTGATCGTCAGTTTTCCTCCCTCAGGCATTGATTCGAGGCCATTTTTTGCTACATTTAAAATCACTTGTTTAATATGATCTTTTGTACATTTAACAAGTAAGGGCTGCCCGGTTAAATACTGTAATTCGACTTCAACATTGTATAGGTTGCCCTCAGAATAGATAATCGGCATAATTTCACCGATAATATCCTGAAGCGAGTTCAGCTCCCATTTTTCAGCTGTCGGTTTTCCGAGAACGAGAAACTCACTCACAATTTGGTTAATGCGCTTTATCTCTTGTTCAATAATGGAGAAGTACAGCTGATCTTCTTCACCTTTATATTTCTTTTGCAGCAGCTGAATAAAGCCGCTTATGCCGGTGAGCGGATTGCGGATTTCATGAGCTGTGCTGGCAGCGAGCGTCCCGATCAGCTCTAATTTTTGCGCCTCATTTTCTGAGCGCTCCAGCTGAGTCTGGCGTTTCAGTAAATAATACAGCACGAGAATAAAAAGGATATTCAGCAAAACAATAGTACATGATAGTGGCAGAACAAGGCTTTTCGTCAGTTCTTCTATTGTGACCGGCTTCGGATATACTTTCATATTCCAGCTGATATCATCCAGAAATCCGCTGACTGGTTTCTGATCTTTTGCATGAGAGGCTTGTCCGCTCGTAAATATCATTTTCCCATCTTGGTTCACTACTTCAATATAAACATCAGGGCTCAGCAAGTTAATGATATTTTTCAAATAATCAATTTGGATCGCTGCGACAAGATAATCTGTCACATTTCGTTTTGAGTCCAAAACAGGGACACAAATTGTAAAAATTGGCTGGCCTGTAATTCTGCTCGAATAACTATCTGAAATGACTGTCTTTTTGGTTTCCTTCGCTTTTGTAAAAAAAGATCTGTCTGCCAGGTTTACTTTCGTTTTTAATTCTGTTGAACTTGCAGTGACGTCTCCTTTGGTATTAAGAAGATAGAGACCGGAAAATCTCGGCTCTGAATCAAAGGCTTTTTCCAAAATCGACTGCATTTTTTTTATATCAACCGGTCTGTCGATGGCGATGGACAAGGAGGTCATTCTCGCCTTTGTTTCTCCGATTAAATAATTAATTTTGTTGCGGTGAAGGTTCAGCATAACACTTGCTTCTTGCTTATGTTCTATAGCTATTGTATCTTTTTCTTTTTCATATACGAAAAAGCTGATGACGAGTGCCGGAATCACGACCAGTATCAAATAAAGTTTGATTCTCCCGCAGGCGCCTTTTAGTATTTTCAATTTGCATCGCTCCAACTTACACCTGATTAGAGGTATTATATCATTGTTTCTTCTTCTTTAATAAGAAAAAATAACCAAAAAAATTAGAAAAAGATGTTGGGCAGCTTACATGATAAAAAAGAAGAGAAATATTGGAAAGATTTTTATTGACATTTCCGTCTTTGTTTATTAATGTTTCTCTGTAACGGTTTCTAAAAGGATGATTGAGACATGACAGAAAAATCACTGAAGTTATTTATCGTGCTGTCGCGCGCGTATCGGTCTATTAACGATCATATGAATAAGCATATTCATAATCATGGACTGAATCCGACTGAATTTGCTGTGCTTGAGCTGTTGTACCATAAAGGCGATCAGCCGCTGCAGCAGATAGGGGATAAAATTCTCTTGGCTAGCGGGAGCATCACATACGTTGTAGATAAGCTGGAGCAAAAAGAACTCCTCATTCGGAAAGCGTCTCCTACAGACAGACGAGTGACATTTGCACAAATCACTGAAAAAGGCACCGGTCTTTTGAATGATATTTTTCCTGATCACGCTGCGGAAATTGATGAAATGATCAGCGTATTAAGCGAAGAAGAGGTAGAGATGTGTACAGAGATGTTAAAAAGAGTAGGGTTAAACGCAAAACAGTTTCATAATAAGTAAAAAAAGGAAGCCTGACTAATCACAAGGCTTCCTTTTTTTCTATTGTTCATTTGTTTCCGCAGCGCCTCTCGGCAAGATGAGAACTTCAACGCGCCGGTTTTTGCTTCGGCCTTCCGCAGTTTTGTTGGAAGCCACCGGTTTATACTCACCATAGCCCTTGGCACTGAACACTTTTGCGTCAAGCTTAGGGTTTTCAACCAGGAGTCCCATAAAGTTTACCGCTCTCATGACGCTTAAATGCCAGTTTGATTGGAATTCAGAATTTTTTATTGGCATATTATCCGTATGTCCGCTGATAATGATATTCCTCGGCGGGTTAATCACAAGAAGAGTAGAAATCTCTTTTGCAAGCCGAACATCTTCCTTACGGATGGTCGCTTTCCCAGAATCAAAGAAAATACTGTCTTTAATCGTAATCAGAAGACCTTCACTAGTCAATTTTGTTTCCAGCTGATGTTCGAGCTTTTTATCTTTGATGAACTTTTCTACCTGGCTCTTCACACTTTCAAGTTCTTCTTGATCAGCCGCTTTTTCTCGATCTTTCTTGTTTTTCTCTTCTTTTTCATCTTTCACTTCATCAATTCCGTCTGAATCGTTTTCAGGAGGGATGACACTGGAGTAGTCCATTACGCCGGTGCCACCCGTAAAGACTTCATTAAATGATTTTGAAAGCATTTGAAATTTACCTGCGTCAATCGAGCTGCTCGCGTACAGCACAATAAATAATGCTAAGAGAAGAGTTAGAATATCGGCGTAAGGAACCAGCCATGATTCATCAACGTGCTCGTCCTCATGCTTCTTCTTCTTTTTTCTCGCCATTTTGCGCCTCTCCTTGTTCTGCAAATTTCAAGCGGTCCTTCGCAGGAAGGTACATTAAAAGCTTTTGTTCGATGACTTTCGGTGCTTGTCCTTCAAGTACGGACAGGACGCCTTCGATCATGACTTCACGCAGTTTTACTTCTTGTTTTGATTTTCGTTTTAATTTATTTGCGAAAGGATGCCATAATACATACCCCGTAAAGATACCGAGAAGGGTGGCAACAAAGGCCGCACTGATGGCGTGTCCAAGCTCATCTGTGTTATCCATATGAGAGAGGGCGGCGATCAGTCCGATTACAGCGCCGAGTACTCCAAGTGTCGGCGCATACGTTCCTGCCTGTGTGAAAATAGCGGCTCCGGCCTGATGCCTGTCCTCCATTGCTTCAACTTCCTCTGTCATGATATCTCTGATAAATTCCGCGCTTTGCCCGTCAACAGCCATGCTGAGCCCGTTTTTCAGGAAAGCATCATCTACATCTTCAATGCTCGCTTCTAAAGCAAGAAGGCCTTCGCGGCGCGCAAGCTGGGCCCATTCAGAGAACATAGGAATAAGCTCCTCTATTGTCAGCTGTTTGTTTTCCTTAAATAACACTTGGAACAGCGCGGGCACTTTTTTAATTTCTTTTGTTGGGAACGCAATGACCACTGCTGAGATTGTCCCGGCGATAATAATTAAAATGGCAGCGGGGTTTGCAAGCGCGCTGAAACTGACGCCTTTCAGAACCATCCCCACGCTCAATGCCACAAAAGCAAGAATAACACCAATTAACGAAGTTTTATCCATAGTTTTCACCAAATCCTTTTTTTCTAGCTTGTCTATGGTTAATATCGGTTTCGGTACCCGGAACTTTAGGGAGATTGTGAATTTGTTCATGAAATATTCAAGGAAGAGGCATAGAAGGGAGAAATAAACAAATACGGGGCCTTTCAAAAATTGAAAAGCCCGCGGGTTTAGCGGTATTGAAATTGGCAGCTTGCTCGCAAGCTGTTCTTCAGACGGTTTTCATAACATAAGAGAAATAAATATTCACTGTATATAAACATGTTCCATCCCTCCTTAAGAAAAAGTGTAAATGATAAAGGGGAGTAACACTTCGGGGGAAGGGACGGTATTTTCTCGGTCAAGAGTATGAATCCACAAAAAAACGGCTTCCTAAACAGGAAACCGCTCATTGTTATTTCGCGTGCACTTTGATTGTATGATCTTCTGCAGTCACATGGAAACTTGTGATCTCGCTATTGTCAAGCAGGAGATCGGTCATTTCATCTTCCACCCATTCTTGGATGGTTCTTCTGAGCGGACGTGCGCCGAATGAAGGGTGGTAGCCCAGCTCAGCGATTTTTTCTTTCGCTTCGTCTGTCACACTCAAGGCGATGCCGCGTTCTGCCAATGTTTCTTCAAGTTCTCCGAGCAGCAGGCTGACGATTTTGACCAGATGTTCTTTTTCCAGTGAGCGGAACTCAATAATGCTGTCAAAACGGTTGAGGAACTCAGGTTTAAAGAACATGCTGAGTGAATCAATCAATGTTTGTTCTTCGAATACACTGTCATCTGATTGGAAACCGACTTTCATTTGTTTCTCACCAGCACCCGCGTTGCTTGTCATAATAATCACAGTGTCTTTAAAGCTTACGGTTCTGCCTTGACTGTCTGTCAGACGGCCGTCCTCCATGATTTGCAGGAACATATGCTGAACGTCAGGGTGTGCTTTTTCAATCTCATCCAGCAACACGATGCTGTAAGGATTGCGGCGCACTTTTTCTGTTAATTGTCCAGCTTCCTCATGGCCGACATAACCAGGCGGTGAACCGATGATTTTAGATACGGCGTGTTTCTCCATGTATTCGCTCATATCAAGACGGATAATAGCGTCTTTTGTGCCGAATAGTTCATCCGCCAGCGTTTTAGAAAGCTCTGTTTTCCCTACACCGGTAGGACCGACAAAGAGGAAGGAGCCAACGGGTCTGTTTTTGGATTTTAATCCCGCGCGGCTTCGTCTTACCGCTTTTGCCACTTTTTGAACAGCAGCTTCTTGTCCGATCACACGTTCATGAAGTTTTGCTTCAAGCTCTTTCATTTTTGTTTGTTCATCCGCCTGCAGCTTGCCGACAGGGATGCCTGTTTTTTGTTCAATGATATCCTGAATATGGTCAGCTTCCACAGTGACAGCCGAATGAGAGGAAGAGCTGTTTGTTTTTTTCTCTAATGCAATTTCTTCATCCCGGAGTTTTGCCGCCAGTTCGTAATTTTCCTCTTCCAGCGCTTTTGCTTTTTCGGCTTCAATCGCAGTTAAGCGTTCCGCCGCATCCTCATCATTCAGCTCATCAATTAACAGGTTGGCTTTTGAACCAGCTTCATCTAATAAGTCAATTGCTTTATCCGGCAGGTGTCTGTCCTGAATGTAGCGGGATGATAAAGTCACACATGCTTTGATTGCTTCATCACTGAATGTCACGCCATGGTATGCTTCGTATTTGTCTTTGATCCCTTGCAGAATGAGGATGGCCTGTTCTATTGAAGGTTCCTGCACCATGATAGGCTGAAAACGTCTTTCCAGCGCGGCATCTTTTTCGATTTGACGGTATTCTTTCAGTGTTGTCGCACCGATGACTTGCAGTTCGCCTCTGGCAAGGGCGGGTTTGAGAATGTTGCCTGCATCCATAGAGCCTTCTGCAGAGCCTGCGCCAACGAGAAGATGAATTTCATCAATGAAAAGAATGACATTTTTTCGTTCTTTCAGCTCAGTGATCAGCTGTTTCATTCTCTCTTCAAATTGGCCTCTGATTCCTGTGTTTGCAACAAGGGATGCAACATCAAGCAAGTAAAGTTCTTTGTTTTTCAGTTTGTTTGGAACATCGCCTTCAGCAATTTTTAAAGCGAGTCCTTCGGCGATGGCGGTTTTCCCTACACCCGGCTCACCAATGAGAACAGGATTGTTTTTGTTGCGGCGGTTCAGAATTTCGATCACGCGAGCGACTTCTTCATCACGGCCGATTACGGGGTCAATGAGGCCGGCTTTTGCACCGTTTGTGATATTTTGAGCCAGCTCATCAAGCAACCCTTTTTTCTCGCTTTGTTTTGCTGCGTTTTGTTCTTTCGGCTGGAACGCTTGTTCAAACGGAAAACCGAAAGATTGAGGACCCATGCTCATTGAAGGTTTACGGGTCAGTTCGTTATAGCAAGTTTCACATAATACCATTTGTTTATGAACGGAATTAATTTGCATGTTAAGGCGAATCGTCGCCTCGTTTTGATGACAATGTTGACAACGCATTTGCCAAAACCCCCTTAAAAATTTGATCTTCTTTGACCAATGAATGTGAATAAAAAGGCCGATTGAATTTGACCTTCTTTGACTATTAGTATACGGCAAACTTATGGGCTTTCAAAACAATATGCTCAGAGCAGTCTGACTATTTGACTAACTTTGACCAATTGGTTTTTAAAAAAGGCCGGCTTGTTTGACCAACTTTGATTCATAGTATACTCTGACCTTCTTTGACTTTCAAGTCATTTGCGGAAAATGTTTTTAAATTGTTTATAAAGTAAAACATGTTTTCCCCTTCTTTTCAAGGAACTTGTCTCATAGGTTATAAAAGGCACATGTGGACAAAACTGCGGTTCGTTCGGAGGGGAGAAATGGAACAATCAAAAGGGTCAGCAAGTCAGCTTGCCTTTGTTTATGTCGGCACAGTAGTCGGAGCTGGGTTTGCGACTGGCAGGGAAATTGTTGAGTTTTTTCTGAAGTTCGGCTGGTTCGGTTTATTCGGTATTATCGTCAGCGGCGGAATGTTTACGTTTCTGGGGGCCAAGCTGATGATCATTTCAAAACGAATCAATGCCAAGTCCTATCAAGAAATGAACATATTCTTGTTCGGGGCGAAGGCTGGGCGGTTTATTAATGTGTTTATGCTGTTTGTACTCCTCGGCGTCACATCTGTTATGCTTTCCGGGGCAGGGGCGCTTTTTGAGGAACAGCTGGGGCTGTCCCCTCAGATTGGGATGCTGATTACAATCGGTTTGAGCTTAATTGTGATGACTGGAGGAGTAAAAGGCATTTTCGGTGTCAATGTGTTTGTTGTTCCTCTTTTAATCATCTTTTCTATGATTGTGGTGGCCGACTCTTTTATTTTCAGCGAGTCGCGGAACGCAGCGCAGTGGGGATGGCCGCACCGCTGGGACTGGCTGTTATCAGCGTTTTCTTACGGCGCTTTAAATTTATCGCTTGCCCAAGCGGTCTTGGTTCCGCTGGCGAATGAAATGTCATCGGAAAAAGTGATAAAAAAGGGCGCTTTAGTCGGAGGCGCGATGCTGACGATTGTGCTGTCCGCGAGTTTTCTGTCTTTGTCGATGCTCCCGGATGTATTTTTGTACGATATACCGATGGCTCAAGTGGTTTATCTCTTTGCGCGGTCTGTCCATTTGATTTATTTGCTCATTATTTTCGGTGAAGTGTTCACATCGGTTATCGGCAATCTATATGGGTTGGAAAAACAAGTGCAGAGCTTTCTTCCAATGAAAAGCAAATATATCTTTGCAGCCATTATGACCACGGCTTATATTACGAGCCAAATAGGATACGGCAAGCTCATTTCAACGATTTATCCATTGTTTGGCTATGTGAGTCTGGCGTTCATAGGCGCCCTGATTTGCAAAAAGGTTCCCCGGCGGCGCAGTTTGTAAAATACAAGTAATGAAGTGAGCCGTCATTGCAGAACAATGATTGATCGGGAAGTCAGGGCTTACTTTTTTATTGTCAAGAAAAACAACATTATGGTAAGATAGCAGAAGTGAAAAATTGAAGAAAATCCGTGCGATATGCGGGAGAGGTTCTAGCTACACCCTCTATAAAAAACTAAGGACGAGCTGTATCCTTGGATACGGCCTTTTTTATGTTTTTCTAGAGCACCTTCCGAAAAGGTGTTTTTTTGTGTGAATCAGCTGTAGCGATGTCTCTCGCCGATGGTTTTATTGCGGAAAAGGAGAGGAATCATGAAAAAAGAAAAAGCAATTGTCGTATTCAGCGGCGGTCAAGACAGTACCACTTGCTTACTGTGGGCTTTAAAGGAATTCAAAGAAGTCGAAACGGTGACTTTTCATTATAATCAGCGTCATTCGCAGGAAGTCGAAGTGGCAAAATCGATTGCGGAAAAGCTTGGTGTGAAAAACCATTTGCTCGATATGTCACTTTTAAATCAGCTTGCACCGAATGCCCTGACAAGAAATGATATTGAGATAGAGGCAAAAGACGGTGAACTGCCATCCACATTTGTTCCGGGACGGAATTTGGTATTTTTATCTTTTGCATCTATTCTGGCATATCAAATTGGCGCGCGCCACATTATTACAGGAGTCTGCGAGACAGACTTCAGCGGTTATCCTGACTGCCGTGATGAATTCGTGAAATCTTGCAACGTAACGGTAAACCTGGCAATGGAGAAGCCGTTTGTGATTCATACGCCTCTCATGTGGCTCAATAAGGCGGAAACATGGAAGCTTGCAGATGAGCTTGGCGCCCTTGATTTTGTGAAAAACAACACGCTGACATGCTATAACGGCATCATCGCAGACGGCTGCGGCGAATGTCCGGCATGCCACCTTCGTTTAAAAGGCTATGAAGAATATATGGCGATGAAAGGAGAGCGTGCATAAATTGTTATCTCAAATTTATCCCCAGACCCAGCATCCTTATTCATTTGAATTGAATAAGGACATGCACATCTCAGCTGCTCATTTTATCCCTCGGGAAAGTGCTGGAGCGTGCAGCAGGGTTCACGGGCATACGTATACCGTCAATATAACCGTTGCCGGCGACGAACTTGACGACTCCGGCTTCCTTGTCAATTTCAGCGTGCTCAAAAAACTGGTGCACGGAAACTATGATCATACGCTTTTAAATGATCATGAAGAATTTTCTCAGGACGATCGGTATTCGGTGCCAACAACTGAAGTTGTGGCGAAAACGATTTATGACAACGTACAGGCTTATTTAGACACATTGGAGAATAAGCCAAGCTGTGTACAGGTGTTTGTCCGGGAAACACCGACAAGTTACTGTGTCTACCGTCCGAAAAAGGGTGGTTTGAATGGCTAAAGGAATTCCTGTATTAGAAATTTTCGGCCCGACGATTCAAGGAGAAGGCATGGTGATCGGACAAAAAACGATGTTCGTTCGCACAGCCGGCTGTGATTATTCCTGCAGCTGGTGTGACTCTGCCTTCACTTGGGACGGGTCTGCTAAAAAAGATATTCGATGGATGACGGCTGAGGAGATTTTTGCAGAGCTTAAAGACATTGGGGGAGACGCGTTTTCCCACGTGACGATCTCGGGCGGAAACCCGGCCCTGTTAAAACAGCTGGGTGCTTTTATCGAACTGCTGAAGGAAAATAACATTCGTGCAGCGCTTGAAACCCAGGGGACTGTTTATCAGGAGTGGTTTACGCTGATCGATGATCTGACAATTTCTCCAAAACCGCCAAGCTCAAAAATGGTAACGAACTTTCAAAAGCTTGATCACATTTTGACATCACTTAAAGAGAATAACAGACAGCATGCTGTCAGCTTAAAGGTTGTCATTTTTAATGATGAAGATATGGCGTTTGCCAAAACCGTGCACAAGCGTTACCCGGGAATCCCGTTTTATTTACAAGTCGGTAATGATGACGTTCATACGACAGATGATCAGACATTGATTGCACATTTGCTTGGAAAATACGAAGCGCTTGTTGATAAGGTAGCTGCCGATGCGGAACTGAATCTCGTCAGAGTGCTTCCGCAGCTGCACACCCTGTTATGGGGCAACAAACGCGGCGTATAATAGAAAGGAAGATAAATATGACGACAAGAAAAGAATCAGAATTAGAAGGTGTCACACTGCTTGGCAACCAAGGAACAAATTATTTGTTTGAATATGCGCCGGACGTGCTGGAATCATTCCCGAATAAACATGTAAACCGTGATTACTTTGTGAAATTCAACTGCCCAGAATTTACATCTTTATGCCCCAAAACAGGACAGCCTGACTTTGCAACAATCTACATCAGCTACATTCCTGATGAAAAAATGGTTGAAAGCAAATCATTAAAGCTGTACCTATTCAGCTTCAGAAACCATGGTGACTTCCACGAAGACTGCATGAACATCATCATGAATGACTTAATCGAATTAATGGACCCGCGCTACATTGAAGTATGGGGCAAATTTACGCCAAGAGGCGGAATTTCCATTGACCCGTACACAAACTACGGAAAGCCGGGAACGAAGTACGAGAAAATGGCCGAGTATCGTATGATGAATCATGATTTGTATCCGGAGACGATTGATAATCGATAAGGAATCCGTTGTGTGAGACGAAGTGATGTCACCATAAAATACTGACATTTAGCGTCAATTTTAGGCGGGAATGTGACCCGACTGTGACCTGAGGTGCAACCTGAACTGTGACTTTTATGCAGCTGAAAATTGATAGAACAGAAGCAGTTTAAGGCGTACGCTTTAGTACGTCTTTTCTTTTTTTTATCTACTAAAAAATGCCCTGCAAAGGACATCACCCTCTTAATCTAGACTTTTAATTGGTTTATATATTTTAGGTTTACCAAATGCAGTTTTTTCTTTGAGCGCATTGATTAATATGGAAAGAATAATACCGGTTAAGAAAATCGCCTTGAAAAAGGAACTTGAAGCTAATCAGAAATATCGTCCAAACAAATAAACCCCTCACTATGATGTGGGACTGACCCCATAAAATGAGACAAATAAAAAACACCTTCAAGTTTGAAAACGGATCGTTGTTATCCGACATTAGA
>NZ_JBUPVZ010000024.1:0-21654 GCF_055486375.1 Bacillus sp. 11C
TAGCTGAACAACTAAAGAAACAGCAGAAAACAAAAAAGCTTGTAGAAAAAACGTCGTTTTCTCTACAAGCTGAAGCCCCCTTTAAGGGGCTTTTTTCTTTTGAAAGGGAACAATGTCATGCCGCCCCACCTATGCTTGTTTTAAAGACTGGATACATGTGTTATGTCATCAAAACTCAATTTCAACAGCAATTGATCAGAGACAATCAGCGAAACGGCAATTGCTCAGATCCTCAGCTAGATTCCTGCTGATTTCGATCGGTAACGGGATGGCTGTTTCAAAGATAAAGAAATCATGCATTGCAAGCAAAACCCTTGAATAAAGAAAGTTGGCAGTTTGAAATTCATTGACATAAAATCCAATGGCATGAAATAATACTCATAAATAATATTACTTTTGAGTATCTTTTTGTGGAGGATGATCCTAGTTGAAAAGCAAAAAAGGACGTAAAGGGGAAGAAAGCCGGAAACGATTACTCAAAGCAGCTGCCAATGATTTTGCGATTCGGGGATTTCATGAGACGAAAGTAAGTGACATTGTGAAAAGAGCCGGACTGACGCAGCCTTCCTTTTATCTGTACTTTCAAAGCAAAGAAGCCATTTTTGAGGAGTTAATCACCGATTTTCACTCTCGTGTAAAAAAGCTGACAGAGTCACTTCTTCTGGAAAACGGATTAAATACGACAGATGTGTCAAAACGGGTGCTGCCCGCTGTGGAAACTGTTTTTCAATGTCTGGCTGAGGACAAGGATATAACCAAGATCGGCTTTTTTCTGAACCCAGAAGCGAAACAAATGAAAAAAGACTTGGCGATGGTTTTGAAAGAGAACTTAGAAGCAGAACAACGGATGGGGTATTTTCGCTCCGAATTGGACATGGAAACGGTGGCTGAGTGTTTGATCGGCATGATTGTACATTTAACCAATTCATTTTTGTTAACCGGAATCAAAGATCCGGCAAGTCTCGCCGCACAGGTTGTGAATCTTTTAATATACGGGATGCTTCCGAACGGGCGTGACGTAAGATGATATCGATGATTATGAAAGTCAGTTTGGCAGCTTTTATGCTCGCAGGAGGCATCATAAAGGTGTTCCGCGTTCCCTTTCAAGTTGAGCACTGGCGGCATTATCAATATCCATTATCGTTTCTGACTGTTACTGGCATTCTGGAAATAGCCGGGGCGCTTTGCATGACAGCGGGAATTTGGAATCGGTATGCAGCGTTGGGGGCAGGCGTGCTGTTTGTCGTTCTCATGGCGGGAGCGGTTCATGCGCACATTGTTCGAGCGCGTCAATCGGTTCTCATGACGATACCTGCGATGATTTGTTTGATTGCTTCGATCATGATCATGATTCGGGAGCTCACGTAATGTTTTAACAGTCTTTTATTTTGATTTGCAGGAAATTGATTTCTCTTATCGAATGATAGAGAGTCAGAGGCTTATAACGGCTTATTTTTTATTTGTACGCAGTGATTGTCCGGCATTGGCTGGACTTTTTTTATAAGGAGGAATACAGAATGACGTTAACCTTGGAAGACATGACTGTGGAGGAGTTCGAAGCATTTCGCGGGATATCCGTGCAAAATTATGCGAAGCAAAACATAGCGTCGGGAACTTGGACGGAAAAAGAGGCGTTTGAGAAATCGGAGCAGGCATATGAGAAAATGATTCCGAATGGACGAAACAGCAGTAATCATTTCTTTTGGAACATCACAAATGAACAAGGGGAAGGGGTGGGCTGGCTCTGGCTGTATGCTGATCCGCACCATCCACAGAAGGAAGCGTTTATCTATTCCTTTGGATTGTATGAAGCATTTCGCGGAAAAGGGCTGGCTCAATCGGCGCTTCAAACGCTGGATGAAAGAGCAAGAAAGCTTGGTGCGGAAAGACTTGCTCTTCATGTGTTTGCGCACAACGAGACAGCCGTCCATCTTTATCAGAAGATGGGCTATGCCATGACCAATATACGTATGCGGAAACAGCTGTACTGACCAAAGCCGCTTACTTAAGCGGTTCTCCAAACACAATATGCCAATGTAAATGTTTAGAGTCCTGGTAAGCTCCTAAGTTGGTGATCACACGGCACGCGCCTTTTTCTCCCGTCACCATGGAAGCGACCTTTTGAATGACATCCATTAATTCAAGAAGCAAGCCATGATCGTGGTCTTCCAGGGTGATCAACGAGGAGATATGCTTCTTGTCTTGGGGACAGCCACAATATGGACTGGATAAAAAGGCTTCGTGCCAATACGTTATCTGTCTCTAGAACCTTATGTACTTTCGTTTTGCCGCTAAATACTTCATCACAATAAAAGTCTTCAGTCATATGATCCATCCTCACTTTGGTTGTTTGATTAATTCTTCTGTCTCCTTCTGTTATTAACCTTCTTTTTGTATTCATTTTACATGAATTGGGGATTTCGGTTCGGTAGATCAAGGGTTTTGATGTTTGAAAATATTAAGAAAAAAGGACAGCGTGTGCTGTTCTTTTTTTATGTAATGAGATGAAATTGTCAACATTCTATGGAGCTCTTTGGCTGTAACGACTAATCAAACTTATTTTAGTCCATTTAAATAAATCTGACTATTGTCAGTTTTATTGGAGATAAATATTTAAAAACAGATGTTTATCACAAATTTTTAAAGATTTTAAAGTTTACAATCTGACTTAAGTCAGATAAAGTGAGTATGGTAGATCGAAAGAAAAGGAGAAGAACTGATGGAGTTACAGGCGAAAAAAATATACACTGCAAAAATGTGGTCGTTATCATTTATTTTTGTCACGCTTTCAAATGCATTTTTATTTATGGTGTTTGAAATGTTATTGCCGACATTGCCTTTGTTTGTTACTGCTTTAGGGGGTGGTGCAAAGCAAGTCGGGTTGGTTACAGGTATTTTTATGATATCTGCCATTGCCATACGTCCTTTTGCAGGGGTTTTGGCTAAACGATTTAACAAAAAATATTTACTTATATTTGGAATTGTTATCAGTGCCGGCTCAACCGGTGCATATTATCTTGCGTCAGATGTGAGCGTTCTATTGCTCATTCGCTTCATACATGGTGCCGGTTTTGGATTAGCGACTACTTATTTTGCGACGATTGCCGCAGAAATTATTCCGAAGGAGCGCCGAGGTGAGGGGATTGGATATTTTGGGGTAGGCGAAACGATTGCGGTTTCGATTGGACCGATGATTGGTATCGTGGCACTGGAGCTTTATGATTTTCAGCGACTTTTTCTAGGCGGGATGTCTATTCTATTACTGGCTGTGCTAATGGCTGTATTTGTCCGGAGGCGGTCTGAAGGAAAAGACACGGCTGAAAAGGGAATGGTAAAGGTCAAGGTGTTAGAAAAACGTGTGTTGTTTCCTTCATTTCTCATATTATTAGTCGGGATTGCTGCATCTGCGATCATGTCCTTCTTTTCACTCTATGCGCTGGAAAAGGGTTTCCGAAGTGTCGGAATGTTTTTCTTTCTGATTGCGGCAGCCAGTTTTTTTATACGCCTGATCTCTGGGAAAATGTTTGACCGGTTTGGAGCGGCTGCTATCCTTATCCCCGCCTCAATATTCTCTTTAGCAGGGCTATCCATACTGTATCTTGCCCAAACCGATGCTATGTTTTTTGCTGCGGCGATATGTTACGGGTTTGGATTTGGTTCAATATTTCCGGCTATCCAGACATGGTGTATTAATCTCGTTCAAGAGCATGAACATGAGGATGCTATGGGGACATTCTTTAATTTTTTTGATATGGGAATTGGCGGAGGCTCGTTGTTATTAGGTGTAGTGGCAACGATCTATTCTTATCGGGAGATTTATATCGTTTCCATTTTGGTGTACCTGCTGTTTCTTTTATTATATATTTTATTTATCTGTTCCAAGAGAAAAGAGAAAACGGATTTAAATAATTAGGGGAGGGCAGAACAGTGACCCGTGAGAATATAAAACGCACAGCCGTTCGCCAATTTAATGAGCTTGGCTACGAGGGAGTAAAAATGGCGCATATTGCAAAAGAATTGGGGATTCGGAAACAATCTCTGTCCTACCATTTCTCGTCAAAAAAGGATCTGTTGATGGAAGTATACCCCGAGATTGTTGAAGAAGAAGTAGCGTTTATCAATGATTTTTTTGAATCCCGAAAGCATATGCCAGCCAAAAATCTTATATATGCTTTTTTAAAAGAAACACAGGCGCGCTTTCATGCCATGCCCAATGTAGCCTTTTTGCAGGCGATGTCGTTTAAGGCTCCTGTTGAAGTAAGTGATTTTATTTCAGCCCAGTACCTGCTGTTTCTGCATGCTTTGAAAAGCCGAGTTGCACTTGTTTTTAAAGAAGAGGGCACCACCTGTCCGCCCGAAAAGTGTGCAATAGCCTTTATCACTCTTTTCGATGGGCTGAACATTCAGCTGGTTTACGAGAATAAACAATCCTTTGAGCGATCTTTAGAGATTTCCTTCGATATTTTTTGGCAAGGGCTGAAGGCGAAAACTTGAAAAATACCAAGGGCGAACAGCCCTTGGTATCCCTTAACGTTATTGATCCAGCTCTTTCATTCGTTTCGTAATCTCATTGAAAGCCTGATCAAGCTCTTTGTATCCTTTATCATTTGGCGCCATCAAACTGAGCTTTCCCAGCACTTCTTGTCTTTCTGTCTCAAACTTTAAACGAAGCTCTTCCCGCTCATTTCTTTCTGAAGGAGCGTCATGTAACTGCTTTTCGATGCCATTGTCCGAGATGACGAGTTTACAGTTTGTTGTTTTTTCGAGAAAGTATCGGTCATGTGACACCGCCAGCAATGTGCCGCTGTAGTGTGACAGTGTTTCTTCCAGCTGTTCGCGTGACGGCAGGTCGAGATGGTTTGTCGGCTCATCTAAAATCAACACGTCTTTTTCCTCCAGGATATAAGCCATCAGTTTAATCTTTACACGCTCGCCCATACTCATATGCTTGATCGGCTGAGTCCATTGGGAAGCTGTAAAACCTAAGTGTTTCATCAGATTTTGAACGTGTCCCCTTGCTTCGTATGTTTCATTTTCAAATAACTCTTCCGGTGTTTGTTCTAAAGGCAAATCAAACACCTCCTGCGTTAAATAGCCGATGTTTGCAGACGGCGACACCCATATACTCCCCTCAGCTGTTTCCTGTCCCAGAATGATTTTCAGTAATGTCGTTTTTCCGCTGCCATTGGGGCCTATGATCGCAACCTTTTCACCGTGCTGAATTGTAAAATGTGCGTTTTTAAAGAGTAGTCTTTCGCCAAAAGCCTTCGTTACATGCTGAACTTCTAAAAAATGTTTTCCCGTTTTATGGGTTGTATCAATTGAAAAGTGTACATGATATTCCGGCTCAACGGGTTCCGCTTTTGCTTTTTCCAGCTCTTGTTCAAGCCGCTTCCGCTTAGATTTCATTTGGGCATCCGTACGCTTCGCTTTTACACGGTGATATTCTTTAAATCCTTCCTTTTTCGTCGATTGGGCGTGGGCTTTTTCCGACCATGAAGCAAGCTCATTCATTTGGGCTTCAATCCGTTCAACCATTTTTTGCTGCTTTTCATATTCACGCTGCTGGGTGAGTCTTTTCTTTTCCCGGAACTTCATATACCCAGAGTAATTTCCTTTGAATTCAATCAAGGTTTGAGCAACGAGCGACCATATTTTTGTTGCGGCTTCGTCTAAAAAGTAACGATCGTGAGAAACAAGAATCACAGTGCCTCTATAACGTTTCAGCTGTTGAATGAGAAATTGCAGACTTTTCTCATCAAGGTGATTTGTCGGTTCATCCAGCAGTAACAGATCTGCATTCTCTGAAAGTCCTTTCGCCAGCCGTGCTTTCAGTTTTTCGCCGCCGCTTAATTGATGGAAATCTCGAACGGGCACACACCATTTCTCCAGTAATTTCTTTTCGGCAGGCGTCTGATCCGCAAAGGAATACGACGCGGTTTCCTGTTCTACCAGCGTCATTTTTAAATCCTGCCGAAGTCTTCGGATTTGTCCTTGTGCAGGGGCTAAGTCATTGTGAATGAGGTGAAGCAGCGTCGATTTCCCAGCGCCATTTTTGCCGATAATCCCAATGATATCTCCTTGATGAACACTGGCATTTACGTTTTTAAAAACAGTCAGATTCATCACTTCATAGCTGACATTTGTTAATGTTACAATCTCTTTCATTCATATCCCTCGCTTTAAAGGGAGAATCAAAAAATCCTCCCAAATGTGTTGGAAGGATTAGCCGCGCCTGTGCATGATCAAATAAGCTATTGTTCATAAAAAGCAGTGTCATCTATATAGAAAATGGGCAGACTAATCCTATTTTTTCTGATTTGAAATATTGATTTCAAACGGTAAAAATAAGATTAGTTAATCATTGTCCACCCATCATCCCTTCTTGTTTTGATTACACACACTATAGCATAACTTCAAATTCGAAAGCAAAGGCTATTTGGAATATTTTTCATCAAAAAACTCCTGCTCTCATTTTTGAGGCAGGAGCTGCGAGTCTTATTGATGCTTTGCTTTTCTCACTTTATAAACCACAATCAGCAAAATAAACCAAACCGGCGTGATAAATAAGGAAATTCGAGTATCCTGAGCTAATGCTAAAACAACAATGATAAACGCCAGAAACGCAAGAATCAGGTAGTTTGAAAACGGATAAAGCGGAAGCTTAAACTTATTTGTTTTCGCTAATTCAGGTCTTGTTTTCCGGTATTTCATATGGCAGATGACCGTAATACCCCAAATGTAGATAAAGCAGACGGTTGAAATGCTTGTGATCAGGGTGAATACGCCTTCTGGCATGATGTAGTTTAGCGTGACACCGATTAAAATCACGATAGCTGAAAAGAACAACGCATTTCTGGGTACTTTACGCGGAGTCAGTTTCGCCATTGATTCAGGCGCATTATTATCTTTCGCCAAGGAATAGATCATACGGCTTGTACTGAACACAGCGCTGTTACATGCTGAAGCAGCGGATGTCAACACAACAAAGTTAATAATACTTGCTGCCGCGACGATGCCGACCGCGACAAATACCTGTACGAATGGGCTTTCGCTAGGATTGATAACATTCCAAGGATAGATGCTCATAATGACAAGAAGAGCACCGATATAGAAAAGCAGCACCCGGATAGGGATATTGTTGATCGCCTTAGGGATGACTTTTTCAGGGTTCTCTGTTTCACCGGCTGTAAGTCCGACCAGCTCAATGCCGACAAAGGCAAACACAACCATCTGGAACGAGAGGATAAACCCGTGCATTCCATTCGGGAACATACCTCCGTGGCTCCAGAGATTTGTGAAACTGGAGGCTCCTGAGCTAGTGGGAAACCCTTTGAAGATCATCACAAGACCGATAGCGATCAGCGCCAAAATGGCAATGACTTTAATTAAAGCAAACCAAAATTCTAATTCTCCAAAAAGCTTGACAGTTGCCAGGTTCATAATCATTAAAACAATCAGAGCGATTAAGCCGGGCACCCATTGCGGCACACCCGGGAGCCAATATTGAGTGTAAAGCCCGACGGCTGTCAGATCTGCCATCGCAATGGAAATCCAGCAGAACCAGTATGTCCAGCCGGTGATAAAGGCTGCCATATCGCCTAAATAGTCTTGTACAAAATCAACAAAAGAGTGATAGTTCAAATTCGATAACAGCAGTTCACCCAGAGATCGCATAATTAAAAAGCAAATGATTCCTGTGATCAAGTAGGCAAATAAAATCGACGGGCCGGCAAAATGAATTGATTTTCCTGAGCCGAGAAATAACCCCGTCCCAATAGCACCGCCGATGGCGATGAGCTGGATGTGCCTGTTTTTTAAGCCTCTCTCCAAGGTTTGCTGATTTATATTATCTTTCGTCATATCGTCTGTCACTTTGTGTGTTCCTCCATTGAAAATTGTTTTGAGTCAGCAATACGTTTTTAATGATTATTATAACACTAAAATTTCTATCTTTTTTACTATAAAGGTAAATGAAAAGAAATTTTAATGTTTTTTGAAAAAATTCATAATAAAAGCGGCTCCATTTAGTGAGCCGCAGTCGTTTTATGCCATTTCTGTTTTTTTCAAA
This sequence comes from Bacillus sp. 11C, assembly GCF_055486375.1. NCBI lineage: Bacteria > Bacillati > Bacillota > Bacilli > Caryophanales > Bacillaceae > Bacillus > Bacillus sp. 11C. The sequence continues at coordinate 8,072 of NZ_JBUPVZ010000024.1, forward strand.
TACAGGTAGAGCCCATAATCTGTCGGAGCGGATGCATATCCTGCCTGCCGCAGCATTGCTGTGATATTGCCACGGTGGTATGTCCCGTGATTAACAACGTGAGGAACCAGCTCGGAAACAGTCGTTTCCATGATTCCGGCTGAGGGGTTTTGAATCTGGAGGGGTTTATCGATCTGTTCGTTTTGCTGTAAACATAATGTGTAGCGCTCGGATAACTCCAGAAACAGGGCTTCCATCTCCTCCATTTCTTTTGTCTCTGTCTGTTCTTTAAGCTGTTCAGCTAATGCCAGAGCATCGTTCATGCTTTTGCCGCAAAACACTTCAATCCAGCCGAGGTCGGAGAGGTAAACATGAGACAAGACATGGGCTATCGACGGAAACACACTTTGAATGTCTTGGCGATAGACCTCTTTTGGAAGCTCTTTTAACCGGTTGAATATTTGCTGATTAGCCCATACGTTATATTCATAAAAATGTAGTGGAAAATCTGGCATGTGGATTTTCTCCCTTCGTGTTTATAACTCCATTGTACACGAACAGGTGTTCTTTGTGGAGTGTTTGTGAATAAAATAGGTTGACAGACATAGTTTAGAGGAATAAACTAATTGGCATTGATCATATAGTTTAGTGGTATAAACTATAATGAGGAGGGGAAGATGTTGAATGAACAAAAGCTATGTCAGGCGATAAACCTGTTTGTGGAAGTATTACTCGAGGGGACAGAGTTTGTGCATCGTGAAATCAATCAGGATGTCTTCAAGCATATCTCCAGAGAACAGGCGGACCTGTTAAAAATTTTAAAAGTCAAAGGACCAACCTCTCCCGGCAGCCTGGCCATGTATCAAAATGTACATAAGAGCGCGATTTCGAACAGACTGAAAAAGCTGCTTGAAAAAGGATTGGTTGAATGGGATGACTGTCCGGCAAAAAGTGATAAGCGCTCTAAGCTTATTCACATCACAGCCAGCGGTGAAAACATCCTGGAAAAATTAGATTCAGCCATCTTTAACGCTCTTAAAGAGCTAATCGATGATATAGATGAGGAACACTTAAACTCTATCATAGAGATATTCACCATTCTAAAAAGCAAATTTAAAGGAGGAGATCCTGCCGAATGAGAGCAATCATCAAATTCAAGTGGGCAATTGCAGCCATTATATTAGCACTTACCGTGATATTGAGTTTGTTTTCTCCGAACGTAACAGAACTGGCCAATCAAAAAGGGCAGGCCCAGCTACCCGCTGATGCTGTTTCGGAAAAAGCAAATGCCATTTTAAAACAAGCGGGAGAAGACACTAATTCGATCAGTATGGTTCTTACATTAGACCACGCTTTGAAGAAAGAAACAGAGGATCAGCTCCGCGCAATGATCGATAAAATCAAAAAGATCGACGGTGTAGAAGAAGTAACGTCCCCTTTGACAGCGGAGAAAGAAGTCAAAGACCAATTAATCTCAAAAGACAAGAAAACGATTCTCATTCCTGTCACGATTACAGGTTCTGATAAAAAGGCGGAAAAAATCGCGAATGACATGTATAAAATCGTTCCTAATGATTTAACTGCATATATGACAGGAGCATCTCTCATCAATCAGGATTTCGCTCACAGTTCAGAGGAAGGGCTCAAGAAAACGGAAGTGATCACAGTCTGCCTGATTATCGGTTTACTTCTGATCGTGTTCCGCTCTGTTGTGACGCCTTTTATCCCGATTGTGGTTGTCGGTTTCTCTTATCTGATCAGTCAATCCGTATTGGGAATCCTTGTGTACAATGTTGATTTTCCTATCTCGACGTTTACGCAAACTTTCTTAGTCGCCATCCTGTTCGGCATCGGAACAGATTACTGCATACTGCTTCTGACCCGATTCCGTGAAGAATTGGCAAATGGACATGACAAAAAAGAAGCGGTGCTAATCGCTTATCGTACAGGAGGGAAAACCTTATTTATCAGCGGATTTGCGGTATTGATCGGGTTTTCTGCCTTAGGCTTTGCGAAGTTTGCGATTTTCCAATCAGCAGTAGGAGTCGCAGTCGGTGTGGGAATTTTAATGATCATCCTCTACACACTGCTGCCATTATTTATGGTGACACTGGGTGAAAAGTTATTCTGGCCTTCTAAAAAAGTGCTGTCGCACAGTGATAATAAATTATGGGCGTTTCTCGGCAGACATTCGGTTGTGCGTCCGTTTCTGTTTATTGTCATTACAGTGATCATCACGCTTCCGTTCATTTTGACCTATGATGACCAGATTTCATTCGATTCGACTGCAGAGATCAGCAGCGATTATAAATCAATAAAAGCTCTTGAGGCCATCAAAGATGGATTCGGTGAAGGGAAAGCGTTCCCGATCAACGTTGTCGTGAAAGGAGACAAAGAACTCACAACAGCTGATACAATCCCTTATCTCGGAAATGTCAGCAAAGCGATTGAGAAAGTCGATCATGTGGACTCTGTCATGACCATCACGCAGCCGACTGGTGAAAAAATCAAAGATTTATATATTGATAAACAGCTAGGCTTGGTTTCAGACGGGCTGGATAAGACGGGTAAAGGAATTGCCGATGTCCAGAGCGGTTTAACGGATATAAAAAACGGAATGAATCAAATGGCGGGGCAAACGGGCTCAGCCTCAAATAGCAGCTCCGGCGGTTCACTGGGCGATGCGGCAGACGGTTTAGACAAAATCAATCAGCAGCTGCAGCTTGTGAGCAAACAGATTTCCCAAACAGGCAATACCGCACAGACCGTACAGCAGCTTACGGCAATCAGCGGACAGCTTGGACAGATTCAAATCGGTCTTGAACAAGCGGACCAGCAGCTCTCAGGCCAGAAGGCACAAGCCGGAACGCTGACAGAAAGCCTGAAGAAGCTGGCTGCAGGCGTGAAGAGCGCAAATGATGGCCTGACGAAAATCACTGACGGCATAACAGCTTCCAGTGATATGTTAGAGGATATGAGCAAAAGCTCAACCGTAAGGGATACAGGCATATTCATTCCTGATCAAGTCATGAAAGATAAAGACTTTAAGAAGTCAATTGACCAATATTCATTTTCAGATGGCAAAGGCGTACAATTAAGCGTCGTCCTGGACTCTAATCCTTATTCAGAACAGGCCATTACAACAATGAACCAAATCAAAAAAGCTGTAGCAAACGAAGTTGACGGCACTCCTCTCGAGGACGCACAGATCGTATACGGCGGTGTCACGAGTGTGAATGCGGACTTAAAAGAGCTGTCCACAACGGACTTCTCCAGAACAATGGTGATTATGATTATAGGTCTGTTTATTGTATTAACCATTTTATTCCGCTCGATGATCATGCCGATTTATATGATCGCGTCATTGCTGCTGACATACTATACGTCGATCTCCATAACAGAATTGATTTTTGTGAACGGCCTGGGAAATGCCGGCGTCAGTTGGGCAGTACCGTTCTTCAGCTTTGTCATCTTGATCGCGTTAGGCGTAGATTATTCGATCTTCTTGCTTGACCGATTTAAGGAGGAGGTGCACCTTGGCATTGAACAAGGTGTCATCAGATCAATGAGCAAAATGGGATCAGTCATTATTACGGCGGCCATTATTTTGGCCGGCACGTTCGCGGCGATGATGCCCTCGGGCGTCAATACGCTGATGCAGGTGGCAAGTGTTATCATTATCGGGCTGCTGCTTTACGGCCTTGTCATTCTTCCGCTCTTTATGCCGGCAATCATCGTGACCTTTGGAGAAGGAAACTGGTGGCCGTTTGGCAGGAAGAAAACCAAAGAATAATAGAGACTAGAGGTGGGAATTTCCATCTCTCTTGTCTGATTGTTGACAGCAACAAAATGAAAACAGAGCCCAGAACTTACGTCTGGGCTCTTTGTTTTATTTCCATTCTGCAATTGTATCAATCGGCAGACGGTAGGAAGCATAGCCTTCGTCTGCTGCTTTTCCGATAGAAAGAAGCATGACCGGTACATAACGTTCTTTATCTAATCCGAAGGTTTCTGCGATGTTTTCTTTATCGTATCCGCCGATGGGGTTTGTATCGTAGCCGTGCGCGCGTGCAGTCAGCATCAGCTGCATTGAAACGAGACCGCCGTCAATCAGGATCGTTTCGCGGTTCACCTGCGCCGGAAGCTTTTCAAAATGAGCTGTCAGCGCGGCGATTTGTCTGTCTTTTACCTCCTGCGGCATATAACCGAGTTCCACCGCTTTTGAATAGATTTCTTCTAGATAGTCAGCATTGTTCATGTCTGCAAATACAGCGATGACAGCAGATGATGTTGTGACTTGCGTTTGGTTGAAGCTTGCAAGCGGTGCGAGCTTTTCTTTTCCTTCCGGGCTGTCGATGACGAGAAAACGCCATGGCTGAGCGTTGACAGAAGATGGCGCCGTTGTTGATTCTTCTAAGATTGCTGTCATCTCTTCTTTGCTGATTTTCACCGTCGGATCATAGTTGCGAATAGAACGGCGGCCTTTCATAATCTCCATAAAATCGTTTGTTTTGATCATGTTGATACACTCCTCTTAAGCTTCGATATTTTCTATGCTGTTACGCATACGCGTCAGCACATCAATGAGCAGGCGGCGCTCGTCTGCACTTACATTCGCGAGCATTTCCTTCATGAAACGCTCCTTTTCTTGCTTAGAAGACTCGATCCGCTCTCTTCCTCGATCTGTTAACCGCACAAGGGTGATGCGGTTGTCCTCAGGTTTGCGCCGTCTTGAGACCATGCCTTTGGCTTCCAGCTGTTTTAGGTGTCTAGTGACGGCGGCGCTATCAATATTTACTTTCTTTTGAAGGTCGCTTTGACTGATCTCATCTGCATAATAAAGCAATGACAGCAATTCCAAACGAGATTGGCTGATGCCCGTGCATGCCTCGAACTTCACGCCAATCACCTTGTTCACGCCTTGCAGCTGATATAAAATCTCGGCTTCCTCTGAACAAAATGACGCCAAAACCCATCCCTTCTTTCTTGTCAACATAATTAATTGATATATCAATGATTGACTCATCAATTAATATACAATGATTGATTTCAACTTGCAAGCCATTTGCATATTTGAAAAACCCCCCAGATGTGAAGGGAGGTTTTGTGTTATTCTTGCGGTTCAGGATAAAACATCAGCAGAAAAAAGCTAGCCGTTTCTTCAGAAGAATTGATGTAGCTGTGCGGGGTTGACCCTGTAAACTGCAGGGCGTCTCCTGAAGCGAGCATGTGCTCCTGTCCCTGCAGATTAACCGTTAATTCGCCTTCTTTAATGAAAAGATATTCTTCTCCTAAATGTGTTTTTGCTTCATGAATACATCCAGGTTTCAGATCAACAACGTAAATTTCAAACTTTGTTTCAGGATTGTAGGGGAAAAAAGGGTAGACGCTGTAGTTTTCTTCATTATCTGTAACAGGTTCAATATCCCTCAGATTAATTTTTCTAACTATCGGCTTGTCTTCTTTCAGAAATACAGAAAAGGAGACTTGAAGCCCGTTTGCGATCTTCCATAGTGTAGTGACAGTCGGGGTGGACTTTCCTTTTTCGATTTGTCCGAGCATCGCTTTGCTGACACCCGTTAATTCAGAAACTTGATCAAGAGTCAGGTTTCTGTTTTTTCTAAGTTTGACCAGATTCATTGCAATAATGGCTTGGATATCATCCATACATGTATCTCCTTACGTCCATATTCGCTTTCATTATAACATAGGGAAGTCTGTTATCACATTCTATTGTCAGTTATAACATACGTGTGTATAATATGTTAGACGAGGAGGAGGAGGACAGAATGATATCTGAAAAAGAAATGACTCATGCAAAAACTGACGAGCCAACATTCCTGCAGGGATTTCAAGATTGTGTTCCGACGCTGATCGGTTACATCAGTGTAGGCTTGGCTCTCGGAATCGTTGGGGTTGCGTCGCATTTAAGCGTAATGGAGATTGTGTTAATGTCAGGATTGGTTTTTGCAGGCGGCGCCCAGTTCATTATGTGTGCGTTGTTAGCGGCGAACAGCCCGATGTCCGCCATTATTCTGACTACGTTTATTGTGAATTTGCGGAATTTTCTATTAAGCGCCTCGCTTGCTCCTCATTTTTCAAAGTATTCACTGGCGAAAAATGTAGGTATCGGCATGATGGTGACAGATGAATCGTTCGGTGTTGCTTCAAATAAGATTGTCAAAAACGAGCCGATTAACGATCGCTGGATGTTCGGTTTAAATCTTACAGCATATGCGTGCTGGGTGCTGTCTTGTGTGGCGGGGGCTGTTTTTGGCAAGTGGATTACCGATCCGGAATCGTTCGGACTGGATTTTGCGGTGACGGCTATGTTTTTAGCGCTGCTGGTTCTTCAACTGGAACATGTTGTGCCGGCGAAGCTTAAACATTATGTATCACTCATGATCTATATGGTGATTGCCATGGTTGTTTTTTCTTTCTTTATGCCGTCTCATCTTGCGGTCATCATATCAACGGTTATAGTAGCAACAATCGGGGTGGTGACGGATAAATGAGTGTCAATACATACATCTTGATGGTGATTATCGGCTGTGCGCTGGTCACGATGATTCCCCGCGTCATTCCCTTTTTAGTTGTTCGAAATATCACTTTGCCGGAGCCCGTGCTCAAGTGGCTTTCCTATGTGCCGGTCTGTATATTGACAGCACTTGTCGTAAAGGATTGTATGATTCAGTCAAATGATACTCTTCAATTGAATTGGCCCGCAGCCGTTATCTTGATCCCGACTCTTTTGATTGCGATGAAAACGAAAAGCTTATCCATTACTGTGATCACCGGTGTACTTCTTATGGCGGGTTTGCGGTTGTGGACATAGAAAAGGGTATACTCACAAGATCAGGGCTGTAGCCCTTGATCTTTCTGTGTCTTTCGTTCAAGCTTTAAGCGGCTTTCACAGACTGAAAGTTATGATACAATATACAAATGTTTTTATAGCTTCAATCTATCGTTGAAGTTGACATCTTACATAAGGGACTAGGTTGAAGGGAAGGTTTGATAACATGCTGCAAAACCCAACTGGAAAAGAACGCTTGGCATTGGCGTTTCTGCTCGGCATGCTTGCTATATTGGGCCCGCTTAATATCGATATGTATTTGCCGAGTTTTCCTGAAATCGCGAATGATTTATCAGCAAGCGCTTCACTTGTACAGTTAAGTTTAACAGCCTGTCTGGTCGGGCTTACCATCGGCCAGCTGATTGTCGGGCCGGTCAGTGATGCGCAGGGAAGACGGAAACCGCTATTAATCTGTATTTTTTTATTTGCGTTATCTTCTCTGTTTTGCGCGCTGTCGCCCAATATTACAACATTAGTAGCTGCGCGTTTTTTACAGGGGTTCACCGCTTCAGCAGGGCTTGTGCTGTCTCGCGCCATCGTCCGCGATGTGTTTACCGGAAGAGAGCTTTCTAAATTTTTCTCACTGTTAATGGTCATTACAGCAGTTGCGCCAATGGTAGCACCTATGACAGGCGGCGCCATTTTGCTTTTGCCATTTGCAACGTGGCATACGATTTTTCACGTGTTAACGATCATCGGATTTTTACTTGTTCTTTTGATTGCATTTAGACTAAAAGAAACGCTGCCGCCGGAAAAAAGGATTCCAAGCTCAATCGGAACATCTGTCAAAACGATGGGCAGCCTGCTGAGGGATCGGTCCTTTATGGGGTACGCGTTAACTGTTGGGTTTATACATGGAGGAAGCTTTGCATATGTGTCCGGTACGCCATTTGTATACCAGGGTATTTACGGGGTGTCGCCGCAGGTGTTTAGTATTCTTTTTGGCATTAACGGCCTGGCGATTATATCGGGCAGCTTTATGATCGGGCGCTTTGGCGGAATCATCCATGAAAAAAAACTGCTTCGCATAGCGGTCATTACAGCTATGGTTGCGACGGCTGTGCTTTTGACTATGACCATGATTCACGGCCCTCTGGCCACATTAGTCATATCCATCTTCATTTACATGATTACAATTGGCATGGTTTTGACCAGCACGTTTACGCTGGCCATGGAGAAGCAGGGGCACCGAGCCGGAAGCGCAAGCGCGCTGCTCGGCATGCTGCCGCTTCTCCTCGGATCAATCGTCTCCCCGCTTGTAGGCATTAATGAAACGACTGCCATTCCAATGGGAGCGATCATGTTTGTGACAGCGGTCATCGGCTCTCTGGCGTTTTTTGGATTAACGAAAGAACGAGCGGAGCAAAAAACCTGACATGGCGTCAGGTTTTTTGTTTTAGTTAGAATAATAACAGCAGGCCCGCAATCGCCGGAGTCAAGAAGATGGCCGATTTCAGAACCACCTTTGGCATAAGGTTGGTGAATTTCGCACCTACATAGGCACCGCACATCGTGCCGACCAAGACTTTGATCAGCAGTATATAATCGACAAAACCTTCTGTAATGTATCCGATTCCTCCACCTACAGCGAGGGGAATGATCACAAGCATCGTCGTTCCGACAGAATGGCGAATAGACAGGTTCAGCATGATCATTAAACCGATTTGAATAAAAGGCGCCGACCCGATTCCGAATGTGCCGGAAAGAACGCCGGAAACAATTCCTAAGATGACCGCTCTCGTATACGTTGAAAGATGGCTCTGATTCATTTGAGCCTTCTCTTTTAAAAGAAATAATCTGATTAAAATGAGCATCGCTGATAAAAATAACATTCCCGCCGTCAAATAGTGAAGCAAATCAGCCGGAATGAACGATGTCAGTTTGGCGCCGAAAAATGAGCCGACAGCAGCAAAGCATCCGACTATTAAGCCGATTTTCATTTGAATGTTGCCTTCACGATAGTGGCTATACGCCCCTGATAAGCTGGTGAAAGCCATCCCGGCGAGGGAAGTGCCTAAAGCCGTATGAATAGGAACATGGAAAAGAAGAGTTAAAAGTGCAATGACAAAGCCTGCACCCCCGGCACCAATAAAGCCTAAAATAATCCCGAGAAGAAACATAACAAGAATAATGAGCATATTTTTTCCTCCATTGAAAAATTCTAAAAATGTAAAAGTGCTATTCTGGCGGAGGTATGGTGTTCTATTGACGATGAAAAAACATGCCGATTTTTCAGTTTCCAGTAGTCCGTCGACCGTCGTTCAGCAAACATATCGTACCCCGAATTCTGAGATTTGACAAGGCAGTTTATTGCTTCCCATTACCATCTGTTATATGATTTTCATGAAGAAAAGCCCATGAATATATTCAAAAGAGGTATTATATATGGACGATTTTAAATTAGACAAACCGACTCCTTACTACCTGCAATTTTATAACCAGCTGAAAAAAATGATCTTCAACGGAACTTTTAAGCCGGGGGAACGGATAAACGAAACCCAGCTGGCGAAAAGCTTTGGTGTCAGCCGCTCTCCAATAAGGGAAGCCATGCGGCTGCTTGAGAAAGACGGTTTGTTAAAAGCAGATGACCGAAATGGATTTTCTATTACGTCGTTAACGGCAAAAGATGTAGATGAGATTTATAAAATCAGAATTCCGCTGGAGCAGCTGGCAGTTGAGTTAGTCATAAACGAAGCGGATGGGGAAGAGCTTGCTATTCTTGAAAAACAGCTTGAAGAAACAGAAAAAGCCATTCACAACGGAATGGAAGATACGGAAATCATCAGTTTAAATCAAAAGTTTCATGAGCTGCTTGTCGATTTTAGCCATAACAGACATTTGAAAAATTTGCTTGAGCATGTAAATGATCTGATTCACTTTTGCAGAATCCTTAATTATACTGGCGACCACCGTGCAGAAACGATACTGAGTGAACACCGCAAAATATTTGAAGAAGTGAAAAAGAAAAACAAAAAAGCAGCCAAACAGTATGTGGAGGCTCATTTCAATCATGACTGTGAGCACTTGAAGCATGTGCTTGAAGAAAGAAAAGAGAATTGATTATTGTGTGATCCGTCCCAAGGGGAATCTTGCCCCTTGGTTTTTTTGTGCTCACTAACATATATAAGGGATTATGGTAATAAGATTTTATGATAGATTGACTAACGAATAATGGGGGTTACACATGTTTATCCATATCGTCCGGCCTGGTGATTCTTTGTTTTCCATAGGCAGAAGATACGATGCTGCTGTTGATCAAATCCGGAGTGTGAATGGGTTAGACGAAACGAATATCGTGCCGGGGCAGGCTCTGCTAATCCCTCTTTATGTATATACAGTGCAGCCGGGAGACACGCTGACCGCCATTGCGGAAAAAGCGTTTGTTCCATTAGAGCGACTGCGGGCCGCAAACCCGGGCATCAGCCCAAATGCTTTACAAGTCAGAGCAAAAATAACGATCCCTTCTATCTCAAATTACGTTGCGGGGACGCTGAGTTTTTATGTGCTCCGAAATCCTGATCTCGATCGGGAGTTAATTAATGACTTTGCGCCATACTCGTCTTCGATTTCGATTTTCGAATACCATATTGCACCTAACGGCGACATTGCAAACCAATTAAATGATAAGGCCGCGATTGAGACAACATGGCAAAGACGAGTCACACCGCTGGCAACGATCACGAATCTCACATCAGAAGGCTTCAGTACGGAGATCGTTCACCAAGTCTTAAACAACCCGACCGCGAGAACCAATCTGGTCAACAATATTTATTACTTAGTTTCCACAAGAGGATATGGGGGGGTGACAATCGATTTTGAACAGGTAAGCGCCGCGGATCGTGATCTATTTACCGGGTTTTTACGTCAACTGAGAGACCGCCTTCAGGCAGGAGGGTATGTGCTGACGATAGCTGTTCCGGCAAAAACAAGCGATCAGATCCCATGGCTGAGAGGCTACGATTACGGAGGGATTGGAGCAGTTGTCGATTATATGTTTATTATGGCTTATGATTGGCATCATGCAGGAAGTGAGCCGGGCCCGGTAGCGCCGATTACTGAGATCAGGAGAACCATTGAGTTTGCGATTGCGCAGGTGCCGCGCAGAAAAATCATCATCGGAGTCCCTCTCTATGGGTACGACTGGATCATCCCGTACCAGCCGGGAACTGTTGCTTCAGCCATTTCAAATCAAAACGCAATCGAAAGAGCGATGAGGTATCAAACGCCGATCCAATATTCAGCCGAATATCAATCACCTTTTTACCGGTACAGTGATGAAGAAGGGCGGACGCATGAGGTATGGTTTGAAGATGTCAGAAGTATGAGCCGGAAAATGCTGATCGTCCGGGAATACGGATTGCAAGCTATAGGCGCTTGGCAGTTAACCTTGGGTTTCACGCCAGGTCCATGGCTATTGCGGAAGTTTTTTACGATCAGAAAGGTATAAATAGACACCAAAGCTTGGTGTCTTTTCAGATTTCAGTCCAGAGCAGCAGAATAGTTCAATCATTTGTCCCTTGCATGGCGCTACGGCCCCATTTTACGATTAATAGTAGTCTGATCAAACAAAACATCAGGATACGATGTGAGAGGGAGTAGTCAAAATGAAAAAAGTATTGATTTTAAATTTCCCCGCGGAAGGCCATGTAAATCCTACATTAGGCATTACGAAAGCCTTTGCCGATAGAGGATATGATGTCCATTATATCTCCACTGAAAAGTATAAAGAAAGATTGGTAGCGGTAGGAGCGACTGTCCATCTTCATCAGGATTTGCTGAGAACAACACCTATCAATATCGCTACGCCAAGTGGCATTCTTGATTTCCTGAAAATTCATATCAAAACCTCACTAGACATTCTACGTATTGTAAAAGAGTTGTCAAAAAGCATTCAGTTTGACTTTGTTTATTATGATAAATTCGGTGCGGGGGAGCTAGTCAGAGATTATCTCAACATCCCGGGCATCTCTTCATCTGCTTCCTTCTTATTCGATGAAGAACATTTAAAGATATTGCCTCTGCACCCGGATTCAGAAGTGCCTTTACAAATGGATAAAGAATGTGAAGATCTATTATTAGAGATGAAACAAAATTATGGTGTATCACCTGAAAATATGGTGCAATTCATGAATAATAAAGGTGAATTAAATGTAGTGTACACAAGCAGATATTTTCAGCCGGAAAGCCGTCGTTTCGGCAATGAATTTCTGTTTATCGGTCCAAGTTTTCCAAAGAGAGCGGAAAAAACTGATTTCCCGATTGAGAAATTAAAAGATGAGAAAGTCATCTATATTTCAATGGGAACGGTATTAGACGAAACTGAAGAGTTTTTCAACTTATGTATAGATGCTTTTTCTGATGTCAAGGGCAAGGTCGTGATAGCTGCGGGAGAAAAAACTGATCTGACAAGATTAAAGCAAGCGCCGGAGAACTTTATCATTGCTGCTTATGTGCCTCAACTGGAAGTGTTGGAACAATCAGATGTTTTCATCACTCACGGGGGAATGAACAGTGTAAATGAAGGCATTCATTTTAATGTTCCTTTAGTTGTAATACCGCACGATAAGGACCAGCCAATGGTGGCCCAGCGACTGACTGAATTACAAGCAGGTTATACAATATCTAAAGACCATGTAACCGCGAAGTCTTTACAACATGCAGTGGAAGAAGTGTTGAATAACGACCGATATAAGGAAGGGATTCAAAAAATCAATCAAAGCTTTCAGGATTGCATGAATATGAAAGTGGTAATGGAGCGGATTGATCATTTTATAGATCAGAGAATATAACAGCAAAAATAGCTTTGACTCTATCAGAAAAAAGAGTCTTATAAGCATTGTTGGAAATAACCGGAGCCATTTTGCGGATCATCGGTTTTGGCAAAAGGATTATATATTTGTAAGGGCTCATTTTCTGGGAGCGACAGCAGCAGGAGAAATACTTTCATATTAATTCACACTCAAAATCATTTTTCATATTATGTATAAATGTATGGGAAATGCAGCTGTAAAAGGATGTGAATAGAAATTATGTCTCGAAAACCGTCACATAGGTGCCCTTACTGTGGATCTAACTCTTCAAGCCCCAGTTGTAGATTAGGACCTAAAAAAAATCCTGAGCTTAAACATTCATGTAGATGTTGCTGTTGCGTAAGGGGGGCAAGAGGGCCGCAGGGACCACGCGGATTACGCGGTATCCCAGGCAGTGCAGGAGCAACAGGAGCCACCGGAGCAACAGGAGCTACGGGAGCCGCTGGACCCGCTGGACCCGCTGGACCCGCTGGACCCGCTGGACCTGCAGGAGCAACAGGAGCCACCGGAGCAACAGGAGCTACGGGAGCCGCTGGACCCGCTGGACCCGCTGGACCCGCTGGACCCGCTGGACCTGCAGGAGCAACAGGAGCCACCGGAGCAACAGGAGCTACGGGAGCCGCTGGACCTGCAGGAGCCACCGGAGCAACAGGAGCTACGGGAGCCACTGGACCCGCTGGACCTGCAGGAGCAACAGGAGCTACGGGAGCCGCTGGACCCGCTGGAGCCACGGGAGCAACAGGAGCCACGGGAGCCACTGGACCCGCTGGACCCGCTGGACCTGCAGGAGCAACAGGAGCCACGGGAGCCACTGGACCCGCTGGACCTGCAGGAGCAACAGGAGCCACCGGAGCAACAGGAGCTACGGGAGCCACCGGAGCCACCGGAGCCACTGGACCCGCTGGACCTGCAGGAGCAACAGGAGCCACCGGAGCAACAGG
>NZ_JBUPVZ010000024.1:21754-37458 GCF_055486375.1 Bacillus sp. 11C
GGACCTGCAGGAGCAACAGGAGCCACCGGAGCAACAGGAGCTACGGGAGCCGCTGGACCCGCTGGAGCCACGGGAGCCACCGGAGCCACCGGAGCCACTGGACCCGCTGGACCTGCAGGAGCAACAGGAGCCACCGGAGCAACAGGAGCTACGGGAGCCGCTGGACCCGCTGGAGCCACGGGAGCAACAGGAGCCACTGGACCTGCAGGAGCCACGGGAGCTACCGGAGCAACAGGCACAGGAGCAGCTGGGTTATCCGAATACGGGTATATTTATAACTTAAGCGCTCAAACGGTAGCGATAGAGGCTGATGTCATTTTTGATTCAACAGGGATAACCACCTCAGGAATTTCACATGCCCCCGGAACTTCTCAAATTGCAATTACCACCCCGGGAGACTATGAGGTCACTTTTTCTGTTTCGGGAGCAGAACCTAACCAATTCACACTATTTTTAAATGGTGCGCCGATTACAAACACAGTTTACGGTTCAGGTGCAGGTACTCAACAAAACGATGGTCAGGCTATAATAGCCATAGCAGCCGGCGATGTTTTAACTCTTCGAAATCATACTTCCGCTGCCGCAGTGACTCTGCAGACTCTGGCAGGAGGAACACAAACTAACGTAAACGCTTCAATTGTCATTAAAAAATTAGATTAACAATCAGCACTGTGTCTTGAACAAACAAAAAGTACTAATTCATCTTACTAGTACTTTTTGTTTCAGATGTTTTTTCGTTAAATCGAAAATGAACAGTGCTTTTTTTGACCTGATTTATGTTGAACGTACAAACGATCAAAATTCTTTTCATCTCAGGTGTTTATTTTGTATGTGGAGAAGAAAATAGATATTGCCACTTTAGGAGAGACGGGATTAGCTTAAGGTATATATTGAGCATTGCTTAAAATATAAGCTAACACCAAGATGAGATTGTGGTGTTAACAATTTAGCATTCGATAAAAGCTCAAAAGTTAAGGTTTGATGATAGATGAAGTACTCTATCTTCGAAAAAAGATTATATCAAATTAGCATACCAAGTGACCGTTTAACCTCCTTGATATACAAAAACCTTCCGTGTTGGAAGGCAATCATTAAATTTCAATTTTGATCTTTTTAGAATCACTGATCTTCTTATGGTTGTGGTCAAAGACGTCACTTGTTGTGATTTCGATCCACTTGATCTCTTTTTCTTTCTTCTTATCATCAGCATCTTCATCATGAGCATGGCCGCTTGATGCATTTACAATAAAGCCGAGATTCCCGGACTTTTCTGCTCCGCCTTCCAATTCGCCATTCAACTCTTCAAGATAAATATCTTTGTTCCAATCAAAGGTTTCCCCTGTATTTGTTTTCATCAAGGCAATCGGCGCAACATTTACTTTTTTTGAAGATGTGTTCTTGATGTCAACGAAGACCTTAACGAAATCAAACTCTTCATCGTGTGTTAATACATGAAAATAATCAATCATGCTGTAGTCCGGGCGCAAGTGGATCAGCTTCATTTCTTTTACTGTTAACTCCACGTCGCCAATCTTATAGGTTTGATTCACTTGCTTGATATTCTTTAAAACAGCCTTTCCCTTGTCATCAGAAAACGTTTGGCCCGCCTTCATCAAAGATCGGTCATCGGTGACTTGTGAATTGGGCTGATAAACATCTCTGCTGTCTTTTTGAGATGACGTGCTTTGCGGTGTGGCTTTTACCGCTTGCTCCTCGCCCGCATTTTGTGTTTCTGTATTGACGTTTGATGAGCAGCCCGCAAGCATGACGATAAAAACAGCAATCGAAATAATTCCTCTCATCATGATTCCTCCATTAAAAAGAGAGCCCGTTACTCCATACAAGCAACGGGGCACCTTGTATTCTTTTACTTATCTTTAATCTTAATCTTGTATTGTAAAGCGCTGAAAACTTTTTTAGCGATTTCAGTATTATCAATTTGGCCTGCGAAATCCTCGCTTGACGGTCCGTACGCGTAGACGGGAACATCTTCACCGGTATGTCCGCCTGTCGTCCATCCAGTGTGGGAGCGTTTATTGAAAATCTCCTCAATCGCGTTATCGATTTCAAGTACTTCTTTCGTTTTTGCGGCTTTTTTAACAGATTGAATTTCTGATTTAGTTAAAGCCAATTTCTTTTGGTCAATATACGTTTTTAATGTTTTTTCAACACCTGCGCCGTCAGCGATTTTTTCTGCCATAAAATCAGGTGTGCGCTTTGCGGCTTTAATAGGTTCACTGAACCAGTTGTAGATGCCGTCCGCACCGATTGAGTATCCGCCTGTGGAGTGGTCAGCTGTTGCGACAACCAATGTGTGTTTGTCTTTTTTGGCGAAATCAATAGCCGCCTTAAAAGCTTGTTCAAAGTCTTCCATCTCACTCATGGCGGCGACGATATCATTGTCATGTCCCGCCCAGTCAATCTGGCTGCCTTCGACCATGAGGAAGAAACCGTCTTTATCCTTGCTTAATTTTTTAATCGCAGTGTTTGTCATATCTTTTAATGAAGGGATATCCTTCGTACGGTCCATCATTTTAGGCAGGCCGCCGTCAGCGAATAGGCCGAGAACTTGGCTGTCTTTATTTCTAAGCATGCTCTTGCGGTCATCCACATAGCTGTAACCCGCTTTTTTGAATTCCTTGATTAAATTGCGGTCCTTGCGGTCAAAATTGCTTTTTCCTCCGCCAAGAAGCACATCAATTTTGTGCTTGCCGTTTACCATTTCATCAAAATAATCATCGGCAATCGAATTCATGTTTTTCCGGCTGTGATCGTGGGAACCGAAAGAGGCGGGAGTGGCGTGTGTAATTTCTGAAGTCGCCACAAGGCCTGTTGATTTTCCTTTTTCTTTCGCTGCTTCAAGAACCGTCTTGACCTCTGACCCGTCGTTATCCACCGCAATCGCATTGTTATATGTTTTCACTCCAGCTGACATAGCCGTTGCCGCAGCTGCAGAATCTGTTACGTTTTGTTCTGGATCTTCAGGGTAAGTCGTTTGCTGGCCGACAAGGTATTGATCAA
Source organism: Bacillus sp. 11C (assembly GCF_055486375.1). Classification (NCBI taxonomy): domain Bacteria; kingdom Bacillati; phylum Bacillota; class Bacilli; order Caryophanales; family Bacillaceae; genus Bacillus; species Bacillus sp. 11C. The sequence continues at coordinate 24,776 of NZ_JBUPVZ010000024.1, forward strand.
AAGCGGTAGGCTCTACAAACTTTGTCTTTTTATTATCCTTTAAGTAACGATAAGCGGACGTATACGACACACCCATACCATCACCAATCAGTACGATCACATTCTTAATTTCGTCTTGATTCCCCTTTTTCTTTTCCTTGGCGCTGGCTTCAGGCACACTGCCTCCGGCTAAGCTGCTGAACGCAATACATGATAAAACCGCGATAGGCAGTAATTTCTTCGGGAATTTTTTCAACTGGATAACCTCCTAAAATATATGTATCTCAATGACAACCCCATTATATTTTTTAAGTGTTAAGCAAGTATTAATCGATTATAAAGATTGGATTTACAAGAATAAGAGATTGGGGGACAATGGGGTCCTTCAGGCTGAGTGAGGATGAGCATATAGAAAAGCTGGATGCCCGCGGGGACAAGGGGGATCAAGAGACTGGGAGATATGACAATTTGCAAAAAGAAAGCAGGGACCTCTATAAAAATCCCTGCTTTTATTTAATGATCAAACAAGGTCTTTTCATTAAGGGAAAACTGACTCGCAGTATAATGATCACCTTGCTTCCATTTCACTTCAACCGTAATATCATGGCCTTCAAGCTCATGTTCATCTAATCGCTCCAAAAAAGAAACGGACTTCTCTTTTGCGCTTCCATCGCGGGAAGTGCCGCCGGAATAATCTCGGATGGGGATTTCTGTATCAGAATTCAGCAGAACCTCATCATCTTTTTTTACAATCAGAGATCCCACATAAGTGTTGTCAGCTTTAGCCGTATCACCGATCCAATAAAGATTGCCGCTGTATTCGTTAAGGGCATCTTCATTTTTGGTAAAAACAGCTTCCCAATTCCGATCTTTGCTTTCTCCCCGCCAATTCGGATATTCCAATCGCACATGATGAATAAGCTGATAGGAAAAAAAGATCAAACAGAAAACCAATAATAGGGATGCCGTGAAAATGAGAGGGTATTTATAAAGACTGGACATAATAAACTCCTATTCGTTTAATTAATTACCTTTGAAAAAAGAATTTCATCCCGGATCAAAATGCCGTTTTCTTCGGTTTGAGCCGCCTCGCTTTTTCAACTGCGTTTGGAAACAATGCGGCAAATTGATAGCCCCTCTTTTGATAAAACGCCATCGCATGTACATGATCGTTCGTTGTGATAAGCTTTATCCGTTGGCAATATGTTTGTTTAGCCGTCTCTTCAACCTGCAGCAGCCGGTCCCTTTCTTTTCAATGATACTATCTAATGAAATCATTTCACAATCTTTACCACCTATCACGTATGTAATACAACCGATGATTTCGCCATCTTCATCTAAAGTGTCATAGCCATCTCATTCATCGCATCGAAAAATGCCGCTGGAAATCACCATCTCGGGTGTGCCCTCATGCTCGGCAAAAAAATCGGTCAGCATATGTTTCGACAACTCATTGCTCGAGATGATCTTCATCGTCCTCCTCCTCCTAGAAATATGTAATATCAATATATACAATAAATAACAAGAAGAAAATAGATGCTGAGGTGATGGTATGGAAATCAATGATGTCATTTACGGGCGGCACCATATAGACGGAGTGCTGGAAGAGCTTATCAAAAGCGCGCCGGTGCAACGATTGAAAGGAATCTATCAAGGCGGAGCAAGCTTTTTAGTCAATCAAAAGTGGAATGTGACTCGGTATGAGCACTCCGTCGGCGTGATGCTCCTCATCAAAAAACTGGGAGGAACGATAGAAGAACAGATAGCAGGCCTGCTTCACGATGTGTCGCACACGGCTTTTTCTCATGTAATCGATGTTGTCTTTGAAAATGAAGCGGAAGACTATCATGAAAACATCTTTCAACAAGTCATTGTTCAATCTGAGATTCCGGGAATTTTAGAAAAACACGGTTATGATGCCGAAGAACTTTTAACAGACGACACGAGATGGACATTGCTCGAACAGCCCGCGTCGGAGCTTTGTGCCGATCGGATAGACTATACGCTGCGCGACATGTACCGATATGAACACATTAGTCTGCTCGAAGCGCAAAGCTTTTTGGATCATCTTATTGTGAGAAACGGAAGGACGTTTCCGGATGGTATCGAAGCCGCCGAATGGTTTGTCGGGGTGTATTACATGGAAGTGATTGATTTCTTTTTGAATCCTGTGAATGTATATGGCTATGAATACTTAGCAAGAACGTTGAAGGCTGCGTTGCGGCACAATATCATATCAGCAGAAGATCTGCTAAAAACGGATCAAGAGGTACTCCACATTCTGCATGCATCAAAAAATGAAGAAGTACTCAGCTTGCTTAAACATATTCATCCCGGCATCCAAGTAAAAGAAGATGACATCCAGTACGATTTCCATCAAAAGAAGAAAATGCGTCTTATCGATCCATCCATTTTTCATCATGACGAATGGGTTAAAGCCTCAGCTGTATCTGAAAACGTCAGAAAAATGGGGGAGGCCGCTTATCAAAAAGCAAAAAAAGGTGTGTATATAAAAGTGTTGCATCTCTAGTTGCCGCGTAACAGCGGCTTTTTTCATGTTTGGCTATGTAAATCAAGGGGAATAGGACAAACTGTGGGATCGTTTTATGAGAAGTTCAGCGTATTTACATACCATTCGGGGGTATAGTATTATCAAAAGGACATATTTGCTTGCAGTTATTCGTTTTATTGTCTGCTGGCAAAAATAACAGTAAAAAATGAAGCAAAGGAGAATGAACATGAAACTCTCTAAAAAAGCACTGGGAATTCTGATGTTATCTCTTGTTTTTGTTTTATCAGCATGCGGCAATAACAATAGCACAAAAGAAAATACACATGAAAATCATTCAGATTCATCATCACATGAAAAAATGGACCATTCCGGATCAGCTGACATTCCAGAGGGATTACAAGAATCTAAAAATCCGAAATATAAAGTAGGCAGCCAGGTAATCATCAAAGCTTCTCATATGAAAGGCATGAAAGGTGCCGAAGCTACAGTGACAGGCGCCTATGACACAACGGCGTATGTTGTCTCTTACACTCCGACAAACGGAGGACAGCGTGTGGATCATCACAAATGGGTGATCCAAGAAGAGATCAAAGATGCGGGAGAGAAAACTTTAAACCCCGGAGATCAGGTGATCTTAGAGGCTTCTCATATGAAAGGCATGAAGGGAGCAACAGCCGAGATCGACTCCGCCGAAAAAACAACCGTATACATGGTTGACTATACATCGACAACTAGCGGTGAAAAAGTAAAAAACCATAAATGGGTCACCGAAGACGAGCTTTCAGCTAAATCATAAAAAATCCTCCTTTTACAAGGAGGATTTTCAGCGTGTCGACAAACCCTTGCATTCGTTGTCAAGCCTGTGCGTTGGTGCTCACGAATTAGGACATTCGCTCCGCTCCAATGCTCGCCTTTCCTAGACTTCAAGGGTTTTCAACCACGCTGAAAAGATGACAAAATCCTAAAACTAAACCGTTTTAGGATTTTGTCAACAATCTGAAATCCTCCTTTTACAAGGAGGATTTTTTTGCTGTCTGGACAGGTCTTGTTAAAGAAATGAAGGCAAACAGGACAGCGATAATGACAATCGATCCGCCGCACCAGGCCGTTGAGACAACACTACCCGTCTGATCCAAAACAACACCGCCAATGGCTGAGCCAAGGGCGATTCCGACTTGGAGGGCAGACGTGTTAAAGCTTTGCTGAATGTCAGACGAATCTGGCGCAATTTCTATCAAATAGCTTTGCTGAGCCGGGGCGAGGCTCCAGCTCAGAAGTCCCCAAATCACCATGACAGGCAAAAAGAAAATCATCGACGATGTTGACAGCGGCAGTAAGAACATAATGATGGCGAAGGAACCAGTCACCAGCAAAATGCTCTTAAACGAACCAAGCCGGTCAGAAAGCGCTCCTCCGAAAGGGCCTCCGCACACAGCAGATATCCCGAAAAGGAAATAACAAATGCTGACCCAGAAAGAGCCCAGGTGAAGAGTTTCTTCTAAAAACGGCGCAAAGTAGGCGTATAGCGTGTAGTGCCCCGCTAAAGTAAACATCGTGACAAGGTGTGAACTCGCGATTTTCAGATTGCCAATCGTCTTGAGCTGGTCTCGGAAAGGTATCATTTTTTCCGTCGGTATCTTTTCAAAGAAGATTGAAATAACCAGCATGGAGACTAGCGCCAAAAGTCCAATGCCAAGGAACAAAATGCGCCATCCGAAGGAATCGCTGATTAAGATTCCGAGCGGTACGCCTAATGCGATAGCAGAACTGAATCCCATAAAAATAATGCCGATTGCGCGCGCTCTGTATTCAGGCGCTACAATTTTCGGGGCAATCGTTAAAGAAAGCACAACAATCAGCCCCGTACTCATCGCAGCCAATACCCTTGACACCATCAGCGTTGCAAAATTAGGGCTGAAATAGGCCACAAGATTGCTAAGGAAGAAAACAAATAAGGAAATTAAATATAAACGCTTCCGCTCAATCTTCGCAGTCAATGCCAAAAGCAGCGGGCCTGACACTGCATAGCCAAGCGCAAACACACTGATCAGCTGCCCGGCTGAGACAATGGAAATGTCTAAATCATTTGCGATCTGAGGAAGAATTCCTCCCACAATTAACTCAACCAATCCGACTGCAATCGTAGAAGCTGCAAGCAGGAAAACTTTAAAATTCATAACAAACTCCTTTACTAAAATGTTTTGACAAATAAAAAAATCCTGATTACAAAAAATGTCATAAACAATTTTTGTAATCAGGATTTTACGGTTCCTGGTAGACACCCTCAAACCATATTATTGAGGTTATACAAGTGATCATAGCTATTCAATTGATTCGTTTCTGTTGATGAGTGTAACACATTATGAATGAATCTTCCATAGAAAAATGTACAAAACGATGAACTGTACAACTATATGATTATATTTATTTTTTAAAAGTATAGACATTTATAAAATAATGACTATAATAATTATTGTAAGCGTTTTAATCACAAGGGGGGATAGCAGTTGAAAAAAATATTACTTGCGTGCAGTTCAGGAATGTCCACCAGTTTATTGGTGACAAAAATGAAGGAATACGCACAATCCATCGGAGAGGAAGCAGAGATTTGGGCTGTCGGCCAAGATAAGGCGAAAGAAGACATGAGAAAAGCGGATGCCGTTTTGATCGGTCCGCAAATGAGCTTTCTGAAAAGCGAACTGCAAAAAGAGGCGGATCAATACAATATTCGAGTTGAAGTTATTGACATGATGGCCTACGGAATGGCAGATGGCAAAAAAGCGTATGAGCAGGCAGTGTCATTAATGGAGAATCAATAATGGAACACATAAAAATCACGGATTTAACAGACGAACAAATCAGTTTTCAGCTTATCCTGCACAGCGGGAATGCCCGCAGCTGCATCATACAATCACTGCGCGCCTACAAGGAAGGAAACAAGGAAGAGGCGGATGCCCTCATTGCCAAGGCGGAGCGGGATTTATCCGCGGCCCATGACATTCACTTTCAAATGATACAGAAAGAATCAGGCGGGGAAGCGGCGGATTTCTCCTTGCTGCTCATGCATGCGGAGGATCACCTGATGTCAACATTGACCATGAAAGAATTAGTGAAAGAACTGCTTGAACTCTTTCAAACAAAGAATCTATAAAAAATCGGGGTGGATAGGGTGTTCGAGAAAATCAGCCAATTCCTTGTTCCAATTGCAGGGAGGTTAAACAATAACCGCTATTTGCAAGTGCTCCGAGATGCGTTTATGCTGGCCTTCCCGCTTACGATATTCGGGTCCATTTTTGTGGTGTTAACGAACTTGCCGTTCTTAAACAAAATTATGAATGGGTCAATGCTTACATCGTTTCAGTCTCAATTCGGCATTGCCTCCACGGCGACTATGGGCATTATGTCTGTCTTTGTCGTGTTCGGGATAGGCTATTACCTGTCAAAAAGCTATCAAGTCGAAGCCGTATTTGGGGGCGCGATCGCTTTGGTGTCCTTTTTGCTCTTAACGCCTTTTATCGTTCAACCGGAAACAGGGGATGCCATTACAGGGGTTATCCCGGTCGATCGTCTCGGTGCAAAAGGGATGTTTCTTGGTATGATTACGGCATTTCTTTCTGCTGAAGTCTACAGAAGAATCGTTCAAAAAAACCTGACGATCAAAATGCCTGCGGGTGTTCCTCCTGCGGTAGCAAAATCATTCGCCGCACTTATTCCGGCATTTATTACATTGACCGTATTTTTGCTGATTAACGTTCTGGTGACGCAGCTATTTAAAACAAATATGCACGACGTCATTTATCATGCGATTCAGGCTCCGCTTGTCGGTCTTGGAAGCGGTATCATTCCGACGCTGATTGCCGTGTTTTTCATTCAAATCCTTTGGTTTTTCGGGCTGCACGGACAGATTATTATCAACTCCGTGATGGACCCGATTTGGAATACACTGCAGGTAGAAAACCTTTCTGCTTATACGGCGGGAAAAGAAATCCCTCATATTATTTCAAAGCCGTTTATGGAGATTTATACAGTAGGGATGGGCGGAACTGGGATGACGCTTGCGATTGTCTTTACCATTCTCATATTCATGAAAAGCAGGCAGATGAAGCAAGTATCAAAACTCGGCCTTGCTCCCGGTATTTTTAACGTAAATGAACCGATTATATTCGGGCTTCCGATTGTCATGAACCCGATCATTATTGTGCCTTGGGTTTTGGCGCCAATGGTTGTTACGCTCGTCACCTATCTGGCCATGTCAGCGGGGCTCGTTCCGCCTCCGACTGGTGTTACGGTGCCGTGGACGGTTCCTTTATTCATTAATGGCATCATGGCGACGAACTCGATCATGGGTGGCGTGATGCAGCTTGTCAATCTGCTGATTGTCTTCGTGATTTGGTTTCCGTTCCTAAAAGCAATGGATAAATTAAATCTGGCAAAAGAAAAAGAACAGGCTGTACAGGAAACAGCTGCTCAGCAAAATGATAACAGTATCAAAATGTGACATAAGGGGAGAGAGACTTGGCACAAACAGAACAATATCGTTTTCCAAAAGATTTTTGGTGGGGGTCATCCGCTTCAGCAACACAAACGGAGGGTGCCGCCGATAGAGACGGAAAAGGGCAGAATATATGGGATTACTGGTTTGAAAAAGAACCGTATCGTTTTTTTGATCATGTCGGGCCCGCAGCGACATCTCAATTTTACGACAATTATAAAGAAGATATCAGGCTGATGAAGGAGCTTGGCCATAACTCGTTCCGGATGTCGATTTCCTGGTCGCGTTTAATACCGAATGGAACAGGAGAGGTCAATGCCAAAGCTGAAGATTTCTATAAGGGAGTCATTGATGAGCTGATCGCTAACGGAATAGAGCCTTTTGTCAATTTGTTTCATTTCGATATGCCGATGGAGCTTCAAAAAAACGGCGGCTGGGTAAACAGAGAAACGGTTGACGCTTATGAAAACTATGCGAGAACGTGTTTTCGTTTGTTTGGAGACCGGGTGAAAAAATGGTTCACGCATAATGAACCGATCGTCCCCGTAGAAGGCGGATACTTATATGATTTCCATTATCCAAACAAGGTCGATTTTAAAGAGGCTGTCCAGGTCGGTTTTCATACGATGCTATCGAGTGCACGTGCGATTCAGGCTTACAAGGAGATGAAGCAGGACGGAAAAATCGGCATCATTTTAAATTTGACACCGTCCTATCCGAGAAGCAGCCATCCGGCGGATGTGAAAGCGGGAGAAATAGCAGACGCGTTTTTTAACAGATCCTTTTTAGACCCATCTGTCAAAGGAGAATTTCCAAAAGAGCTGGTTGACATTTTAAAGAGCGAAGGCTTTGTTCCTGACTATAAGAAAGAAGATCTTGAGGTCATCAAACACAATACGGTTGATCTGTTGGGGGTGAATTATTACCAGCCGAGACGTGTAAAAGCAAAAGAACATCTTCCGAACCCCGACTCTCCTTTTTTGCCGGACAGGTATTTTGATCCTTACGTCATGCCGGGCCGCAAAATGAATCCGCATCGCGGCTGGGAGATCTACGAAAAAGGCGTTTATGATATTTTGATCAATTTAAAAGAAAACTACGGGAACATCGAGTGCTTTATCTCTGAAAACGGCATGGGGGTTGAAGGCGAGGAACGCTTCAGGGATGAGCAAGGCACAATTCAAGATAATTACCGGATTGAATTTATAAAAGAACACCTTAAATGGATTCACCGCGCCATACAGGAAGGGTCAAACGTAAAAGGCTATCACCTATGGACGTTTATGGACAACTGGTCTTGGACCAATGCTTATAAAAACCGATATGGGTTTGTATCAGTCAATCTCGAGAAAGACGGGGAAAGGACCATCAAAAAAAGCGGAAAATGGTTCAAGGAGATTGCTGAGCAAAACGGTTTCTAAATTTACAGATCTTCCGGCAATCATCATGATGATTAGAGTCCACGGCCAGCCGCAACATTGATGAAATAGGGAAAAAAACTTATGATATCCGTAAAAGCTTATGTGATATCAAACTCTAACAGCTGCCGGAGGATACCAATGAATAAATACGAAATCATTGCAAATGAAATGAGAAATAGAATTAAAAATAACGTCTATCCGATCGATCAGCCGATTCCCGATGAAGTATCTCTTGCGAAAGAGTTCAACTCAAGCCGCATGACGATGAAAAGAGCTTTGGATAATTTAGTTGCCGAAGGGCTGCTGTTCAGAAAACGAGGACATGGCACGTTTATTATTCAATCAGCGATACAGGATGACCATGTCCATGTGGTCAGCAATGAAATCCTCGGATTGACCAACTTGCTGAAAGATAAGAAAATCAAGAGCAAGGTCATTCAGTTTGAAGTGCAATTTCCCACAGAGGAAGTGGCCGCCCATTTGTCTATTGATCAGAAAACACCTGTTTATTATGTCGTACGGCTGCGGATTGTAGAGGGAGAGCCCTATGTATTGGAAAAAACATATATGCCGACTCATTTAATACCAGGCATTAATGACGATGTCCTTCATGATTCGATCTACAACCACATCACAAACGAGCTGCAGCTCAAAATCGCCGGAACACACCGGAAAATCAGAGCCTGCAAATCTGATCATATTGACCAGCAGCATCTGGGCTGCAAAAAGGATGATCCAATTCTGGAAGTCGAACATGTGGGCTTCTTAGATAACGGCATTCCATTTGAATATTCCTTTTCCCGTCATCGGCATGACAAATTTGTCGTCACTTCGGTAAACATACGGCGCTGATCGCGGAGATAACAAGGAGGCCATCTGCATGCTTGGCGGTATTGAAGCAGGCGGCACAAAGTTTGTTTGTGCCGTCGGTAAAGAAGATGGAACGATCATTGACCGAGTTGAGATCCCTACAACGATGCCGGATGAAACGATAGAGAAAGTCATTCAATATTTTCGCCAATTCTCATTACAGGCTATCGGCATCGGTTCCTTTGGCCCTGTTGATACCGATAAAACCAGTAAAACATACGGAACCATTATGGCCACGCCGAAAGACGGATGGAGACACTATCCCTTTTTGCAAACCGTTAAAAATGAAATGAAAATCCCAGTCGGATTTCATACGGATGTCAATGCTGCGGCGCTGGGTGAATTCCTTTTCGGTGAAGCGAAGGGTCTAGACAGCTGCCTGTATATAACGATTGGAACTGGCATTGGTGCAGGCGCAATTGTAGAGGGCCGGCTCCTTCAGGGGCTGTCACATCCAGAGATGGGCCATATTTATATCCGGCGGCACCCGGATGATGTATACCAAGGGAAGTGCCTGTATCATAAGGATTGCTTTGAAGGCCTGGCTTCTGGTCCCGCCATAGAAGCGCGCTGGGGAAAAAAAGCTGCTGATTTATCAGATATAACCCAAGTTTGGGAACTGGAAGGGTACTATATTGCCCAAGCGCTGTCTCAATATATTTTGATCCTTGCGCCTGAAAAAATCATTCTTGGCGGCGGCGTGATGAATCAGCGACAGGTGTTTCCTTATATTTATCAATATGTACCGAAAATCATGAACAGTTATCTCGATATTTCAGAATTGTCAGAAAGTATAAGTGGTTACATTGTACCTCCATGTTTAGGCGGTAACGCCGGAATCATCGGCACGTTTGTTTTAGCGGATCAGGCCTTACAAGAAGCATCAGCATCCGGGGAGGTGCGGTCATGAAGCACCCTTTATTTTTGGAGCCTGTCTTTAAAGAAAGAATATGGGGAGGAACAAAGATTCGTGACGCTTTCGGCTACGCGATCCCCTCGGAAAAAACAGGTGAGTGCTGGGCCGTTTCTGCACATGCCCATGGCTCGTCGGCTGTTAAAAACGGCCCGCTGGCAGGAAAGACACTTGACCAAGTATGGCACGATCATCCGGAGATTTTCGGTTTTCCAGATGGAAAGGTTTTTCCGCTGCTGGTAAAGCTGCTGGACGCCAATATGGATCTCTCCGTGCAAGTACATCCTGATGATGATTATGCGATACTGCACGAAAACGATCTCGGCAAAACGGAGTGCTGGTATATTATTGATTGCAAAGATGACGCCGAAATGATTTTGGGCCATTACGCAAGCACAAAGGAAGAGTTCAAACAAAGAATGGAAAGCGGCGATTGGCACGGGTTGCTGAGACGCCTCAAAATCAAGCCCGGAGATTTCTTTTATGTCCCAAGCGGTACGCTCCATGCTTTATGTGAGGGAACCCTTATCCTTGAAATCCAGCAAAACTCTGATACAACGTATCGCGTTTACGATTATGACCGCTGCGATGATAAAGGCCAAAAAAGAACCCTCCATATAGAAAAAGCCATGGAAGTCATAACGATACCGCATATTGATACAGTGCATACACCGGCAGTGAAAGAAGTCGGTAATGCCGTAATCACTGTTTATGTACAATCGGATGATTTCTCCGTTTACAAATGGAAGATTAGCGGCCGAGCTGTTTTTCCTTCTCATCAAACCTATTTGCTGGGGAGTGTCCTGAGTGGATCAGGCCGAATCGTAAATAATGATATTCAGTATGAGTGTAATGCAGGCTCACACTTTATTCTGCCTGCGCATTTTGGCGAGTTTTCAATAGAAGGAACGTGTGAGTTGATAATATCTCATCCTTAATGAATGGGGGAATTGCATTGTTTAAGAAACATACGATTTGTTTGCTCATCTTATTTTTACTTGTGTCTGCTGCTTTGGCGAAACCAATTGAAGCGCATACTGTGCCGCCTGTTAATCCTAATGCACAGCAGACAACAAAAGAAGTAATGAATTGGCTTGCGCATCTGCCGAATCGAACAGAAAACAGAGCCCTTTCCGGAGCGTTTGGAGGCTATAGTTATGATACATTCTCTATGACTGAAGCTGAAAGAATTCGAAACGCTTCCGGACAATCACCTGCTATTTACGGCTGTGATTATGCCAGAGGATGGCTTGAAACTGCAAATATTGAAGATTCGATAGATGTAAGCTGCAACAGAGATCTGCTATCGTATTGGAAAAGCGGGGGAATTCCGCAAATCAGTCTGCACCTGGCGAATCCGGCTTATCAATCAGGACATTTTAAAACATCAATTACAAACGATCAGTATAAAAAAATATTAGATTCTTCAACAGCGGAAGGGAAGCGGCTGAATGCCATGCTCAGCAAAATTGCTGACGGACTTCAAGAACTGGAGAACCAAGGCGTGCCTGTTCTGTTCAGGCCGCTGCATGAAATGAACGGTGAATGGTTTTGGTGGGGACTTACATCATATAATCAAAAGGATAATGAAAGAATCTCCCTCTATAAACAGCTCTATAAAAAAATCTATCATTATATGACCGACACAAGAGGACTTGACCATTTGCTTTGGGTTTACTCCCCCGATGCCAACCGAGATTTTAAAACCGATTTCTACCCGGGTGCGTCTTACGTGGATATTGTCGGATTAGATGCGTATTTTCAAGATGCCTATTCGATTAACGGATACGATCAGCTAACGGCGCTTAACAAACCATTCGCCTTTACGGAAGTTGGCCCTCAAACAGCAAACGGCAACTTTGATTACAGCCTGTTGATCAATGCAATAAAACAAAAATATCCTAAAACCATTTACTTTCTGGCATGGAATGATGAGTGGAGCCCAGCTGCAAACAAGGGTGCTTCAGCTTTATATAACGACAGCTGGACACTTAATAAGGGAGAGATATGGAACGGTGATTCTTTAACGCCTATTGTTGAATGAGAAGGAAGCATTGTACACTTAAGAAGGTGCTCATGAATGTCTTGAGCATCTTCACACCCTGATCAGGCATTCATATCAGTATTTGTAAGATCAGATAAAGTATACACATGACAAAGCGTAAAAGAATGAAATAAAAAAATATAGAAAAGGTGTTGACCGAATAAAATACACATGGTATATTATTAAACGTCGCTGATGAACAGCACACAACAACATGAAAAACAAAAAAGTTTTTCTAAGGTGTTTACAAGTTTTGAAAAACGTGTATAATAAGTGAAGTCGAATTAAAAAAGATTCGATTAGCGAAAAAACATTCTCAAAAAACTTCTTGACTTCAACATCAAATGATAGTATGATAGTTAAGTCGCTTGATAAGCGCCCGTAGCTCAATTGGATAGAGCGTTTGACTACGGATCAAAAGGTTAGGGGTTCGACTCCTCTCGGGCGCGCCA
>NZ_JBUPVZ010000025.1:0-22053 GCF_055486375.1 Bacillus sp. 11C
TTTTATTTTATTACACGTGAATGGGTATTTTAAGGAAAAAATAAAGACTGTCGAGATTTTCTCGACAGTCTGAAGCCACTTTCAAAAAAGTGGCTTCTTCTTATTCGGTTTCCGATTTTGCGTCGGACTTGCCAAGCTCATAAGCTTCAGCCATTACCGTGGTAAAAAGATTCATAAACGGCTGTATGGCCTCCATTGACAGCTCAATGCCTGATTTTTCAAGCTGTTCTTTCGCTTCAGGAAGATATTTCATGGCAATTTGCAAGAACTCCAGTGATTTTTCATGCTGCATATGACGTCACTCCATTACTCGTTTTTTGGCAGTTCGCCTGTTTTGTTGTACGTTTTGATCAGCTTGGCGATTCTATGCTGAAAGTCTTTATCGACAAGCGGGCTGAATGTTCCCATTTCAACAACTCCGGTTTTCAGGTCGTAGTAATGATCGCCGCCTTCAAGGGAGCCTTTGTTGAATTGCTCAGCGATGATTTCATAGGCCTTGTCCACATTTTGCACCGTGCTGGTTAATACGGTATTCTCACCCAGTTCTGATTGATCTGTGACGTAGCCGATAGCATAGAGGCCGTCTTTTTTGATTTGCTGAATGACAGGAACATTATACCCGTCTCCAGCGGGATACACAACATCCGCGCCTTCGTTCTTCATTTTATGATAAAGCTTTACTGCCGTCGTATCATCATCCCAATGAGCCGTATATTTCGTGTTTACTTCTATATCCGGATTTTCATATTTGGCCCCTTTGATAAAACCGTCAACCTCTGGCTGCCACGTAAAGGAAGCAATGACGCCGACCTGATTTGTTTTCGACATATGGGCAGCTGTCATTCCTCCAAAAAAGCCCATTGCTTCGCCGCTGAAATGGACACTCGTCACATTATCGCCTTTCGCTTTCGCATTAGAAATGACGAATTCCATATCCGGATAATCTTCGCTGACCAAGTTAAACACTTCTGCATATTCACTCCCGTGGCCATAGAGAAGATTGACGCCCCGCTTATGAAAATCCTCAATCGCATTTATGATATCTTCATCTGTTTTTACGCCTTCTTTATAGTAGACGTCCACATTGTATTTTGATTGTATATTCAGTAATCCTTTATACCCTTTTGTGCCCCATACGAGATCGTTAATCGTATCAGGAAAGAGCATGCCGACCTTCTCAATTTTTCCTTTAAACGGAGTTTGTCCACATCCGCTTAATAAAAGGAGGACAGAAAAGATCATGACAAGCCTTGTGATCAAGTCATGTTCAACTCCTTTTGACAAGCTATAACATGTATCATTTTTATACGTTTATTGTATCTAGAAAACTCGAAACATGGAAGGTTTTTCTTAATATTTGTCGAAAATTGATGAAAATTGTCTTTTCCACTCGATTATTTTTGTTTTTGCTTCTTCTTTTGAGGTTTTTTCTGTGACTTGCAAATCGAAAATCTGATCTTTGCTTTTATCGCGGCTTGGTTCAAGCAGGAACCTCAGCAGCTCCTCAGCCACATCGTCTGTGTAACAGCCGTCTTCTTCGGTTTCTTCTTTCCACGGCCCATACATTTTCGGCAGGATCACCGCTTTTTCCGAGCCTGCCTTTTCATGTTTTCCCCATTCTTTTCGGTCTTGTTCATAGACTAATATATAAGGAGAATCAAATTGGTCTAAAGGCAAAAAGCCGCCGAACTGGATACAAATTGTATCATATTTTTGATCTCCAATGCGTTCAAGCTGGCGAAAGAGTCCATTTCTCCCAAGCCACAAGAGTCTTTCTTCTAAGTACATTTGTCTCATTTCATCTTCTGTTTCCGCCAGAATAACGTCAACATGTATGCCTTCATCCATCATTCGCTCGCATAATGAAAGGCCGAAAAATTCGTCCGCACCTACAATCAGCGTTGATTCCATTGCATCTGCCGCCTTTCCGGTTTTTCATTTCCAAAGCAAAACAGCCTCCACAAAAGAGAAGGCTGTTGTTATTGTATTCTCTATAACTCTTTTTCATGACTGTGAAAGAATTTACAGATTGATGCATAAATTCTGCTTGGATGCTCAAATAAGTGAAATGTCATGTCGACTGGTGAACCTCGCTTTTGCTGTTGTTCCTTGAATGCTTCCGCATGTACGCTGTATGGATAGGGCGCTCCGGTCATTCGCTGCCATATATGAACCGGCACGCCGCTCGGATAGCTCTCAATTGTTTTATAACGGAACGCTTCCGCTTCTTTTTCAGTTATTCCGCAGCTTTCCGATACCTCTTTCAAAAATTGCTTATAGAAAAATTTATTTTCTTTCTCTGATTCATAATGAGCCTGAAGATCGAGACAAGGATTCAACATTGCGGCTGAACGGATATGATCCGGGGAAAAACGAAGCAATTCATCGGCCACGAGAGCACCCATTCCTTCTGCTAAAATATGAATCTTCGGATTGAGTATTTCCTGCTTCAGAACGGAATGTATCAGCTGTTTGGCATAGGCGACCGCTTTTTTCGCGCCCCAATGCCTTCCGTAGAGATTGCTGTTAAAAAGAGTGTATCCTTCATTCCTCAGCATGTTCAGAAGCTGATTTCTGCCGTAATGCTGCAGCCAAAAGCTTGAATCATTCCCGACAAAGTGGGTTCTGTCCCCCAAGATAAAGATGCCAAAGCCGTTTGGGCGATAGGGCAGATGAATCACATTCTGCTCCGTTCCTAATTGAAAGTACCTTTCCGTTATTCCCATCGCTTGCCCGCCTCCTTTCACACTTCATCTCACGCTATCTTATGTAAAAAGAAAAGAAACGAATAAGGTAAAGTCCTAGCCTTTATGAGTTTTGGCTATTATACCATTCGATGTTTTTTGTTTTATTTAAAGTGTATCGAATCAGACTCTTTTGTCACCTCATTTTTCTTCTAAAATTGGATTCCCCCTTCGCTTTTTGTATGGTATGATAGCTTTTAGAATAGAATGAGAAGGACGAGGTGGAAACGTGCGATATATTATTGCCTTTATTTGGACGTTCCTTTTATCACATATGGCATGCTACTTGGTTGCCAGCATGAACAGCGTTGCGTATCAATTCAAAACATCATCTGTCATTGCTGTTGTACTGTATGTCTTGATCATGGTTTTAGCAGAAATCATGCCTATGAACAAAAATGCAAGCCAGCATTAAAAACGCCAAAAACCCAAAACATTTCATTGTTTTGGGTTTTTTCTTGATCACGGCTTTCTTTTATATGTCCACAGCCGGTTGTGATTTGATGTCTCAGGAAACATATCCCCTGCTGACAAATGGATCTTTTGCGGGTTTTTAACCATACTACCTGTCTCGCCGATTTCAACGTAGATGCCATTGTTGGGCGCTTTCTGTCCCGGACGGAATTGATGCTGCTGACCCACTGTTTTTCCTCCTTTTCCTTTTTGCTGTAGTATGTGCCTATTCGCCTGTCAATATGTTTCCATCAAAAAAACTGCTGAGCTCAGCAGTTTTTCGATGATTCCTCTCTGTATAAAACGGCCTTCAGCAGTGCTTTTTGCACGTGGAGACGGTTTTCCGCCTGCTGAAATACCGCCGAATTCGGCCCGTCAATAATCTCCGCTGTCACTTCTTCCTCACGGTGCGCAGGGAGGCAATGTAAAAAAGTATAATCAGGCTTGGCATGGCTGACAAGCGCCGCATTCACCTGATAAGGCGCAAATACAGCGAGACGCTCTTGTTCTTCCGCTTCCTGCCCCATGCTTGTAAACACATCAGAATAAATCACGTCCGCGTCTTTTACTGCTTCAAGCGGATCAGCTGTAAGCTTGATAGAAGCGCCCGATTGAAGTGCAAATGTTTTTGCCGCTACAACTGCTTCATCTAACACTTCGTATCCTTTTGGCGAAGCGATTGAAATATCACAGCCCATTTTCGCGCAGCCGATCATTAATGAGTGCGCCACGTTATTTCCATCACCGATGTACGCGACTTTCACGCCTTTAAGCTTCCCTTTCTTTTCCTTAATCGTCAAGAGATCCGCCAGCGCCTGGCATGGATGGTATTTATCAGTAAGTCCGTTGATGACCGGAATATCAGCTTCTTTAGCAAGCTCCTCCACCTTTTCATGTTCAAAGGTACGAATCATGATGGCATCGACATAGCCTGACAGCACTTTTGCCGTATCAGCGACGGTTTCACCGCGCCCCAGCTGCAGATCTTTCTGGCTTAAGAAGAGAGCGCTCCCGCCCAGCTGTGCCATGCCTGCTTCAAATGAAACACGGGTCCGCGTTGATGATTTTTCAAAAATCATCGCCAAGGTTTTGCCTTGGAAAATAGGCTGGATTTTGTTTTGTTTCAGTTCACCGGCTTCTGCTAGCAAGGCGTTTATATCCTGTTCACTAAGATCCTGTAACGTTAATAAATCTTTTCCGTATAAACTGGTTTCCGTCACTGTGTGCATGATGCCACTTCCTTTTTATAGAGATCTTTGAGAGATACAGGCTGCGGATGGCCTGAACCGCTTTGTAAAAACGCCCGCACGGTTTCTTCTTCTGTAAAGACGGTGATGTCGTGCGTCATGGCTTCTAAACGTTCTTTGCGCGCTTCTTCAGAGCCGCTCAGATTGATGTGGATCGCTTTTCCTTCCTGCTCCATCCATGAGGAAAATGCCCCTTCATGTACCGTAAAACCGGCGTTTTCCGCTAATTCCTTGATTTCGTCCGGCCCGTTTTGCAAATAAATGCTTCCTTTTTGATTCCAGACACGTGTATAGATTTTTTTCAAGGCGCTGTCGGCATCGTATGCAACACACATGCCTTCTCCCGTTGATTTCATTTCCGGCCCAAGCTTGACATCTACATCTTGAATCGCATGTGATGAAAAGACCGGGAACTTTACAGCAACGCCGTGGTGATTTTGAACAGAAGGGTTTATATCTTTTAAAGACGCCCCCGCCAGCAGCCGTGTGGCAAGCGGAATCATCGGAACGCCCATTACTTTGCTGACGACAGGAACCGTGCGGCTCGCTCTCGGATTCACTTCAAGGACGAGAATGTTTCCACTGTCGATCACAAATTGAATGTTCATGATGCCTTTAAATGAAAGCTTTCGGGCAATTTTTTGCGCGGCATCTTTTATGTCTTGCTGCAGCCCGCTTGTAATGGACGGTCCGGGAAGGATGGCAAAGCTGTCTCCCGAATGGACCCCTGCTCGTTCAATATGCTCGGTATATGTCGGGATAAAGACATCCTCACCGTCGGAAATCAAGTCAATTTCTACTTCCTTACCTGACACGTACTGATCAATTAAAATCGGGTACGGCATGCTGTCTTCACCGTTCAGCAGATGAGAAAGCTGGGCTTGCGAGTCAACAATGATCATGCCCATTCCGCCGATGACGTAAGATGGGCGGATTAACACCGGATAGCCGATTTCATCAGCTTTTTCAGCCGCCTCTTCTTTTGTATATGCGATTTCTCCTTTTGCGTGGTTCAATCCAAGCTCATCAAGAAGCTGATAGAATTGATCCCGATCCTCTAACACGTCGAGCGTTTTAAACGACGTGCCGAGAAGGGTAATGCCGGCTTTTTCGAGTGCTTCAGCAGCATTGATCGCGGTTTGGCCGCCGAATTGCACGATTGCAAAGTCAATGCTTTCCTGCTCCGCCACGTTTAAAATGTGCTCCGTTGTCATCGGTTCAAAATACAGGCGGTCCGCAATTTCATAATCTGTGCTGACCGTTTCCGGGTTGTTGTTCATCATAATCGTTTCGAACCCAAGCTTTTGCAGTGTTAACACTCCATGAACGGCACTGTAATCGAATTCAACTCCTTGGCCGATGCGAATCGGTCCCGATCCGATAATCAGCGCGCGTTTTTTCTCTTTTCGGCTGATGTCACCATCGGTCTCTCCGAAATATGTCGAGTAAAAGTAGTTTGTTTTCGCATCAAATTCAGCAGCGCATGTATCTACAATTTTGAAGGAAGGTGTAATGCCCATCTCCTTGCGAAGCGCGCGCACCTCTTCTTCTGTTTTGCTGATCAGCGAGGCAATCGTTGCGTCTAAAAATCCCTTTTCCTTTGCTTTTTTCAATAAGTCAAAAGAGAGATCACTTCCCGTCTCCATCAAGCGGTTTTCCAGTTTGATGATGTTGTCAAAGGTATGCAGGAAAAACGGATCAATTTTTGTTTTCGCATGAATGTCTTCAATCGTCACGCTGCGGCTCAACAGCTCCATGACAACGAAAAATCTACGATCGTCCGGAGTGACTGCCAAATCCCATAGCGCTTCAATCGACAAGCCACTGAGCTCTGGAAGATGCGTACCGATATTTTTCAGTTCAAGGGACGCTGCTGCCTTTTGTATCGCCGCTTCTAAATTCCGTTCAATCGCCATCACTTCACCGGTGGCTTTCATTTTTGTGCCAAGCTTGCGGTCTGCGTTTTTGAATTTATCAAACGGCCAGCGCGGAAATTTGACGATCACATAGTCCAGCGCCGGTTCAAAGCTTGCGTAAGTCGAACCTGTGAGCGGATTTTTCAGCTCATCAAGGGTATATCCGACCGCCAGTTTCGCAGCCATTTTGGCAATTGGATAACCGGTTGCTTTAGACGCGAGAGCCGATGACCGGCTTACCCGCGGATTGACTTCAATGACGTAATATTGCTTGCTGAATGGATCAAGCGCGAATTGAATGTTGCAGCCGCCTACGACATCAAGTGCTGAGATGATCGTCAGACTAGCCGTCCGCAGCATTTGATAGTCTTCATCCGTCAATGTTTGTGACGGCGCCACAACGATGGAGTCACCTGTATGCACACCGACCGGATCGATGTTTTCCATATTACACACGGTAATGCATGTGTTATTGCTGTCACGCATGACTTCATATTCGATTTCTTTAAAACCGGCTATGCTTTTTTCCACAAGGCATTGATTGATCGGGCTTGCTAACAGCGCCTGTTTAATCATGGCTGTAAAGGCTTCTTTATTAGGGGCGATTCCTCCGCCCTTTCCGCCTAATGTGTAAGCAGGTCGGATAATGACGGGAAAACCGATGGATTCCGCAAAACGGAGGGCGTCGGCCTCGTTATCAACAATTTCACTTTCTGGCACAGGCTGGTTCAATTCGTTCATTAATGAACGAAACTTTTCCCGGTCCTCTCCTTTTTGTATGGTTTCAACGGATGTGCCGAGCAGTTTGACGCCGTGCTCTTTTAAAACACCCGTTTCTTCAAGCTCCACCGCTAAATTCAACGCGGTCTGCCCGCCTAAATTGGCAAGAAGCCCATCAGGCTGTTCTTTCTTAATGATATTTGTCAGGCTTTCTGCTGTCAGCGGCTCAAAATAAATGTCATCAGCGAAGGCTTCATCGGTCATAATGGTCGCCGGATTATTGTTGACGAGGATCACCCGATAGCCTTCCTCCTTCAGCGCGATGCACCCTTGAGTGCCTGAATAATCAAATTCCGCTGCCTGCCCGATGATGATCGGGCCAGAGCCGATTACTAATATGCTTGAAATACTGGTGTCTTTAGGCATGCGCGATTTCTCTCCTTGCTGGTATCACATTCTTTAAATAATCATCAAAAATCCATTCGCTTTCCGCCGGTCCGGGATGCGCTTCCGGATGGAATTGCACACTCATGACAGGCCATTTTTTATGGGAGAGCCCTTCAACTGACGTATCATTAACGTGATGAAACCTGATCGTGAGCTCTGCTTCATTAATAGACTGTTCATCAACCACATAGCTGTGATTTTGGCTTGTCATGAAGACACGTTTCGTTTCACGGTCGATGACCGGATGATTTGCGCCCCTGTGTCCGAATGGCAGCTTGAATGTATTTCCTCCGAACGCGAGCGCAATTAACTGATGTCCCAGACAAATCCCAAGAGTCGGATAACGGCTGACGATGCTTTTGATTTTTTCTAAATACGGCTGAATGGCTTTCGGGTCTCCAGGTCCATTCGATAACACAATGCCGTCCGGCTTTATATCGTATACAGCTTCCATTTGCTGATACGGCACTACGGTGACCTTGCAGCCTCGTTTGACAAGTGAAGACGCGATGGACTTTTTATAGCCAAAATCAATGAGGGCGATATGTTTATGTCCGTCGCCGAATGTGCTGATTTCCTGCGCGGATGCCTGCTCTGCCACATTCTCAGGCTGAAGAGCGATCTCAGCTGCTTCTTTAGAAGCTGTGACACTCGCACCCATCGTTCCGTTTGCACGGATTTTTTTTACGACAGCCCTCGTATCAACATGGGTCAACAGCGGAATGTTCCATTTCTGT
Organism: Bacillus sp. 11C; assembly: GCF_055486375.1. Lineage (NCBI taxonomy): Bacteria > Bacillati > Bacillota > Bacilli > Caryophanales > Bacillaceae > Bacillus > Bacillus sp. 11C. The sequence continues at coordinate 8,265 of NZ_JBUPVZ010000025.1, forward strand.
AAATACTCCTTGAGGCTGTATACGGCTTCATGATGAGAAAAATGGTCGCACGCCTCGTAGACAACCACGGCTTTTACTTGCGGTTTCTTGCTTTCAAAATCCTTTTCATTAATGCCGTAGTTGCCAATCAGCGGGTAGGTAAATACGATAATCTGTCCTTTATATGATGGATCTGTAAGCACTTCCTGGTAGCCTGTCATTCCTGTAAAAAAAACAGCTTCTCCCGTGCAGCTTTCATGACCGTCCAGCTCGCCGCTGAACGCGGTTCCATCTTCTAACACTAAATAACCTTCCATCTCACAGCCCACCTCTTGATGAATAATTAATTATAAAAATGAATTTTTATACCTTGATGTCGAAAAAAAATTACTGGTTTACAGCGGAATGCTGAGCGATTGCCTGTTTCAGTTTGCTGACGGCTTCTGCTATTTCATCCTTTGTCACGGTGAGCGGCGGCAGCAGCCGAATGACATTCGGGCCGGCCGGCAATACAAGCAAGCCTAATGTCTGCAATTCAGTAATGATGTCAGCAACCGGTCCATCACATTCAATTCCAAGCATTAATCCTTCACCGCGGATTTGTTTGACAAAAGGATTCTTTAGCTCAGCCTCGAGCTGTTCTTTTAAAAATGCCCCTTTGTCAGCAGCCTCTTGCAGAAAGCCAGGCTGGAATACAGTTTGCAATGTGGCATTCACAGCAGCCATCGCCAGCATATTTCCTCCGAAAGTCGTTCCGTGAGAACCTGGGGTAAACGCTTCTCCCAGCTGTTTTTTGCCGATGACAGCGCCGACTGGAAAGCCGTTTCCCAATCCTTTTGCGACTGTGATGATATCAGGTGAGAGTCCAAAGTGCTCGTAGGCGAAGCCCTTTCCTGTCCGTCCGATGCCGGTCTGGATTTCATCAACGATTAAAAGAGCTTCCTTTTCCTTGCAAAACGACTGTACGGCTGTTAAAAATTCAGCGCTTGCCGGATTGACTCCGCCTTCTCCCTGCACTGTCTCAAGCATCACAGCGGCAATGCCGTCTTCCTCGCCAAGAGCCTCAAAAGCGGACGGATCGTTGTACGGAAGGTAGTAAAAGCCTTCCAGCATCGGGCCGAAGCCTGTTTTGATTTTATCCTGTCCGGTCGCGGCCATCCCTGCGTACGTGCGGCCATGGAACGACTGAAGAAAAGTGATGATTTTTGTTTTTCCAGTTGCTTTTCGGGCGAGCTTTATCGCGCCTTCATTCGCTTCCGCGCCGCTGTTGCAGAAAAAAACGAGGTCTCCCGCACTGTGCGCCGCCAACTTTTGTGCCGCTTGCTCCTGGAGACTGTTTTGAAACAGGTTGGATACGTGCCATACGCTGTCGAGCTGTTTTTTGACTGCTCCCGTGACCGCTTCATGGCAGTGGCCTAGATTAGACACCGCAATCCCCTGAATGAAATCGAGATATGTTTTGCCGTTTTGATCCTCAACGTACGTTCCCTTTGCTTTTTTGATGTCAATATCCCAGCGTCCGTAGGTTTGAAACAAGCTGCTCATGAAACAGCCTCCTTTGCTTTGACGATTTTTGTTCCTTGAAAGGTTTGTTCTGTGAAGAATGATCCTTTTCCGTTTACGATCATGACTTCAGACACCTGATCTGATAAAGCCGACAAGGCTGAATTGACCTTCGGAATCATCCCCCCTGTGATCACTTCCTGTTTGATCAGCATTTGAATCTCCTCAGGGGTCAGGACGTCGAGGCGCTGCTTTTCTTTCAAGATTCCATCGACATCTGTGACGAACATCAGCTTATCGGCTTCCAGCGCTCCGGCGACTGCTGAAGCAGCCAGATCGGCATTCACATTCAGCGTCTTGCAGTCACTCGTCATAGACAGCGGCGCGATAACAGGAATGATGCCCTTTTCCATCAGCGCGTTCACCATGGATGTATCGACCTTTTTGATTTCTCCGACTTCCCCGTATGTTTCCGGATCGAGATAATCCGCCTCTAGAAGACCGCCGTCCTTACCGGAGATGCCCGCGGCACGCAGTCCGTGTTTGGCAAGCTCGGCAACGAAAAATTTATTCACCGAGCCGGATAAAACCATCTCAGCCACTTCCAGCACCGGCTTCGTGGTTTTGCGCTGTCCTCCTGAAAACTCTGTTTTGATATTTAACCGTTTCAGCATATTTGTGATTTCCGGGCCGCCGCCGTGAACGATCGCCGGTTTCCATCCTGACGCCATCAGTTCTTTCAGGTTATGAAAAAATTCCTCCGACAGCTCACGGATGACACTTCCCCCGCATTTAAAAACGATTGTTTTCTTCATCATGCTCCCCTTTATTATGTGCGATAGCTCGCGTTAATTTTGATATAGTCATAGGTCAGGTCACAGCCCCACGCTCTTCCGTTCCCGTCACCTTCATCCATCTTGATGATAATGGTGATTTCATCTCCTTCAAGATATTCCTTGGCGAGAGATTCAGAGAATGCCTGAGGTTCATTATGCTTAAACAGGCATTGGCCCCCGAGATAAACCTCTACTTCTTCCGCCGTCACCTGAGCTGTGCTGTGCCCGATGGCACCGATGATGCGCCCCCAGTTGGCATCTGTTCCGTAGACTGCCGTTTTCACGAGATTTGAACCGACTATTTTTTTCGCAATCACGTTCGCGTCAAGATTATTTTTCGCTCCCTGCACTTGGGCTTCGATTAGTTTTGTCGCGCCTTCTCCGTCTCTCGCAATCTCTTTAGCCAAATCCTCGCAAGTTAGCAAGAGCGCTTTTTTAAAGACCGGCCAGTCTGGGTGATCTTCCGTCAGGCACTCATTTTCGGCGCAGCCGTTTGCCATGACCAATACCATGTCGTTCGTGGATGTTTCACCATCAACTGTGATTTGGTTAAATGAAACATCAGTGATATCGCGAAGCGCCTTTTGCAGCGCTTTTTCTTCAATTGCCGCGTCTGTCGTCACAAACCCCAGCATCGTGGCCATGTTCGGATGAATCATTCCCGAGCCTTTAGCCGCTCCGCCGATCGTGACTGTTTTGCCGCCGATTGTCAGCTCATAGCACGTCTGCTTGATCACCGTATCGGTTGTTAAGATCGCTTCCTCAAAATCTCCCGATCCCGCGGGTGTTTGTGTCAGCAGTTTGATGCCTGCCTGAATTTTTTCCATGTCTAAATACTCGCCGATGACGCCCGTTGATGAAACGGCGACAAACTCCGGCTCCATACCCAGCTGTGCAGCAAGACTCTCCCGCATTGTGTATGCGTCCTTTATGCCCTGTTCTCCCGTGCAGGCATTGGCAATGGCGCTGTTAACGATGACGGCTTTCAATGCTGACCCATGCTTTAAGCTGTCTTGTGTGACTTTGATCGGAGCGGCCTGAAAGTGGCTTTGGGTATAAACCGCCGCACTTACGGCCGGTGTCTCGCTGATAATGGCACCAAGGTCTTTTTTTGAGTAGCGCAGCCCGCAATGCACGCCCTTTGCCTGAAACCCTTTTGGCGAGGATACATCACCTGTTACTTTTATAATTTGCTCTTCACTTAACTGAATCATGGTTCGATTCTCTCCCGTTCTATGGATAAATTGGCGTCATGGTGAGCCCGGTTTCTTCATTCCAGCCATTCATCAAATTAAAGTTTTGCACAGCCTGACCGGCGGCACCCTTCATTAAATTATCGATTACCGAGACGATCGTGACTCTGTTCGTTCTCTCGTCCAGGGTAACGGCGATATCACAGAAATTACTGCCGTACACTTCCTTCGTTTGCGGATACTGCCCTTTTGGCCTTATTCTCACAAAATATGAATCTTGGTAAAATTCCGAATATAAATGATGCAGGTCATCTGCTGATAGGCTAGAGGTTAATTGCGTATACATCGTTGCCATGATGCCCCTTGTCATCGGAACCAAGTGAGACGAAAATGTAATAGGCCCCAGCCCTGGCTGCCATTCTTGCAGCGCCTGTTCAATTTCCGGTGTGTGCTGATGTTCATTGACTTTATAAATTTTAAAATTGTCGTTCAGCTCAGAAAAATGAGTTCCCATGGATGCTTTTCTTCCCGCTCCGGAAACACCGGTCTTCGCGTCAACGATAACGAAAGATTCATTGAGCAGTTTCTGTTGAGCCAATGGCGCGAGGCCAAGCAAAACAGCAGTTGGAAAACAGCCCGGATTCGCGATGAGCTTCGCCTGTTGAATTTGCTTTTGATTCAGTTCTGCCAGGCCGTAAACCGCTTCATGAATCACTTCCATCGGTGCCGATTTCCGTTTATACCATCTTTCATATTCAGCGGGCTCTTGTATCCTCAGATCACCTGACAGATCAATCACCGGAATTCCTGCATCTGCCAGCTGCGGAGTCAATTCACTCGATACCCCAGGCGGTGCAGCAAGAAACATGATATCTATTTCGTGTTTGATCGTATTCATTTCAATCGGCTTCAGCTTCTGATCGGCTAAGCCGGTAAGATGAGGATAAACCTCGCTATAGACATTCCCTTCACCGCTGGATGAATAAAGTATACATTCCTCTGCATGAGGATGATGCGAGAGAATCCGGACAAGTTCGGTGCCTCCATAGCCTGTAGCGCCTACAATTCCTATTTTCAAAACAAGTTCACCTTCTTGGTCTTTGTGAAATTATTTAACATTATAACATGAATAAAAATTAATTCAATCGTATATTTAATATTTTTATTCATTTGTACATTTTCTGTTCGATGAAAAATCCGCTCAAAAAAAGTAACGTTGCGGCATCAGAAAACGTTGATCTGCCGCTTTTTTTAATTGAATAAAAAAACAGGCTGACGCGGTCAGCCTGTTTTCATCATCATCAATCCGCTTAAAAAATATAGAATAGAGCTTGCATAAAAAATCATTTGCACCGTGAAAAAATCGGCGAGAAAGCCGCCGAGCATAATGGCTGCTGCTGAAAAGACAGCTGTCCAAAAATGGTAATCGCCAATCTTTTTTCCCCGCTCTCCGCTGTCTGTAAAATCGGCGATCAGCACTTTTTCTCCGTGCTTTTGCATCGCACCAAAGAGTCCTAACAGCACTTGGACGATATACATTTGAACAACGCTTCCGATATGCGGGACATACAAAAGCAGCACGGCCATACCCCAAGAGTTTGCAAGCAGAAAATAACGGTTGTCGAGCCTCTCAGACAGCCGTCCGAGGAGCGGATAAATGAGCGCTCCGCTCAGCCCGAATAATCCGTAGGAAAAACCGAACTGCGTGTAGCTTGAGCCGATATTTTTCACAAACAAAATATAAAACGGAAAGATTAAGCTGCTTGCGAAAAACACGCTGCTTTGTGATAATGTCAGCCATTTTAATTTGTTTTTCCCCATTATTTATACCTCTGATAAAAATAATTCATAAAGCGCTCATCTGGGTCATACGTTCGTTTTTTCTGAAAAAAAGCTTCGCATTTCGGATACGCCTGCCTCATTTGCGCTTTTGTCTGGTACGTCATATACGGCAAATAATAGCTGCCGCCGTGCTTGATGGCAACGTCTGCCATGCGCCTGATGATCCGGGCAGTGTCTGCCTGGGCTTCTTTTGAAAATCCCTCGTTTATTAAAAGCACGAGCGAAAACATATCATCCTTCGCATAGGAAAGATCGGCTTTTTCATTTTTCTGCACGTAGCGGATGGTAATGTTCACAAGGTTCAAATCTTCGTCCGACAGCGTTTGTCTCAGGTCGTCAATATAGGACGCATACTTCTTCACCGGCACAAAGTATTCCTGCAGAACATCTGTGTTGTCATTGTTTTCATATTCGAGAAATGTTGATTCGGACCGCATGACGTTATTGCGTGTGATCTTTGTGCCGTTTTGGCTCAGGAAATAGGATTCCTGCGTGTTCCACAGCCAATTTCTTCCCCATTCATACCGTCTTGACAAGCCGAGTGCAAACTTTGTGATCCCGGTATACTCGTCTTCTTTAAGATCGCTGTATGATGACAGCTGATCCTGATGATCAGCCAATTCATAATTCGTGACATACATGTCTTCCAGAAATCCTTTTTTCGCTGTTGAAATTCGCGCCAGATGCATTCGGACATCCGGATTTCCTTTTACGTGCTTTGTAAAATAGTCTGCGTATCCGCTGTAATTCATTTTTTCAGTCTTCATGACATACAGCTCATCATCCGTCAGCTCAAGCGTTACATCAAGAATCACGCCAAAAAGACCGTACCCTCCGATGACTGCTGTAAACAAGTCATCTTTTGGAGTAACGGTGACGATCGTTCCGTCCGCTTTTAAAAGCCGAAATGATTTTACAGTATCAATCAGCGAGCCGTAGCGGATATCACGTCCGTGGGCATTGGCGCTGAGAGATCCTCCAATGGTGAAAATATTTTGTGACTGCATGACTTTTACCGCGAGTCCGTATGGATTCACGTATTTCTGGATGTCATTCCACGTCGCGCCGCTTTGGACTCTGATGGTTTTCTTCTCTTGATCGAACGACAAGATTTTATTGTAGCCTGTCATGTCGAGAACGATGCCGTCCTCATAATATGTATGGCCGCCCATGGAATGCTGGGCTCCGGCGATTGAGATCTTTATGTTTTTTCGATTTGCTTCTTTGATCGTGTCAATGAGCGTTTCCTCTTCCTGCCCTTTTACTGTCTGCTTAATTTTCACCGGCATCAGTCGGCTGACATCCGTCATCTCGCTTGTGTCTGTTTTTTGATCTGAGTGCACAGAGTACGCAAACAGGGCCGCATACGCGCCTGTACAAAGCGCGAATGCAAGCAATTTCTTTTTCATGGCGCTCTCCCTGCTGTTTTTTTATGACCATTATACCATGTCTGCGCCCTCATTTTTCCAGGCTATCTCCTTGCCCGTTTTTCGGCGCGGCGGTCGGCCACGATAAAACAGGCGTGAATCGCGCCCGGCAGCCAAAAGATACAGGTCAATATGAGATTCAGCAATGCCTGAACCGGTTTTCCCGAAAACAAAACTGCGAGCGGCGGGCATAGGACAGCCAGCAGATACATCATTTCCTTCACTCCTTTCAGCTGTAAAAAAGGACAGCCTCATATGTCAGGCTGCCCTCTTTTGTTTTATTGAATGCCAAGCGCGATTTTCGCGTATCTGGACATTTTATCTCTTGTCCAAGGCGGATTCCACACAATGTGAACTTCCGTCTCTTTCACTTCGGGAATGTCCGCTAACGCTTTTTTCACTTCATCCACGATAACCGGCGCTAAAGGGCACCCCATTGATGTCAATGTCATTGTAACGTGTGTTAAACCGTCGTCATCCATATCAACATCATATACCAAACCAAGGTTCACGATATCAACGCCAAGCTCAGGATCGACAACCTGCTCCAGGGCGCCCATGATGTTTTCTTTTAATGCTTCTTCCACGTTCCCTCACTCCTTTTTTCTACAGTATAACGTAAATCCTGCCCTTGTTAACACCTTTGTGCTTTATAAGTGCGTCTCAAACCATTCAATCGTTTTTAACACAGCTGTTCGCGGGACTTTATGGTCGGCGTGTTCATCTCCGATAAATTGGAGGCGTTCCGGCTGCTCGCTGTAATCGGACTTGATCGTGTCATAAAATTTCCGGGTCGGCGCGTAAGGCACGACTTTATCTTTTGCGCCGTGCCAAAATAATAGCGGGCGCTGGCGCAGTTTCTCCGGCTGAAGGCTGAGATCCCGCAACTCGAGACGCTTCATCAGCTCCTCTACCTTTTCTTCCGGCACGTCGATATCGATGCCCTGGGATTGAATATGGTCAATCTGCTGCTGAAACAACTCCACGTAATTCGGGCTTCCCATCAGGCTGACGCCGGCTTTTATCCAATCATAAGCAGTCAGTGCGCCAAGCGTTGTGATGCCGCCCATTGACGTGCCTGCGAGGCCGATGCGGCCGCCGTCTATCAGGCCCTCTTTTTCAAAATGGGTTTTGAGTGCGCCGATCTCTTCAATCTCGTTGAGGACGATGTCCCAAAAATGGACGGCCAGTTCTTCAACAGCCATTTGCTCTCCCCGTTGGCCATGGTGCAGAGCCTCCGGCAGAACGGCTCTGAAGCCCTTCTCCGCAAGCAGATAAGCAATATGAAGGTTATGTTCCTTCGCGCTCGTAAAACCATGTATAAAGATCACGAGAGGAACAGCGCGGTGCCTGTTCTCTTCCTTTACAATATGTAAAAACGGAATACCGGAAACGGTTTGATTTTCAATTTGAATCACAGTGTGCCCCTCCTTAGGATAACCATAATCATAAGTGTAACATGTAGACAATAAAGATGGTAAAAAGCTACACTGTAATTAAGGCAAAACAAGCAAACTCTAAGGTTAAAGGAGCTTTTCATGGAGACAAAACCCTATTTAATCGCATTAGATTTAGATGGAACGTTATTAAAGGATGATAAAACCATATCAGAAAACACCCTTCGGACGATACAGCACCTAAAAGATGACGGGCATTATGTCTGCATCTCAACAGGACGTCCGTACCGTTCAAGTTCCATGTACTACCAGCAGATGGAGCTGACAACGCCGATTGTCAATTTTAACGGAGCGTTTGTCCATCATCCGCAGGACGACAGCTGGGGACGGTACCATACCTCGCTGCCGCTTGATGTTGTGAAACAGCTGGTGGATATCAGCGAGAGCTACAACGTACATAATGTGCTCGCTGAAGTCATTGACGACGTGTACTTTCATTACCATGATGAGCACTTGATTGATGCTTTTAACATGAATACAACAAACGTGACGGTCGGAGACTTGCGGGAAAATCTCGGAGAAGATGTCACATCCGTGCTCATTCACGCAAAAGAAGAAGATGTGCCGGCCATACGCTCCTATTTATCGAATGTGCACGCCGAGGTGATCGACCATAGAAGATGGGCCGCGCCGTGGCATGTCATAGAAATTATTAAAAGCGGCATGAATAAAGCGGTTGGCCTGAAGAAAATCAGCGATTATTACGGCGTGCCGCAGGAGCGGATCATTGCTTTCGGGGATGAGGATAACGATTTGGAAATGCTTGAATTCGCCGGTTGCGGCGTTGCGATGGGAAATGGCATTGACGCGGTCAAGCAGGTTGCCAACCGAACAACCGTTACAAATGAAGAAGACGGCGTGGCAAGATTTTTGAAAGAATATTTTTCACTTTAAAGGCCGGCCCGTATTAATATTTTCCCATTCATAAACATGACTTCGCCCCACCATACTATTGAAGACGACTCATCTCGTCAAAGTATGGAAGGGGGCAGTCTCAAAATGGGTAAACGAAGCAAATCCAGAAGGTTTATTCACCAGGGTAAAGACTCCGTCGGGCTACACGCCGCAAAATTTCCATATCGGTCTACTTTAGAAGAAGCTCACCAGCATGCCGCGGCACGAGACTCGGCGGAAAGGCAGTATGAATATTAAATGAGAAATGAACTGTTTCAGCAGGCAAAATCATTCGTTCAACAGGCTGTCATGGTGACAAACGGCTTTGAGGAAGGCGATCAGGATCAAGCGATTCTGAGAGCCAAAAATGCTGTGTCTTCTGCGTACGCCAACTCGACAGATGCAGAACGTCGCCAGCTCCATCAATTTCAGGATCAGCTGGAGAAACTTCAGTAAAAAAAGGCTATGGCGATTTGCCATAGCCTCTTATTTCACTTCAAACTGCTGAACAGCCTGAACCTGTTTGAGATTTTCCGCTCTGCCTTTAAATGTCACCTTCACCTCGTAGGTTCCCGGCTCAGGGACTTCTTTCCACACATCAGAGAAATCATAGGTTTCTCCAGGTTCAAGTGTCAGATTTTGAAAAGCTTGCGTAAACATTTTGTCTTTCGAATAACGGTATCTTTCTTTGTGCTCAGAATCATACACGACAAGTTCAAATTTTTGTCCTGTGCTGAATTGAAACTCGATAGCACGTTCGCTTTGGTTCTTCAGCGACATGTTAAACTTGATTTGTTCAGGCTCCTGAATTGCGTCAACAGATAAAACAACCTCTTGATTCTCCATTCCGCCTGATACCTCCTTATCGGGTTCTGTCTGCTCATCTTTCCCGCAGCCTATCAAAAGCAGTACGGGCAAGAGCATCACAAGCAGCCGTTTCACGACTTCCACCTGCTTTCGTCAGTCTTTTCTAAAGAAACCAAAAATCCCAGTCGTTTGCACAATGTTTGTAAATGCTTTCGGATCGACTTCTTTGACGATCTTCTCTAAATCGTACAGTTCATACCTTGTGATGACGATAATCATCATCTCTTTCTGTTCATTCGTAAAGGCTCCTTTGGCCGGAACAGTGGTGATGCCGCGGACCATTTTTCCGTAAATGGCTTCTTTGATTTGGTCCGCTTTTTTCGTCACGATCATCGCCGTGAGCTTCATGTGGCGGGTGTGAATGGCGTCGATCACCCTCGTTGTCACATACAGTGTAACCAGGGTATATAATGCTTTCTCCCAACCTTGCAATAATCCTGCCGTCAAGATGATAATCCCGTTCAGAATGAAGAAATACGTGCCGATGGGTTTATCCTTCCACTTTGCAAGCACCATGGCGACGATATCGAGCCCGCCTGTGGAAGCACCGTATTTTAACGTTAAGCCGATGCCGACCGCGGAAATGACGCCGCCGAACACCGCGTTCAACAAAATGTCATGTGACAGGCTTGTTTCCGGCAGGATTCCCATAAACAATGTAGTCAGCCCGACACTTAAAATACTGTACACCGTAAACGATTTGCCGACCTTCATCCATCCTAAAATACCGACCGGAATGTTTAAGAGGAACAAGAGCGTTCCCGTCGATATATAAAAGGGGGCATATTCAACAATGACGCTTGATAAAAGCTGGGCGACACCCGTAAATCCGCTGGCATATACATCTGCCGGGATCAAAAATAAGTTCAGCCCGGCCGCATTGAGTAAAGCGCCGATGATGACGACGAGTAATTTTTTTGTTTGATCTAGTACCATGGCTTGTTCCTCCGCTCTTTCTTCTTTATTATGTTTTCCCTTAAAACAAATATTTGAACACGATTTTGGCAAATTAATATGATATAGTTGGCTTAACTCTTATGATAACGAGCGATAACAGAAAGAAGGGAAGCAATATGACAGTTCATCTCATCGCTGACAGCGCCACCGATCTGCCCCGTTCTTACTTTGAAGAAAACGGCATTGGCTTTATTCCGCTAAGGGTTTCTCTCGGCGATAAAGAATTCGAAGATGCAGTCACGATTGATGCGGATCAAATATTTGAAGCGATGCAAAAAGGAGAAACGCCTAAGACGTCCCAAGCCTCACCGCAAACGATTAAAAATGTATTTTTGCAATATGCTAAAACAGGTGATCCCGCTCTTTACATCGCCTTTTCCTCAGGCCTTTCCGGCACGTATCAGACAGCTGTGATGATGGCCAATGAAGTGAAAGAGGAATTTCCCGATTTCGATTTGCGGGTCATTGATTCTAAATGCGCTTCATTAGGATACGGTCTGGCCGTCCGGCATGCCGCCGATCTCTGTATCAACGGGAATACAATACAAGAAATTGAAACGTCTGTAAAGAACTTTTGTGAACAGATTGATCACATATTTACCGTGGATGATCTCACCTATCTTGCACGAGGCGGCCGCATCTCCAAAACATCCGCTTTTGTCGGAGGTCTGCTGAATATTAAACCGCTGCTTCAAATGGAGGACGGCAAGCTGGTGCCTCTGGAAAAAATCCGCGGACAGAAGAAACTTTTTAAACGGATCATCGAACTCATGAAGGAGCGCGGTGATGATTGGAGCAATCAAACCGTCGGGATCAGCTATGCCGCGGATGAAGAAAAAGCCATTGGCATGAAACACTTGATAGAGGATGAGTTCAAGCCGAAAGAGATCATCATGCATTCGATCGGTTCTGCGGTCGGCTCACACGCCGGCCCCGGCACATTGGCGATATTCTTTTTAAGAAAATAAGCAAACAAAAACAGTCAGACTCAAATGTCCTGACTGTTTTTGTTTGCTTATTGAATTCCGACAGCTTTATACGCTTTTTCGACTGAAGCTGATTGCTTCGAGCCTTCACCATATAAATCATTGGCCGCTTCGATTGCCGCTTGCTTCATCATGCTGAAATCTGTAGACACCGTTACATAATATGTTAGAGCCCGATAGTAAATTTGTTCACATGCTTCACGCCCAATCCCTTCAACCTGTACATCGTGGTGCGCGCCTCCTTCTGCCAGAAGGTAAGCTGCTTTATTGTGGATGGACGAATTGATATGGACTCCGCCATAATCCTCTGTTCCTGTGTAACGGTTCGAGTAATGATCGGGATTTCCCTGCTTGGATGGGTCCTCTAGTGATCGTAATGAATCTCCCGCCATATCCGGGGTATAAACATCCTCGCCGATTTCCCAATCATCACGGTCTGCCATCGCCCCCATAATGTCGGAAATTGACTCGTTTAATGCACCGGGTTCTCCTTGATATAAAAGACCGGCGGAATACTGCGTGACTGCGTGTGTAATTTCATGTGCGACAATGTCGAGTGCTCCGGACAGCGGCTTAAATGTTGAGCCGTCTCCATCACCGTATACCATCTGCACACCGTTCCACGCCGCATTGTTCCACTGTTTGCCGACATGCACGGTAGACGTAATCCTTGCCCCGTTTTGATCAAAAGAATCTCGGCCAAATGTCTGGCTGTAATAGTCGTAAACGGCTTGCGCATTTGCATGCGCGTCCACAGCCGCCGGTTCTTTAAATACCGACGTGCCGCTGACTATTTCTTTGCCCGTATACCCGATCAATTGAGACAAAAGCGTAAACAAGGTTTCATTCAGGTTCTCCGCATCAAACGTATTGATCCCTTTTCCCCTTGTTTCGTCCGCCAAATAATAGCGCCCATTCTGTTCTGTGACTTCAAAGCTTTTTTCATCACCTGAGACGCCGATTCCTGTACCTGCCGCTTCATGAATGGCGTTAAAAGACTCAATGACCTTTCCGCTTTTGGCATCGATGAAATAATGCCAATAGCCAGGCTCAGGTTCAGATGTCGAGATTCTCACAAGGTAGGCAAGATCATATGCCCCGTCGTGCGGATAGATATATAATTGGCCTTTCGGTTCCCCATCAATATATTCGATTTTCCCGATGGAAGCCTCGAGCTCACGCCGCGCTGTACGTATTGCTTTTTCTTCAGAAATAGACGGTGTGACGGATACGTCTTTTATTTGCGGATGCACCTTTCCAAAGAAACTTTTCACCTGTTTGTTTTCCTTCATTGCGACCGCTTGTTCAAAGCCGTAAATCGGAATTCCTTTGTAAACTTCCGTTAATTTAAATAACGTTTGTTTTGTCTTTAGATCCTTTATTGTTTTCGAAATGCGAAAATGGCTGTTCGCATCCCCTTTGAGCTTAAAATGCGTTTGATGCTTGTTAAGATAGGAAAATAGTGATTCTTTTTGGGTTGTGTTTTGTGCTTGCTTCGGTGATGATTTTTCGATGATGTATGAAGGGGTTTGATACGTGTTGTCATATTTGATGCTTTGATCAGCTGAGGCCTGTGTTACAAAAACCATTTGGGCCGCCGTGCATAAGCCGGCCAGCAATAGAGACGTCTTGGCTAGGTTGCGCAAAACACCACATCCTTCCTGTTTTGGAATCTATCATTTTTCTTCATCCTATCAAAAAAACAAAAACTTGTATGTGGTGCATCGTTCTTATTTTCCAAAAAAAGAAGGGCAGAGATATTTCGCTCTGCCCTCAGACTGTCGAGAAAATCTCGACAGTCTTTATTTTTTCCTTAAAATACCCATTCACGTGTAATAAAATAAAAGA
>NZ_JBUPVZ010000026.1:0-15554 GCF_055486375.1 Bacillus sp. 11C
GCATCCTGCGGTGACACCTGTGTGACCTGCGTCGTGCAGGCCTAGTTTGACTGACTACGCACATCACTGTGCGATTTATAAAAAATGAATTAACAGGTACGTTTTGTCTTGTTTAGTTTTCAAAGAACTTTGTTATCGCTCTTAAGGCGACTTTATAATCATAACATTTCTTGTCGCTTTCGTCAATAACTTTTTTCAATAATTCCTTTTCAAAAAGCGATTCGTCATCAGCGACGTATACTAGAATAACACCTTCAATTATTAAAGTCAACATATAATATCATTTGAATAATAAATTGCTTAATAACGACTAATGCAGCTATTCCCGGTATTCCTAAAATCCCGCTGATGGCTGTTGTGACAAGATTAATCGGCACATGAATGCCAAGACTGCCGCCAAACATATTTACACAAACCAGCAGCAAAGCCCCCGCCACAAATTTAACAGCTGTGATGCCAATCCACTTCAAAGGCTTTCCAGCTGAACCTGATAAAAAAAGAAGAATAACCAGTCCTAAAATAATCCCTATAATAAAAATAGGCTCCATGAATCTTCTCATCTCCTTTGCTTGTTCTAGTACAAGCTTATGAGAAGACTCAGGAGTTTAGACCACTTACTTCCACCGGCTGATTTTTAAATTTCGCTGCTTTGCTTCCCTCAAGTAAAAAAAATACTTCGCTTCAGCTACTTTCAATTCGTATAACACTTCAGCTGACGGTTCTAAGCTTTTTTCAACCAGCTTTTTTTGCCTGTTCCATTCTTCCTTTTGCTTAAAAAGCTGCTCAATTAGTTTTTCATCAAACTCTCTTCTCAATGTTTTCTTGCGAAGAAAACCCATGGATCGCTTTTTCCTCCTTACAATTCACGTCTTCCTTCAAGTGCTTTAGAAAGAGTGACCTCATCAGCATATTCCAAATCGCCGCCGACGGGCAGTCCGTGGGCAATACGGGAGAGCTTAATACCAGACGGCTTCAAGAGCCTTGATATATACATCGCCGTTGCTTCCCCTTCTATATTAGGGTTTGTCGCGAGAATCACTTCTGTCACTTGATCATCCTGTAATCGTTTTAACAATTCTGGTATTTTAATATCCTCCGGTCCGATGCCGTCCATTGGAGAAATGGCGCCGTGGAGAACATGATACTGTCCGTTGTATTCCTTCATTTTCTCCATAGCGATAACATCCTTAGGGTCTTGCACAACACAGATAACAGACTTATCCCTGCGCGCATCTTCGCAAATATAGCATGGGTCCTGATCTGTAATATGCCCGCAAACTGAACAATATGTCAGGTTGCGTTTCGCATTTACTAAGGCTTTCGCAAAATCTAATACCACATCTTCTTTCATACCTAGAACAAAAAAAGCCAGACGAACCGCTGTTTTCGGTCCGATCCCTGGCAATTTCATAAAGCTGTCAATCAGCTTTGATATTGGTTCAGGATATTGCATGTTCTTTTATCCCCCTAGAATAAACCTGGCATGTTCATTCCCTTTGTAAATTGACCCATTGTTTCGTTTGTGATCTCGTCAACTTTTTTCAAAGCTTCATTCGTTGCAGCAAGCACTAAATCTTGAAGCATATCGATATCTTCGGGATCAACGACTTCTTCTTTGATAATAACATCCAGGACTTCTTTTTGGCCGTTCACTTTTACTGTAACCATACCGCCGCCAGCAGTTCCTTCAACAACCTGTTCTGCAAGCTCTTCTTGAGCCTTCGCCATGTCCTTTTGCATTTTTTGCATTTGTTTCATCATTTTTTGCATATTTCCCATTCCGCCACGCATAGCATTCACTCTCTTTCATTTTGTTAGTCTTTTATTTCAATTAAATCCGCTCCGACAAGCTTTTTCGCCTCGGCAATAAGCGGGTCTTCTTCAGCCGGTTCATTTGACCCTTCATTTTCCTGCTGATGGTCCACTAAAAATTCTTCTCTTATTTTACCCCATTGTGCTTCTGGAACGCCAATCAAATCCATTCTTTTTCCGAGCATCGATTCTAAAATCTGTTCAAGATTGGTTCGGACTCCGTTGTTGTCCTCGGCGACCATTTTACAATGAATTTCAAATTTGAATTTCAGAACAAATGCCGCTGAGGCGGCAGCCACAGGTTCACTGTCATTCAGCAAAGCCGCATGCGAAACTTTGTTTTGCTGTTTGAGATGAGCAAGAAGCTTGCCCCAGCTGTTTTTGAGCTGATCAAGGTCAGGTCTCGTCGCTTCCTTCAGAATTTCATGAATTCTGCCTACTGGCGCTTTGTAATTCGATTTCCCGCCCTTTGGCACACGCGACGCTTCTTTTTTCGGGCTTTCCGCCGCTGCTTTAACGCCTGTTGTTTTAAGCCGCTCCACTTCCTGCTCGAGCTGCTGAATTTTATTCATCAGCATATCGACTTCCGGAAGGTCAGCTGCTGATTGATGAGACGTTTGGCAAATCTTCACCACCGCCACTTCAAAAAAGATACGGGGATGATTTGTCCATTTCATTTCCTGATGGCTCTTGTTTAGAATATCAATCATTTCATATATGGCCTGCGCCGGAATGTGTTCACTGAGTCCCCGGAACGTTTCATCAACTTTTACTTTTTCGAGCACTCCTTCTAAACCTGGGGCTGTTTTGTACAGGAGCATGTCCCTGAAATAGAAAATCATATCCTCTATCAGCTTAGCCGGATCTTTCCCTTGCTGCAGCAGTTCGTTTAATGTTTCCAGTGCGTCAGAAACGTTTTTGTCGTGCAGGGACTGTGCAAGCTTTCCTATATTTAATTGAGAAACCGCCCCAGTAATTAGAAGCGCATCATCGACTTTGAGCTCGTCGCCGCTGAATGATACGGCCTGATCAAGAAGGCTCAGGGCATCCCTCATCCCTCCGTCCGCAGCGCTCGCGATGATATCAAGTGATCCTTCTTCCACTTGCAGCTGTTCGGCATTAACAATTTTATTCATACACCCGACAATCGCTTGGGATGTAATTCGTTTAAAATCAAAACGCTGACATCTTGAGATAATGGTTAAAGGGATTTTGTGCGGTTCTGTTGTCGCTAAAATGAAAATACAATGCTCAGGCGGCTCTTCTAATGTTTTTAGTAACGCATTAAAGGCGCCGATAGAAAGCATATGTACCTCATCTATGATATATACCTTATATGTGACGGCCGATGGGGCAAACTTCACCTTATCGCGAATATCACGAATCTCATCAACACCGTTATTAGATGCGGCGTCAATTTCTATGACATCGGATATGGACCCGTTTGTTATCCCTTTACAGGCCGCACATTCATTGCATGGCTCATCAACAGGAGCATGTTCACAGTTGACAGCTTTGGCAAATATTTTGGCTGCACTGGTTTTTCCCGTTCCCCTCGGCCCGGAAAACAGATAGGCGTGAGAAAACTTTTTTTGCAAAAGGGCATTTTGCAGCGTTTTTGTAATGTGTTCTTGTCCAACCACATCTTCAAAGCGCTGAGGCCTGAATACTCGATATAAAGCTTGGTAACTCACGGGTTTGCCCTCCTCCGTTATTCATCAATCCCATTATACATGAACCTTGTTTCGATTCCAAAAGCTCTTTTCACATAACAAAAAACTCACCTAATAATAGGTGAGTCTGAAAATTTGATGATTGATTTACCGTGCACCTTCTGTCGATTCGCTACCCTAAGCGTTACTTAAGCAGTTAGCTCGGCCCAGGCAACCCTGCGGCACATGAGAGGTTTCACTTAATGCTGCTTCCTTCCGGACCTGACATGGTTCATGAATTCCCATTGCGCAGGACCCAAACGTCAACACCACTTACTTAAGGCAGACCTTAAAGTAAACGAACCTCGAGAAGGGGTTCGGCCCTGCTAGAGCGGATTGCAGGTACAGGGCACCGCTACCTCCCCGCTTAGCACGGCAAAATAAATATCAAATTTTTCCCCGCATCTATCGCGATGCATACATAAGTATATCGTTTCCCCCTAAAAATTGCAACCGGACTACTCAGACAAGTTTTTCCTAAAAGCTTTCTTCTTTTTTCGCAGTTCTCTAAAAAACGAACTGAGCATTTCTCCGCATTCCTCCTCAAGCACCCCGCTCACCACTTCAGCCTGGTGGTTAAAGCGTTCTTCCTGTAAAAGATTCATAAGCGTGCCTGAACAGCCGCCTTTAGGGTCAAATGCACCAAATACCACTTTTTCCACTCGCGAAAGCACGACGGCACCGGCACACATCGGACAAGGCTCAAGTGTCACATAAAGAGTCGCACCCTCCAGCCGCCACGTTCCCAGCGTCTTACACGCTTCATCAATCACAAGCATTTCCGCATGAGCCATTGACCGCTGCTCCGTCTCTCTTAAATTATGTGCACGCGATACAATTTCATCATTCATGACAAGCACTGCGCCGATTGGCACTTCACCTTTCTCTTCAGCTTTTTTCGCTTCTTTAATTGCTTCTTTCATATAAAGTTCATCTTGTGTCATAAGGGTAAGCTCTCTTTTCAAAGTTTTTTCATTGCCTAAAAAGGCTACATATTAACTATAACTATAACGGAAAGGAGACTGTCGATTGTCCAAAGCAGACACAGCTCTTCTCATTGTAGACATAATCAATAATTTTGAATTCGATATGGGGGAAAGCCTCGCTAAAAAAACAGAAAAAATCGTTCCTCACATTTTATCATTAAAGGAGCATGCGAGACAAAATGACTGGCCGATTATTTACATTAATGATCATTACGGACTTTGGCAAGCTGATATTAAAAATATTCAGCAAGAATGCACAAATGAAAGAAGCAAAGATATCATCAGACAAATAGCTCCGGAAGATGCCGATTATTTTTTAATCAAGCCGAAGCATTCCGCCTTTTACGAAACAGCCCTTCACACTCTCCTTACCGAATTGCATGTGGAGCATATTATCTTAACAGGTATAGCCGGAAACATATGCGTGCTGTTTACCGCTAATGACGCTTACATGAGGGAATACAGCATCACGATTCCTAAAGACTGCATCGCCTCAAATCGTGATGAAGACAACGAATTTGCCTTAACCATGATGGAGAATGTTCTTTTCGCGGAAATTACGGCAGAGAAACAAATTACAGAAAAATAAACATGATCAGCGCTTTTCTTTCATACATTGATAGCGATATGAAAGGAGGCGTTTTTCATTCAAATTTATGTGGTGAAACAAGGCGACACTCTTTCTGCTATCGCTTCACAATACAGAACAACTGTAAGTGAAATCGCAGAAACGAATGAAATACCGAATCCCGACAGCCTTGTTGTCGGACAAACCATTGTCATTCCAATAGCCGGCCAGTTCTATGATGTTCAACAAGGTGATACCCTGACATCCATCGCACGGCGGTTCAATACAACGGCAGCCGAGCTTGCCAGGATTAACCGCATCCAGTTAAATGCCGTGCTGCAGATTGGTTTCCGTTTATACATTCCACCCATTCCTAAACGAGACATCGAGTCAAATGCTTATCTGGAACCACGCGGAAATCAAATCAGTGAAAATCTTCAGCAGGCGGCCCGGGAAGCGTCACCCTACTTAACGTACCTTGGCGCATTCAGTTTTCAAGCACAGCGTGACGGGACCTTAGTCGCCCCGCCTTTAACGAATTTAAGAAGCATTACAGAGAATCAAAACACGACATTGATGATGATTATAACGAACCTTGAAAATCAGGCATTCAGCGATGAGCTCGGCCGGATCATCTTAAACGACAATACTGTGAAAAGAAGACTTTTAAATGAAATAGTCGAGAATGCCAGAAGATATGGGTTCTATGATATTCATTTTGACTTTGAATATTTGCGGCCTCAGGATAGAGAAGCCTATAATCAATTTCTCCGTGAAGCAAGGGATCTTTTCCATCGAGAAGGTTTTGAAATTTCTACTGCGCTCGCCCCTAAAACAAGCGCAACACAGCAAGGCAGATGGTACGAAGCTCATGATTACAGGGCACATGGCCAAATTGTTGACTTTGTTGTTCTCATGACATATGAATGGGGCTACAGCGGAGGCCCGGCTCAAGCCGTTTCTCCAATCGGGCCTGTTAGAGATGTTATCGAATATGCTTTGACTGAAATGCCTGCAAATAAAATTGTCATGGGCCAGAATTTATATGGGTATGACTGGACGCTACCATATACAGCAGGAGGACCCCTAGCAAAAGCCCTCAGCCCTCAGCAAGCCCTTGTCATTGCCGCTCAAAACAACGCAGCCATCCAGTATGACCAAACAGCTCAAGCGCCTTTCTTCCGCTATACTGATGCAGAAAACAAAAGGCACGAGGTATGGTTCGAGGATGCCCGCTCGATCCAAGCAAAATTCAATCTGATTAAAGAGCTGAATTTAAGAGGCATCAGCTATTGGAAACTGGGTCTTTCCTTCCCGCAAAACTGGCTGCTGCTGTCTGATCAATTTAATATTGTCAAAAAGACGTTTCGATAATTTAGAAACGTCTTTTTTCATGGGAGCACCCAAGGGTTGTGATACAATATGAAGGTCGGCAACTGACGAACGTTTTTCAGAAATAAGGAGGATTCCGATGAATACAGCCCCTTTTATTGCAATAGAAGGTCCTATCGGGGCAGGAAAAACAACCCTCGCAACGATGCTCTCACAAGAGCTCGAAATCCCTATGATCAATGAGATTGTTGAGGATAACCCGTACCTTGATAAGTTTTATGACAATATAGAGGAATGGAGCTTCCAGCTTGAGATGTTTTTTCTTTGTCACAGATACAAACAGCTTGAAGACACCACTGATTACTTTTTAAAGAAGGGACAGCCTGTGATAGCTGATTATCACATTTATAAAAATGTGATTTTTGCGGAACGCACCCTCTCTCAACATCAGCTGGAAAAATACAAAAAGATTTATCGCCTGCTAACAGATGATCTGCCAAAGCCGAATTTTATCATTTACATAAAGGCTAGTCTGCCCACACTGTTACACCGCATTGAAAAACGCGGACGCCCCTTTGAGAAAAAAATTGAAACAAGCTATTTGGAGCAGCTGATCGCAGATTATGAAGTCGCCATCAAACAGCTGAAGGAAGCAGATCCTGAACTTACAGTTGTAACGATAGATGGTGATTCAAAAGACTTCGTTTTGAATAAGAGCGACTTTGAACGCATTGCCGCCCATGTAAAGGAGCTTATCGTATGAAGGTACATCATATCCCTGAAAATTCAATTATCACAGTAGCAGGAACAGTAGGTGTCGGAAAATCGACTTTAACAAAAGCTTTGGCTAAACGGCTTGGATTTAAGACCTCTCTGGAGGAAGTCGATCATAATCCATACTTAGAAAAGTTCTATCATGATTTTGAACGTTGGAGCTTTCACCTGCAAATCTATTTCTTAGCTGAACGCTTCAAAGAACAGAAAACGATTTTTGAAGCCGGCGGAGGATTTGTACAGGATCGTTCTATTTATGAAGACACAGGAATATTCGCGAAAATGCATGCTGACAAAGGGACTATGTCAAAGATTGATTACAAAACCTACACAAGCCTTTTCGAAGCAATGGTCATGACACCGTATTTCCCACACCCTGATGTATTGATCTATTTAGAAGGAGATCTGGAGAACATTTTAAACCGGATTGAAGAACGGGGCCGTGAAATGGAGCTTCAGACAAGCCGGTCTTATTGGGAAGAAATGCATACGCGTTATGAAAATTGGATAAGCGGTTTTAATGCCTGCCCTGTTTTAAAGCTTCGCATTGAGAATTATGATTTGCTGAACGACGAAAGCTCAATTGAAAACATTGTAGATCAAATCGCTTCAGCTATTCATGAAAATCAAAAAAAGTGAATCTCAGTTGAGATTCACTTTTTCATTATAATAAAAAATCCGTTGCAACGAACGCAACGGACAAAACAATCTCCAATATATGCTTGTGTTTCATTAGAATTAAAATCAATATGGCGGAGGAAGAGGGATTCGAACCCCCGCGGGCTTTGACACCCCTGTCGGTTTTCAAGACCGATCCCTTCAGCCGGACTTGGGTATTCCTCCGTATCGACAAGACTTAATATATCATGAATGTTCTTATATGGTCAAGCATTTTCAAAAACTTTTTTCTCACTTTTATAAAATGTCCTGTTTACACAGGCAAAAAGGCGCACCTTGTCAGGCGCACCTTTTCATTATTTTATGGTTTCATTACTTCTTTATTCCCCATATAAGGGCGAAGCACTTTCGGAATTACAACGCTTCCGTCTTCCTGCTGATAATTTTCTAAGATAGCGGCAACTGTTCTTCCAACCGCCAGACCTGAACCGTTCAGTGTGTGTACATGCTCAGGTTTGCCTTTCGCTTCACGTCTGAAACGAATGTTCGCACGTCTTGCCTGAAACGCTTCGAAGTTGCTGCAAGAAGAGATTTCACGATATGTGTCTTGGCTTGGGATCCAAACTTCGATATCGTATTTTTTTGCCGCCGTAAAACCTAGATCACCCGTACACATGCTCATGACACGGTATGGAAGCTCAAGCAGCTGAAGAACTCGTTCTGCTTGGTTTGTAAGCTTCTCTAATTCTTCATAAGAATCTTCAGGCTTCACAAACTTCACAAGCTCAACTTTATTAAATTGGTGCTGACGGATTAATCCGCGTGTATCACGCCCTGCTGAACCAGCTTCAGAACGGAAGCAGGCACTGAATGCCGCATAGTTAATCGGCAGGCTGTCACCTGAAAGAATTTCATCGCGATGCATGTTTGTAATCGGTACTTCCGCGGTCGGAATTAAGAAGTAATCTTCTTCTCTGATTTTAAATGCATCCTCTTCGAATTTAGGGAGCTGGCCCGTTCCTGTCATGCTTGCGCGGTTTACCATATAAGGCGGAATCACTTCAGTATAGTTATACTCATCTACATGCAGATCAAGCATAAAGTTATAAAGTGCACGCTCCAGACGGGCACCTAACCCTTTATAGAAAACGAAACGGCTTCCTGTTACTTTTGAAGCACGTTCAAAATCAAGGATACTCAGCTCATCTGCAATATCCCAGTGCGGCTTCGCCTCGTAATCAAATGAAGGCTTTTCACCCCATTGACGTACTTCTATGTTGTCGTCTTCTGTTTCACCTACAGGAACAGACTCATGCGGAATGTTTGGGATTGAAAGGAGAATGGTATCAAGCTCAGATTCCACTGTTCTTAATTCTTCATCAAGCTTTTTAATCTCCTCACCGACTTCACGCATTTCTTTAATGATGTGATCCGCGTCTTTTTTCTCACGTTTCAGCACAGCAACCTGCTGAGATACTTCATTCCGTTTTCCCTTTAACTCTTCAACTTTACCGATAAGCTCTCTTCGTCTATCGTCCAGCGTCTCAAACTTATCAAAATCAGTTAAGTCTTCGCCTTTGTTTACAAGCTTTGCTTTAATATCTTGAAAATTTGCTCTCAGCATTTTTGTATCAAGCATGCGAAACACTCCTTTTTATAAAATTTGTCGAAAATAAAAAGAGCCCTCATCCCCATAAAGGGACGAGAGCTCTCGCGTTGCCACCCTGATTGAAAACAAGCCAAAGACTCGTTTACCACTTTCAAACATAACGGTTATCCCGTAAATGCCTACTTGTTTCAGCATTTCGCTCAAGGATGGATTCAGACAGCATCTTTCACCGATTCACACCAACCATCGGCTCTCTTGGAAAGAGAGGCTTCCTACTAGTTCCTGTCAACGCTTTTCGATCTTTATTTGTGCTTATAATGTACTATAAGTTTCCACAGCTTTCAACTGTTTTATACAAGTGCTTTCTGCTTGTATTCCTCTACCATTTGAACAAATAACTGTGTCACTCGGTGATCATCTGTCAGCTCCGGATGGAATGAGCAACCTAGGAATTGATCCTGTTTAGCGGCTACAATACGGCCATTATGTTCCGAAAGAACTTCAACATTTTCACCAGCTTCTAAAATATGTGGCGCGCGGATGAATACCCCTGTAAAAGGCTCGTCCAGGCCTGTGATTGTTAAATCAGCTTCAAAACTGTCAACCTGCCGGCCAAACGAATTGCGTTCAACAACCACATTCAGAAGACCTAAATGAGGATTATCTGAACCAGCAATTTCTTTTGCTAATATAATTAATCCGGCGCATGTCCCGAACATCGGTTTTCCTTGAGCAGCAAATTCACGAAGCGGCTCCATGAATTGATATGTATCAATCAAACGCCGCATCGTTGTGCTCTCACCACCAGGCAAAATCAGCCCGTCAATGTCATTCAGCTGCTCCGGACGTTTAACGACAAGACCAGCCGCGCCACATGCTTCAATTGCACGGATATGCTCTCTAACTGCTCCTTGAAGTCCTAGTACTCCTATTGTTAACATGTCAGCAGCGCTCCTATATTCCTACCAGCCGCGTTCTTGCATGCGCTGTTCTGGAAGTAAGTTTGAGATTTCAATCCCTTTCATTGCAGTACCAAGATCTTTAGAAAGCTCAGCGATCAATTTGTAATCAGTGTAGTGAGTTGTTGCTTCCACAATGGCTTTCGCAAATTTAGCAGGATTGTCTGATTTGAAAATACCAGAGCCAACAAATACTCCGTCAGCACCAAGCTGCATCATGAGAGCAGCATCAGCAGGAGTTGCTACACCGCCAGCGGCAAAGTTAACGACAGGAAGCTTGCCGTCTTTTTTAATTTGCAGGAGAAGCTCATAAGGAGCACCTAAGTTTTTCGCTTCTGTCATGAGTTCATCAACACTCATCGCAACTACTTTACGTACTTGAGCGTTTACTTTGCGCATATGGCGAACAGCCTCAACAATATTTCCTGTTCCGGGCTCACCTTTCGTACGAAGCATAGAAGCACCTTCAGCAATACGGCGTGTTGCTTCACCAAGATCACGGCAGCCGCAGACGAAAGGAACTTTGTATTCATTTTTATTTAAATGAAATTCTTCGTCAGCCGGAGTCAGAACTTCACTTTCATCAATATAGTCAACACCCATAGCTTCAAGCACACGCGCTTCAACAATATGTCCGATACGCGCTTTCGCCATTACCGGGATAGATACTGCATTCATTACTTCTTCCACGATTGTAGGGTCAGCCATACGGGCAACTCCTCCAGCCGCGCGAATATCAGCTGGTACTCGCTCCAGCGCCATTACAGCGACAGCTCCAGCCTCTTCAGCAATTTTCGCTTGTTCCGCATTGATGACGTCCATGATGACGCCGCCCTTTTGCATTTCTGCCATTCCGCGTTTTACACGTTCAGTACCTGTTTGAGCCATTTTTTGGTCCCCCTAATCAAGGTATAGTTATATGATTTCTAGTCCTTATTGTATCCTAGAAATCCAATAATTCATATGGATATATATCATTTTATTCGGTTTTAAGCGCTTTGAAAATCATTTTTTATTAAAAATTGGGTTTTTTCAGTATATTAAGCGAAAGAGCCCTAACGTGAATCAGAGCTCTTTCAATTAATTAAAACCAGCCGGTTACCGTATCAACAATACTTCCCCAAATGCCGGCGAAAAATCCGCCGATACTGCGCATTGTCAGAACAAACCAGTTTGCTTTTTCTACTTTTTCTTTTGTAACAAGGTCTACGCCGGCCAGATTGCTGTTAAGGAATCCGTAATCCTTTTCATCACCTGTATATTCCGCAGTCAGTTGCCCAACCTTCGTTCCTTTTTTCACAGGAGCAGTTAGCGTATCTTTATTTAATGTGACCTTCGCTTTGTAATTCTTTTCTTCACCATTTTTGACAGGAAGAGAGAATGCTTTGTTTGTCACAATGGCTGTTTCTTTCTCTTTACCCTTATCAACTGAAACTGTTTTATGGCCCTTTACTTGATCGCCTTCAGCGTACATTTCTTTCATGGAGAAATTGTCGAAGGCATAATCGAACATTTTTTTGGTCTCATCGAAACGGCCTGTATGAAGGTTGCCCTTTGCGTTCAATACAACAGTAATGACACGCATTCCGTTGAGTTCTGCTGTTCCTGTGAAGCATGAACCCGCAGAGTCGGTAGAACCTGTTTTCAGACCATCTACAGTCGCTTTTTTATACTCGCTGACGAGCCCTTTCAGCATGAAGTTCCAGTTGGGCATGTCCATTTCATCATCGGTGCCCTCTCTGAACTTCGTTTTGGCGATACTGGAAGTCTCGAGAACCTCAGGGTAGTCAGTAATCAAGTGATCTGCAAGAATCGCCATATCCTTAGCAGAAACTTCACTTTCTTCATCTGCACTTGTCCCCTCGGGCTGATGCCCGTGAAGATCTTTGTTTTCAAGACCTGTTGCGTTAACAAATTTATAATCTGTTAAGCCAAGTTCTTTCGCTTTTGCATTCATTTTTTTCACAAATTCAGTTTCAGAACCCGCAACGATTTCTGCAATCCCAATAGCGGCAGTATTTGCAGAATAAATTGCTGTAGCTTGATATAGTTCTTTTACTGTGTATTTCCCGTCCTTACGAAGAGGGACGTTTGATAAGCTGTTATCTTGGGAAATCTCATACACATAGTCATCAGGTGTATAGGTTTGGTCCCATTTCACTTTACCTTCATCAATTGCTTCTAATAACAGATATTCTGTCATCATCTTTGTCATACTGGCAATTGGCAGTCTCTTATCTGCATTTTTACTGTACAGAATTTTACCTGAAGAAGCTTCGATCATAATAGCAGCTGCTGCATTGATATCAATTGGATCACTGGCTGCTTTTACTTTTGACATTGGTGCCAAACAAGTGACAGCTAGTGTTAATACAACCAATGACATCAATAGCTGTTTACATTTCATGATGTTCAATCGTACGACCTCCGTATTTCATTTTCTTCATCTATAATTAAGCCGTTAAGGACATTTTCAACGCACAACAGTATAAATTTTATCATAATCAGTATAAAAAAAATAGACAGAGTCAGAGACCCTGTCAAATGTTTTTAATTTGTAACAATTTATTATGAAATTGTATAGTTCGGTGATTCTTTTGTAATCTGTACGTCATGCGGATGGCTTTCACGAAGTCCTGCGCCAGTCATGCGAATGAACTGAGCTTCTTCTCTTAAAGCGTGAAGATCTTTGGACCCGCAATATCCCATCCCGGAACGAAGACCGCCGACTAGCTGATAAACTGTTTCTTCAACTGGTCCTTTGTAAGGTGTGCGTCCTTCAATTCCTTCAGGAACGAATTTTTTGTTTTCTTCTTGGAAGTAACGGTCTTTACTTCCTTTTTCCATTGCAGCAACTGACCCCATACCGCGGTATACTTTAAATCTTCTGCCTTGGTAGATCTCAGTTTCCCCTGGACTTTCTGACGTACCTGCAAGCAAGCTTCCAAGCATAACAGCATGTCCACCGGCTGCCAATGCTTTCGTTATATCACCAGAGAATTTAATTCCACCGTCTGCGATGATTGTTTTGCCGTGCATTCTTGCTTCAGACGCACAATCATAAATTGCTGTAATTTGCGGAACACCCACACCTGCTACCACGCGTGTTGTACAAATTGAACCAGGTCCGATTCCAACTTTGACAACATCTACTCCAGCCTCGATAAGCGCTCTCGTCGCTTCAGCTGTTGCAACGTTTCCAGCAATAATGTTTAATTCAGGATATGTTTCACGGATTTTTGTTACTGTGTTTAATACGCCTTGAGAATGTCCGTGAGCTGTATCAATAACTATAACATCGACATTAGCTTCGACAAGCTTTTTGACGCGAGTCATTGTGTCGCCGGTTACACCAACTGCCGCGCCAACGATCAGACGGCCGTGAACGTCTTTAGATGAGTTCGGGAACTCAATGACTTTTTCAATGTCTTTGATTGTGATTAGACCTTTTAATTTATTCTGGTCATCAACGAGAGGAAGCTTTTCAATTTTATGTTTCTGCAAAATCTTTTCAGCTTCATCAAGAGTCGTTCCTACAGGTGCAGTAACAAGCTCTTCTTTCGTCATGACATCGCTGATTTTCATTGAGTAGTCAGAAATAAAACGAAGATCACGGTTTGTAATAATTCCGACAAGCTTTTGGTCTTCTTCGTTATCTACAATCGGAACACCGGAAATTCTGTATTTCCCCATCAAGTGCTCTGCATCAAATACTTGGTGATCAGGAGTTAAAAAGAAGGGATTTGTGATAACGCCGCGTTCAGAACGCTTTACTTTATCAACTTGTTCAGCCTGTTGTTCAATGGACATGTTTTTATGAATGATGCCCAAGCCGCCCTGTCTAGCCATTGCAATTGCCATTGCTGATTCTGTTACAGTGTCCATACCTGCGCTGATGACAGGAATATTCAGCTTTAACGTTTTTGTTAGTTCTACAGATAAATCCACATCACGCGGAAGTACCTCTGACTTAGCTGGCAGAAGCAGCACATCGTCGAACGTTAAGCCTTCTTTTGAAAATTTACTTTCCCACATTAGTAAATCCCCCTCTTTTCGGCAAAATATTATATGTAGATTATCAACTAGCCAAGAGCATGTCAAGGAAGCGGGAAAGAGTTGAAATATTTAGATAATAGAAAGGATTAAGAAATACATATGACATATCATAAGTGGAAAGACTTAGCGCTATTTTACTCAGTTGAATCAACCCAGAAATTTCTAGAGAAGACTTATACCTTAAACGGTATTGACGAAGCGAAAAAAAACGCTTTCAAAAACAGCGAACGGTTTATTTATTTCTTAAAGCATGCCGAATCGTTTTATAAACAAGCCTCATATTCCCCTTTAGAAATCAAGCCGATTCTTTTATTTTACGGAATGGCACAGCTTATCAAGGCATGTCTAATTACACGGGATCCTCATTATCCAAGCCATGCATCAGTACTGGCACACGGCGTAACAACAAGAAAGCGAAAGAAACAGAATTATTGTTTTGGCGACGATGAAGTAAAAATACAACGAAACGGCCTATGCATACACTTCATGAAACACTTATTCGGGCAATCCGATATTGTAGATGAAAGATATACCATGAGAAAACTGCTGATGGCGATTCCAGAACTAAGTGATGCTTTCTATTTTCAGCAGAAAGAACGTTTTATGACAAAAGTAGAAAAGGATAAGGACAGGATTTCTGTACCAGAGGAGGCGGTCATCAATTATAAAATGTCTGATTCAAGATTTGCCGAATATATGTCCCATCATTTTCAATGGTCGTTTACAAAGAAAAATGAACACGAGCTGCAGTTTGACATTTCACCGCAAGACACGAAGCCATGGACATCAATCAGTTTGTTATATGACATGGGAAAGAACCAATATTATATCCCTTCTCAAAGGGAGCAATTTCTAAGACTTCCTGAAATGGCCATTCATTATTTAATTTTGTACAACATAGGGATGATTGCGAGATATGAGACGGAGTGGTGGTATGAGCTGTTAACCCAGCATATAAGTGATGATTACGTACTAATTCAGCAGTTTTTATTAGTGACTGAAAACAAATTCCCGAAATACGCTTTACAATTTCTTCTTCATTGTTGATAAACAAAAAACCCAGCTCAATGAGCTGGGTTTTACCTTGCTTGGCGGCGTCCTACTCTCACAGGGGGAAACCCCCGACTA
>NZ_JBUPVZ010000027.1:0-14994 GCF_055486375.1 Bacillus sp. 11C
TCTTTTATTTTATTACACGTGAATGGGTATTTTAAGGAAAAAATAAAGACTGTCGAGATTTTCTCGACAGTCTGAAGAGCCCGCTTTGCAAGCGGAGCTCTTTTTATTTTTTAATAAATCCAACCAAAATTGAGATCATTGGCGATATATAAAGGAAGAATGCAAACGGGATATAGTCTATGACGGGAACGCCAAGCGCGCTCGCCATAAAGGCTCCGCATACTCCCCAAGGGATCAACGGATTCATTAATGTCCCGCCGTCCTCTAAGGATCTGGAAAGATATTTTCGCTGGATGTTTTGTTTGTCGTATAAGGTTTTGAATGATTGTCCCGGTATTAATATTGATAAATACTGTTCACCGGTTGCCAAATTGACGCCGATGCTTGAACAGACAGTCGCCGCAATCAGCTGGCCTTTCGAGCGGATGCCTTTCATGACACCCTCCAATAGCGCGGAAATTAACCCGATTTTCTCCATCAATCCGCCGAGTGCAAAAGCGATCATAATGAGCGAGACTGAGCCCATCATGGATTGCAGTCCGCCTCTGTTGATAATTTTAGCGGCAGCCTCATTGTCAGTTTCGAACGTCGTGCCATGTTGCAAAGCTGTCATAAATGCTTGCATGCTGCTGTCAGGTACAAAGATAGCAGTCAAAATTCCCGAGGAAATAATTCCTGCAGTCAGAACGGGAATCACGGGCACACGCTTAACCGCCAGCAAAACGACCAAGAGCGGTGAAAGAAGCGCCCATGGCGTCACATTTGCGGCATCCTTGATCCCGGCCATAACATGTTGAATATCGTCGGTTGAAGCCGTGTCTGCTGATACTGATAAACCGAGAAAGTAAAACAGCACGACGGTGATGAGCAAAGCCGGAATAGTAGTGCCCATCATATGCCGAATGTGTTCAAAGATCGGTATTTCGCCTATGCCAGCGGCAAAATTGGTTGTGTCCGACATCGGCGACATTTTATCACCAAAGCATGCGCCGCATATGACCGCGCCTGCCGTCCATTCAAGCGGAACGCCGGCCGCGCTCGCCACGCCAATCAGTGCGACTCCAATCGTGCTCACAGTTGTCAGGCTTGAGCCGACAAGCGTGCTGATGATCATGCAGGAAAACAAAGCCGTCAAAAGAAGGTGGCTGGGTTCAATAAAGGACAGGACATAAACTGTTACGGACGGAATTGCGCCGCTGTACATCCAAGCGCCGATTAAGATGCCGATCAGCGCCAGTACGATAATCGGCTGTACGCCGTTCTTAATCCCATCTGTAATCCCTTTTTCTAGGGACTTCCAGGAAAAACCGAACCATAAACCGGCTGCTGAAAGCATGACAACACATAGAAACAGCGGGATATGCGGTTCTGTATGAAGCAAGAATAAGCAAGAAATAATGATGCCTAACATAAATATAAATAAACCGACGGCTAACGGAAATGTCAGCTTTTTTTGAGAATCCAAAATAACACCCCATATGATCTTTAATGCTTTTGTGCTTTTGGGCACGAAAGCATTATAACAGAAAAAAACGAAAATCTATGTTTTTTCACAATTATGACTTTAAAAAAGCGAGCACTGGGCGTGCTCACTTTACAATCAGGACGGGTATATCCGATTTCGCTGAAAGTTTTTCACTTACACTTCCGAATAATAACTTTTTCAGCTTGTTTTGGTCTCTGCTTCCGGTTACGATCATATCAGCAGAAATGCGGTTCGCATACTCGATAATGGATTCAGCCGGATCGCCTTCTACTATATCTATATTTCCATTGGCCTGCTGGTCATTGAGCATCATCCTGGCTTCGGCGATGACTTCTTCCGTACGGTCCTCGTAGATGATTGGCTCAGTTGGTGCGACATCTGATATCAGCGGATCAGGAACACTCGTCATGCCTCCGCCCATATAACTTGCTCCTGCTTCGGGTCTCGGCGGGTCGATGATGGTCTGAGTGTCTTTCATATCATGTGAATGGGCGACGGTAATGGCGGCATCTACGGTTTTAGCAAGATCAATGGCTGTCTGAAGCGCTCTCTTACTATTTTCACTTCCGTCAAACGCAACGATAATACGGTCAGCATGAAACATCATTTTCACCCCTTCAAAAAACGTCTTACAACACAATACCCGGATTTGAGAACCATTAACCTTTTCCTTATCAAGTGAAGATTGATATAATTTGTTATTCTTTTATCAAAAGGTTCTAAGATGACTGCTGGCTCGTCCCAGAATGTCAACATGATAATTTTTTCAAAGCCTTTCTCATTTCATTCCCTAGACAGACAAGTGAAGACCACGTAACTCTTCATTTTCAGATAAAGTAAAATTCATTCATACAACATCAACATCTAAAGAATCATTTTTTTGAGCTTCTTCTTTAGTAAATGCTTGACTAACAACTATGATACCGGTCTCTTTTTGAACCAAATCAGATATACATTTCAACTAGACTGAATCATCCTCAATCATCACTCTAATTTTATCCATAACATTCCCCTTGCAAATTGAATGTTTTTACGAGTTTCATAGAATGCAACTCATTAACCAAAGCAACGCAGTGAGTATAAGCATCTTAATCTACCTTTTTATTTGATTTCGAATGAAGGAAAGCGTATCATTTGCCAGCTTTTTGCGACAAAGAACAATACCGGAATGACCACAATTATAGACATATCTTTTGGGTTTCTCCCAACTTTCCCATAAATAATCTGCATCTTTTAAGTCAATATATTGATCATGTTTAGCAGAAATCAGCAGAATGTTATCTTTATTAACTTTCGGCAAGGCTTGGCTAGGATCTGTGATATTCCAATAATTAATTAAATCTTCATAGGTCACACCATTTTGTTCTAATTCTTCTCTTATGAATTTACCTGGGATCGTGTTCCATATCGAATAAGAAAGGCGATTGGCATAAAAGATTGATACCACTGCATCAATTTTAGATTCTAGGGTAGCAATTAG
This sequence comes from Bacillus sp. 11C, assembly GCF_055486375.1. Taxonomy (NCBI): domain Bacteria; kingdom Bacillati; phylum Bacillota; class Bacilli; order Caryophanales; family Bacillaceae; genus Bacillus; species Bacillus sp. 11C. Next base: position 2,967 of record NZ_JBUPVZ010000027.1, read on the forward strand.
ATTAGTAACCCATCCCCCTAAGCTTACTCCCACTATGATAACAGGCCCTTTTTTATTTGCTTTTATCCAGTGAATTAACGCACGTAAATCTACAATGGCCTGTCTTGTCGACTCAATTGTTCGATCAATATTTGCACTTATCATCAATTCGCCACTATACAGTGAATTTTCCGGTTCTCTTTCAAAATGGTATGGAAGAGAATAATAATACATATTCCAGCCTAAATCGTTCATGATACGATTATGAAATATTTTTTTGATCCTATTGTACGAAACCATACGCCAGCCGTGTACAAAGATGACATTGGGTTGATCTATATCATTTTCATTTAAAAAAACCTCCCCTTTTAAAGTATCATTAACAAGATTCCCAGATTGAATTGAGGATTCATAACTAAATGTTCCAACCCTATAACTTTCTTTAGATTCATTCAAATCAATGGAAACATCAGCTATATTTGCACTGTAAAATTCCTCTCTATTATCTATATCGGCTGTAAAAGCAGCAGAAAAATGTTTATCTTTGCTTCTTTTTCTGTGTAAATCATATAGGGCAAAACGATCTATCATTTCTGAAAAATGCACTTTTAAGTCCTCCTTGATTATTAAAAATATAGTTTTTCTCTTTTATGTTTTTATCCCTCAAAGCTGCTTAGGCATTTAAAGCCAGCCGCAGCATTTTTCCTAATTTGGTTGTTTAAACGAGTGAACCAGCGAAGGAGCGCGCGCTGGGACGGGTTGAATTTCGTGATGTGTCATTTGCCTATTAAGATGGTGAAGAGGTATTAAAATATATTTCCTTTGCCGCGCAAAAAGGCGAAACCGTAGCCCTCGTCGGTCATACCGGATCAGGAAAAAACTCGATTTTGAATCTGCTGTTTCGTTTTTTTATGATCCGCAAAAAGGGGATGTTCTGATTGATGGGAGAAGCATTTACAACATGTCAAGACAGGTACTTAGAGCTCATATGGGCATTGTGCTTCAGTACCCGTACCTATTCTCGGGCACAATCGGTTCTAACGTAAGTCTTGATGATGAAAAAATGACCGATGAAAAGATCAAAAAAGCACTGCGGCAAGTCGGGGCCGAGAGCCTTTTGGAAAAGCTGCCCCAAGGCATCAATGAACCCGTGATTGAAAAAGGAAGCACGCTATCCTCTGGAGAGCGGCAGTTCATTTCTTTCGCAAGAGCTCTGGCCTTTGATCCCGCTATTTTGATTTTAGATGAAGTAACGGCGCATATTGATACAGAGACAGAGGCCGTGATCCAGAAGGCGCTTGATGTCGTCAAACAAGGGCGTTCCACCTTCGTCATCGCCCATCGGCTTTCAACAATCATTAAACGCGGATCAGATTTTTGGTCCTTGATAAAGGAGAAATTGTTGAAAGAGGGAACCATGAGGAATTAATGGCGGTCAAAGGACAATACTATCAAATGTATGAGCTGCAAAAAGGCAAGAAACCTTCCATTGCATAATGCTCACAACCCCAAAACAATCGTGTTTTGGGGTTGTTATGTAGTTAATAAGCCAGTCCGGCACGATATCCGGCATACTCGCCTGTAATGAGCTCATGAGATAAAAAATCAGCTGTATCGCCGACCGTAATGCTTGTGCCGCCCTCCGGCAAAACGTTACGCTCCACACGGTAATCGCCGGTTACTGCTCCGTCCGGGAGGTAAGTGGGGCAGATGATTGTCCAGTCTAAAGATGATTCTTTTAGCATTTCGTATACTTTTGCATGCTCCTTGGCTGCTCGGGTCAGCTTTCGTTTCGATTCATTTGTTTCATACCGGTATTTTCCCAGCTCATAGCGGGAATCAAGAATACCTGCGGTGCCGATCGTAATCAGCCGTTTGATATGCTTTTCCCTCATAATGGCGATAATGTGTGCCATTGCTATTGACAGGGTATCATCACCATCTGTACCGAGACAGCTGATTGCGATCTCAGCATCTTTCATCACTTTTTTTACATCTTCCCGGCGGCGCGCATTCCCTATAATGATCCGGTCTTTTGAAAGGGGGAGCTCAGCATGATGAGATCTGACCAGAGCGTATATATCAAATTGTTCATCTGCGGCAGCTTGTTTTAAAAAAGCTTGTCCGACACGGCCGCTGGCTCCAAATAAAGCGATTTTCATCAAAAAACCTCCTCGTCCCTCATTATAAAAGGATGTTCTCAGTTTGAACAGCGCGGGAAAGAATACCTGTACAAATAGACAGAACGATGGGAAACATATTCATGAATCATGGATATACTTACAAACTGAACCAGCTCCCAATTCACAACGGCGATGAATGCCACCCTTATTTCCTCCCTTTTTTTCTAGGATATGTGGAGTAGGAAAAAAGGGTGACAATATAAAGAGAGCACGGAAACCGCGCCCTCTATAGCCATATATTGAATTGTTATTGTACGTTGCCGCCCATTTGCTGCTGAGCGAAAGATACTAAACGTTTAGTGATTTCTCCTCCGACAGAACCATTAGCGCGGGAAGTTGTATCCGCTCCAAGGTTAACGCCGAATTCAGAAGCGATTTCTAGTTTCATTTGATCGATAGCCTGAGCTGCGCCAGGAACTACTAATTGGTTTGAAGAGTTTTGGTTAGCCATGTGTAAAATCTCCTTTTTGTTTAGTATGGTTGGGTTAACTGGAGTTGCACCAGTCTGTGGACCCGTCTCGGGTGTCACTGCCGCCTCGGCGTAACCCAATGCTGTGCCGGCTTGTTACTAGTATTATGATAAAATGGCCGGAAACGCATGCGGAGAATTAAGTGGTAAATCTTGAGAAAGCATAAAAAAAGCTTAGCCGTCCAGGCTAAGCTAGTCATAAATATGAAAAAGCATCAGTTCATGTATTTCGTTCGTAAGAGCAGGCTCGTCAGCGCGGGCGGGAAACAAATCTCCCCATTCAATTTCACCGCTTTTATGATAGATGCCCTCATAATGGGTTCCTTTATAATAAAACGAAATTCTCCACCCCGGAAGCTTTTCTTTTTGGAACAAAGGTTTCCAGCTGAAATGAGAAATCATGACGGCCACGCTCCTTAACATTGATATCAATTGACCTGATGACGAACGAATTATTTTCATTGTATCACTGTTTTAGAACATCATTAAGGTCTTTGTGATGCAGTTTGTCCCAGCGATGGATAAAGATAAGCCCGCTTTATCAAAAAAGCGGACAGATTACGAAGGCCATAGCGCTTCAGGGGAGGTAATCGCCTTCTCGGATAAATATGACGCGTATTCAAAGCTTCTTCGTTTTGTCAGAGAATCAACATGATGCAAATTCGGATGAGAAAAAATACTGCGGCCCGGACGCGAATTCGCTTCAAACATCCATACTTTACCGCTTTGATCAATGCCAAAATCGAAACCGATCTCCCCGATAAACCCCTCGATATGATCGTGAAGCACATGGCTTGCCGTCAGTGCGGCCGCGGAAAGCTTTTTAATGACCTCAATTCTTTCAGCGGGAACATCGTATACTTCTGCAAGTGTTTTTACGATTCCGCCATTAGATAGATGTGTTGTAATGCTGTTTTCTCCGGAAATTTTTACGGCTATTGCAGTCACTGTCCATTTCCCTTTTCTATTTTTATTGGTATGGACACGGAAATCCGCTGGTTTGCCTTGAAATTCAATCAGATCCACACCTTGCTGAATGAGAAAGTCAGACAGGTCGTGCTGTTTTTGAAATTCTGCCAGAAATGAGGCGGCGTCGGAATAATCGATAGAAGAAAATGTTTTGGCGTCATTCGTATGTTTCACCGTCAGGACATCGTCTGTTTTTGTCAGCTGGTAAATGCCGGTGCCGAGTGCTCCGTTCGCCGGTTTGATATAGACTTTTTTGTATGCATCACAGAGCTCATCAATCCGCTCCTCAGATGGTGTAAGCTCGGATTTCGGCAAAAAAGGGGCTGTTCTCGGATCTTTTTCGAGCAATTGATGAACGCTCCATTTATTAAAAAATGTTTTATTAAACCATGGAATTTGATATTCATCGATCAGTCTCTTTTTTGTATGCTGCAAGAGAAGTGAATCTTCAATTTTTCGGTTTGGCAAACGGTCATAAACGACGTTCGGCAGCGGGACGATTTTTTTCTCCCAGCCATTTTCCCTGTAAAGGAGTCCCTCAATCGTGCCTTCCTCCCAATTGATTTGGTGAGCGCCAAAAACGAAGCAGTAGCCTCCCGCTTGCTCGTGTAATGTGACAAGCTTAGAAAAAAAGAGGGAACGATCTTTAAAAGGGCGTTCAAGAGATACGGTAAACCCCGCCGTAAAAATGCCGATTAACGGCCCGATATGTACCGTATGATCATGAATCAGAATGTCAGCCCTGCTTCGATGGGGAAGAAAAAGCTCGTGAAACAGATTTTCAGAGAGAAGTACGGTTTGTTCTAAATGCCGCCTGTAAGAAACGTGGCATCTGACAACCTTCGTCCCGAACGCGGCATGCAAGAGACCGTCTCGCTTCAGCGAAGAGGGCAAAAACAAGGTATTTTCACTCGTTTTGTCTATGCCGATCAAAAACCGTTTATGATTCACGCGGAAGAACTCCTTTCTGGCGTTGCTCAGAAAACAGATATTGGCAGCGCTTTAGGGGACAAGTGTACAGCTGATCTTTTTGCTCGGGAGAGACACGCAGAATTGACTTTCTGCCTGGTTTGGAATTAATATCCAATATCCAGATTCTCCCGTCCTTCGCAAGGCATATATCGAGACCAAGTTCAAACAGCGGTCCATAGCGCTCGTCAAGATAATACGGAACCGACTGGGTAATCGAGAACACGTCATCAAGTAAGACTACTTGCTGTTTTTTCGGTATATCTTCAAACCAAGAATCGAATGTCAGCGCATCAGACCCGCCTGACAAATTGGCCAGCAGCCCGTGTTTGTATCCGCGTCTCACGGCCTTTCCGACTGTATTCCATTCACCTGCTTCGTTTTTTTCCATGAACAGGCGAATATCACACGGGTATTGTTCTTTATCTTGAATATTTAAATAAGGCTGAAGCAAATAGTGATGCTGAAGCACTTTTTTGCACCATGTTTTAAAAGAAGCATGGTTGGAAAAGGTTTTGGTCTGCTTATCCTTTCCGATGTGATACGTGGCGGTTATGTTTTTCTTACCGAGATCCAATAGAATAACGCCTCTGCCTCCTGCGCCGAACGCCGGTTTTAAGATGCAGGCTTTTTCCTTGGATAAAAAGGAATGGATTTGTTCATAGCGGCTTACTTTCATCGTCTCCGGAATATAAGGATTGATCACAGCGTGCTGCTGCAAATCATGAAGGACGGTCCATTTATCAGGAAGACCCCGCCCGATGAATTCCGTTTTCGGATATTTTTTGAGCCACTCAACAATCGGCTTCGCTTTTTGGGATTGTGAATCCTTTCCATAAAAACAGCGGTCATAAATATAATCTGGGATCGCCAATTCAGTTTCGTTCCAAGTGCCGCTGGCCGAATGATAGACCGATGCTTTGACACGCAAGGTGTCAGGTGAAATATCAAACGGTGTAAAGCGGATGAATCGTATGCCGAATTCGGGTGCTCTTTCGGCCAGTTCTGCGGAATAATCCGCTTCATGCTGGCGGGATAAGGACATAAAACCGAGTGTTATCATGATGAGACTCCCCCTTTTATTCAAAAGCTGCCGGCGGGTGTCAGCAGCTTTACGGTAAAAACATTCAGGACGAACGCAGCTGACGGTATTCTACTTTACAGATTACGATTCTTCACCTTGCCCTATTCCAGATGTACAAGCTGATTTTCTGACAACACGAATTAGTCTCCTCGTTTGCTAAGTGATTGCATCAGCCTCTATAATACGAATAGATACATGATCTATTTGAAAAAAGATGAAGCACAGATGGAGGAAGATGAATAGGAATGGGTATTGCAGGAACCTTTATTTTTATGATTGTGATCGGCGCTGTCATTGGCGCAGTGACCAATCATTTAGCGATTCAAATGCTATTTAGGCCATATAAAGCGTACTATTTGTTTGGGAAACGAGTCCCTTTTACCCCCGGACTGATTCCGAGAAGACGGGATGAACTCGCAAAACAAATGGGACTGATGGTCGTCAATCATCTCTTAACCCCTGCGGGTATTAAAAAGCGGCTCGTCTCCGATACAGCCAAAAAACAGGCTCTTCAAGTTGGGGAACAACTGATTCAAAAGCTGTCACTTTCTGAAATGACAGTAAAAGAAGCGCTTGAAAAAGCCGGGGTTAAGCGTCCCGATGAAGCGGCAGACGCATGGATCAGCAGCTGGACGGATGATAAGCTGAATGAGCTTTTCCGCCAATACGAGCACCAATCATTAAAAGAGCTGGTGCCTTTGGAAGTGCAGGAAAAGCTTGAGGAAAAAATTCCGATGATTTCAGGGTATATATTGTCACGCGGTGTTCATTATTTTGAAAGTGATGAAGGGAAAATCCGTCTCGGCAATATGATTGATGACTTTTTAAAAGAGCGCGGCATGCTTGGAAGCATGGTGCAAATGTTTCTAGGCAATACAAGCCTTGCAGATCGCGTACTTCCGGAGCTTCTCAAGTTTTTACGGAATGAGGAGACAAAAAAACTGCTTTCTGATCTCTTGAAAAACGAATGGGGCAAGCTGAGGGAGTATACGTTTCATGAAGCAGACGAAAAGTGGAATGCCAAAGCGCTCATTTTCAGCCTGAAACGAAGAGTGCTGCAAACATTTTCGACGGCTCCTTTCTTCGACAATACGATTGGCACCCTTACCCTCCGTTATGAATCTGAGCTGACCCAGCAAATGCTGCCAGCACTGTTAGATCAATTGCTTGAAGGGGTTTCGGCCAATCTTGAAAGTGTCTTAAAACGGATGCGCCTGGAGGAAATCGTTAAGGAACAGGTGGACCAGTTCCCGGTGCAGCGTCTTGAAGAAATGGTCCTGTCCATTTCAAAAAAAGAATTTAAAATGATTACCTATTTGGGAGGCCTTCTAGGTGGAATCATAGGTGCGGTTCAGGCATTGTTTGTCACCCTTTTTTAAGAAGAAATGATTGTTGATTAATGAAAGGTGCTCCATAGTCTGTTATAGTGGAGTGGTATGTCAAACGGCAACGATGAAAGGAGCTATTCACAATGGCTAGTAATTTTTATGATGTAGCGTATGATCTTGAAAAATCATTACGTGGGAGCGAAGAGTTCACCCGTTTAAAAAATCTTTATGATGAAGTAAACGCAGATGAATCTGCTAAAAGCATGTTTGAAAACTTCCGTGATGTGCAGCTTAGACTCCAGCAAAAGCAAATGGCAGGAGAAGAAATTACAGAAGAAGAAGTGACGCAGGCTCAAAAAACAGTTGCGCTTGTACAGCAGCACGAAAAAATTTCTCAGCTGATGGAAGCGGAGCAGCGCATGAGCGTGCTGATCGGTGAATTAAACAAAATCATTATGAAGCCTTTAGAAGAGCTATACGGCAGTGTAGAAGGCTAATCGGCAAAATCCCTTCTTGGAAAAGAAGGAATTTCAGCGTGTCGACAAACCCTCGCATTCGTTGTCAAGGCTGCGCTTCGGTGCTCAATACGGAGTGGAACGGCGGCTAAATTCTCAGGCGTCCTGCCTAAACACCGCCGTCATCACATCCTGTGAAAGTCGCTCCGATGCTCGCCTTTCCTAGACTTCAAGGGTTTTCAATCACGCTGAAAAGATGACAAAATCCTAAAACGAAAACCGTTTTAGGATTTTGTCAACAATCTGAAATCCCTTCTTGGAAAAGAAGGGATTTTTTATTCATTCAGCAAACTTGGAAATTCAATGAATCTTTTACTTCTCCATTGATGATCACTGATAATGTATGGATTCCTTTGTAATGCTTTCTGGTCGTCAGATCCTTAAAGGATTGAATTCTTGTGTATGACTTAGTTTCATTTTTTCGTATATTTGTTTCTGTAATTTTAAATACTTTTTGATGACGCTGACCCCTTGCTTTTATAAAATCAATTGCGTACTCAATTCTTACTTTTTGATCCCTTTCTGAATGAATATAGAAAGAGAATTCGAGGTTTTCTCCAATGGCTATACGGCTGGATTGGCATGTTAAATCATGTAATTGGATCGAATCAGCATTTTGATAACCAAAAAGCTGTAAGGCCTGTTTATCGCCCTTTTTTAATAAGGTTCGATAGGCGTGTTTGATGATCCAATCGGTGTAGGGGTGTGTTCCGTGCCATTGATCTGCGATTTTTTTCAGCAAATGAGGATGCGTTTTTGATATATCATTAAGGCTGTTGGCCACGCTTTTCCTTACATACAAAGATTCGTCCTGCATCAGTTTCTCAAGGATCGGCAGAACGGGGGAAGGGTCCGATTTTAAAGCGGGTATCGATTTTCCCCATGGCAGGCGGGGCCTGCTTCCTTCGCTCGCAAGTCTTCTCACGTGTTCATTTTCATGCTCAGACCATGCAAGCAATTGTGCGATCATTTTTTCTTGATCTAAAAGCAAAAAAGGCCTCACAGCAAATTCTGAGGTAGAATAGTGTGTAAAGTATTCCAACGCCTTTATAGATTCTTCCCAATGCGCTAACCCGTACTGTTCCACATAATCAGGAAATAGAATTCCGCTGAGTCCTTTGAAATGAGGGGATGCATTCCGTAAAATTGCGAGTGCATCACCGTAATGTTTTGGCAGCGTTTCGTATAAGGAAGCTGTAATGCGGCGCATCCGCTCTTTTAAAGCGAGTTCAGGCCAGTCTTCCTGAAGCAATTGTTCTTCGAATTTGTCTTTGTTAAAATCAGGATAGGAATCCATTATACGATGTATCAATTGAAATATCAGTTCTTCATTATATATTTCTTTTAAATCAGCCATCTGATCACCGCTTTTTTGTTTATTATATATATTATATGGGAATGTAAGTTCTGAATCAAGTGTTAGGTTCCAAAAAATAACAATAAATCCTACCTCAGGAATACAACATTTGGTTGATTTTTTTAGTTAAAAAAACCCTTGTCATTGGCAAAGAAAACTGAGATAATAGCATTGAAAGCGCCTACACTTACCTGATTTCAATTGGATACGGTCGCATATCATGCCGTTATATAGAGGGGATAAGCAACAGAGAGAGTAAGTGTTCGGAGCGCGTCATAGGTCAAACAAGGGGTTCCTGATACATGATTTTTCGTAAATCGAAATAACGATATTAGGGAGAATGGCAGCTTCGATCGTATCCTATCATCATGCCATACATAAAGTCTGCTGAGTCAGGCTTTTTTTGCTTGGCAGAAAAGGTTGTTCTAAACACAGAGACAGGGTCATATCCTATACACAAGTACAGTCATCAAGGAGGGGGACATCTCTGTGTCAAAACAATTGCTTGCCTTAAACATAGATGGAGCGCTGCTTCGGTCTAGCGGGAAGATTCATCAGGCAACGAAAGACGCGATTGAATATGTAAAGAAAAAAGGGATTTACGTCACACTTGTGACGAACCGCCATTTTCGTTCAGCGCAGAAAATAGCGAAATCGCTTAAGTTGGATGCCAAGCTGATCACCCATAGCGGAGCATATATCGCTGAGAAAATAGACGCCCCGTTTTTTGAAAAAAGAATTTCTGACGACCATACCTTTAATATTGTTCAAGTGCTGGAGAGCTATCAATGCAATATTCGGCTTCTTCACGAGAAGTATTCCATCGGAAACAAGAAAAAGGTGAATTCAAATTTATTGGGGAAAGCACTCATTCATCCGTCTGATCCGATCTTTTATCCAGTCCAGTTTGTAGAATCATTAAGCGATCTTCTCATGGATGAGCCGGTGAGTGCGCCTGTTATCGAGGTGTACACGGAGCACGACATTCAGCTTGACATTACAGAAACGATTACGAAAGCCTTCTCTGCGGTTGACGTTATTCGCGTAAACGATGAGAAGCTGAATATCGTCCCGAAAGGTGTCTCGAAGGAAGCGGGTCTGGCCCTCGTCGCTTCAGAGCTGGGCTTGACTATGGAAGATGTGGTGGCCATCGGGCATCAGTATGACGATCTCCCGATGATTGAACTTGCCGGTCTTGGGGTAGCGATGGGAAACGCCGCTCCGGAGATCAAGAGAAAGGCTGATTGGGTCACAAGGTCCAATGACGAGCAGGGTGTCGCTTACATGATGAAGGAATATTTCCGAATGCAGCAGCGAAAAGGATTTCTTGATAAGTTCCACATGAAACGTGTGTAAATAAAGCCGCTCGCGCCCTGACAGGTGCGGCGGCTTTTTTGCCGGATTGATTTTAGCGGTCTATTTCTGTAAACTAAAGAAAGTTTTGAATCTGATAAATTAGGTGATGAAGTTGCAAATTAAAATAGAAGGCATACATGATGACCGCCTGCATCGGCCTCTGCAAAATATTGCAAATTTGTTTTATGAAGAGTGCGAGCTTGTGTACGGCGGAGAGGAGCCCGCAGGTTTTGTTATTTCTTTAGACTGCTTACAAACGGATGAGCATGTGACGGTTTCGGGAGAGGTGAAGGGAACTGGCATAACGGAACAGCATACAAAATCTTTTTCTTCAGGTATGAGTGAAAAAGAAGCTTTTAAGCAAGTGAAAAACACGATTTCTTATGTGTATCTCAATCTTCTTCAAGCGCACACGGGCATCACGCAAAAGTGGGGAATCCTTACAGGAATCCGGCCGACAAAGCTGCTTCATAAAAAGCTGCAAAGCGGAATGCCGAAGGAGCAAGCACACGCTGAATTAAAAAAAGACTATTTAATTCATGATGAGAAAATCCAGTTAATGCAGGATATTGTTGACCGGCAACTGGCGGCAGTGCCGGATTTGTATCAAGTAAAGGATGAAGTCAGTATTTATATCGGCATTCCGTTCTGCCCGACAAAATGCGCGTATTGCACATTCCCTGCGTACGCCATCCAAGGGCAAGCGGGCAGAGTCGGTTCATTTTTATGGGGGCTGCATTACGAAATGCAGAAAATCGGCGAATGGCTGAAGGAACATGATGTTAAGGTAACAACCATTTACTTTGGCGGCGGGACGCCGACAAGCATTACAGCGGAGGAAATGGATCTGCTGTATGAAGAGATGGTCCGCTCCTTCCCGGATGTGAAAAACATTCGTGAGATTACGGTGGAGGCCGGCCGCCCTGACACGATTACAGAAGAAAAACTTGCCGTTTTGAACAAATATGACATTGACCGAATCAGCATCAACCCGCAATCCTATGAAAATGAAACGCTAAAGGCGATCGGACGGCATCATACGGTTGAAGAGACCATTGAGAAATATCACCTGTCACGCCGGCACGGCATGAATAATATCAACATGGACCTGATTATCGGTTTGCCTGGGGAAGGCGTGAAGGAGTTTAGACACAGCCTTTCAGAAACGGAAAATCTGATGCCGGAATCCCTTACCGTTCATACTCTTTCCTTTAAACGGGCGTCAGAAATGACAAGAAACAAGCATAAGTACAAAGTCGCCGGCAGGGAAGAGGTTTCTCAAATGATGGATGACGCGGTAGTCTGGACGAAAGAGCATGGGTACGTGCCTTATTATTTGTACCGCCAGAAAAACATCCTCGGGAACCTGGAGAATGTCGGATACTCTTTACCGGGACAAGAAAGCATCTACAACATTATGATTATGGAAGAGGTGCAGACGATTATCGGCATCGGCTGCGGCGCGGCAAGTAAATTTATTGACCGGGATACAGGGAAAATCACACACTTTGCCAATCCGAAAGATCCGAAATCGTACAATGAGCGATTTCAGCACTACACGGACGAAAAAATCAACTATTTAGAGCAGACTTTCGCAGGATGCGGTAACAGGGGTGTTTGAGCAGGACGCTTTAGCTTTTAGCCGCTGATCTTTTTTACATGAGCACCGACGCGCAGGCCTGACAACGAATGCGAGGGTTTGTCGACACGATAAAAGCAGCACTGATCACAGTGCTGCCAGGCTGTCGAGAAAATCTCGACAGTCTTTATTTTTTCCTTAAAATACCCATTCACGTGTAATAAAATAAAAGAAAGACTT
>NZ_JBUPVZ010000028.1:0-12872 GCF_055486375.1 Bacillus sp. 11C
AAAAACGGATGGCTGGCCGCTCCGGTGTGCAAGCCGCCTGTCGTTCAAACAGTCCGTGGAGGGTTGGGGCTTTAGGCGAAACGGATACAGACCTGTTATTTTGAGAAACGATTTTCCTTGTTTTGTTCTCATCCAGCAATGTCATTTTTGACACGGAAAGAGTTGGATCAGCGATGATGTCAGAGATCATGTGCTGTAAATAATCTTTTATCTCAGACATCATATTTGATTGATAAGCGCCAGTATGAAAATGAATCCGAACGTACAAGGTACGGCCTGGGATCACTTTGACACTGCATCTATAGTTGGTCTCCTCTGCCATCTCAAAATCTTTCACGGAGAAATCAAATGATCCAGCCTGATTCAGCCCTTCAATCTCTTGCTGGGTAGGTGTATTTTCAAAGACGATAATATGATCGATAAGCTCTTGTTTAAGAGCACTCTGCGCCTGAATGTCATATAAAGGGAAGTAACTATACGCTTCTGCTTCAGTCATATCCTTTTGCATCCTGCTGACTAGGTCAGAAAAAGAAAGGGAATCACTTCGGACTCGAATAGGAATGGTATTGATAAAAAGTCCGACCATGTTTTCCACATCTTTTAGCTCAGAAGGTCTGCCTGATATAACTGATCCGAACACAACATCGCCGCAGCGATTGAACTTTTGGAGCATGATTCCCCATAAAGCTTGGAAAACAGTGTTTAGCGTCGCACCAGACGCTGTTGCGATTTTCTGTAATTCGGAGGTTTCTTTTTCAGAAATAGTGAACGTGATCTGCTGTAATGTCCCATCTGGCATTTGATCTGTTCTTTTGGGCAGAGGCGTCGCTTTTTCGAAATACTGAAGCCTCTTTTTCCAATACCCAGCTGCTTCTTCTCGGTCTAGCTGCATCAGCCATTTAATATACGTCCCGTACGGCTGTACGGGAGGCAAATCCGGAACCTGTCCTTTTCCGAGCGCTTGATAAATGTGGAGAAAGTCTTTAATAACAATACCTAAACACCAGCCATCCATTAAAATATGATGGTGGCTCCAGATACAGATATAACGATCAGGCCCCCATTTCAAAATAGATATTCTCATCAGTACATCCGTTTGAAGATCGAAGCCTCTGGATTTATCCTGTTCTTTGAATGCTTCGGTGCAATGTTCTTTATCTCTTTCATTGAGATGGGAAATATCTTCAAAATGAACATGGCAAGGACGATGCTTGAGCACGACCTGGCGAGGTTTGGCTACATTTTTATAGATGAACGCCGTTCGGAAGATTTCGTATCTGTCAAAAACACCATCCATACTTTTTTGGAAACGCTCCAAGTCAAGCTGTCCATGTATCGTAAAAGAAGCCTGTTCAAAATAAGCTCTTGACTGTTCATCATACAGTGAGTGAAAAAGCATCCCTTCCTGCATAAATGACAAAGGGTATATATCCTTTATTTCGGGTTGCTGCGGCATCAGTATGAATCTCCTCTCCCTATAGTTTGTTGACGGCTCCCATAATCTCACTCAATTCATCAAGCGTTAAATCTTCATCGGTGAAATCAGATGCGCTCCATTCTCGGTTTTCTTTGCCCGTACAATGCTCAATGATGTTTTCCAGAGTCTGTTTAAAATGCCCGGCAAATGTTTGGATTGTTTTTTCCTCAAATTGAAGCCTGTTATAGATGATGTGCATGTTCAGGCAACCCGAAGAAACAGCTCCGCTGATATCCAGAGCATAAGGCCGCTCCCAGTTCGGGCTGATCTCATTTTCTGGTTTGATGTCAGAAACCTCAAAGGCTTTTGATTGAATATCCTGATCAAACTGGCCTAAATAATTAAAGCTGATTTCCGGGGTGTTTTTCTCAGAGCCCCATCTTTTGCTGATATATTTCAGCACACCGTAGCCTGCGCCTTTATTCGGTATACGATGCAGCATATCTTTTGTCTGTTTAATGAGATGGCCCAGCCGTTCATCTTTGTTCTTATGATCAGAATCGCTCATATCAAGCCATACCGGATAGATCGAGGTGAACCAGCCGACAGTTCTGCTCATATCAATGTCCCCAAGATATGATTCCCTTCCATGGCCCTCCATGCTGATTTTAAACTGGTCAGAGCCCGTCCATTGCTGTAAAGCAAGACCTAAAGCTGTCAGCAGGATATCATTCATCTCCGTGCTGTATGCTTTATTTGCAGCAGTTAACAATAATTCGGTGTGATGGCGGGACAGCTCAAATTCAATCACTTCTGTATCTTTGAATATGTTAGGCGCTGCGTCATTGTCTTTAGGAATAGGATGAATGTGACGGTTCTCGCGCTCTTCCCAATACGCTGCTTCGCGCTGCATCTGGCGGCTTTTAGAGTAGTTAGCTATTCTTTGTGAATACGTTAAATATGAATCTGTTTTTTGCGGCAGTTTAATAGACTCTCCTGAGACTGCCTGTTTGTAAGCTGTTGAAAAATCCTCGAACAAAATGCGCCATGAAACCGCATCAATAACCAAGTGATGAATCGTCAGAAACAAATGGTCACTATTTTCGGTTCTAAACAATCCAGCGTGAAGCAAGGGGCCGGTTTCCAAACGAATATGCCCCTGTATCTGGCTGGCTGTTTCCTTAATCCTGTTTTGTGCTTCTGTTAAGTTACCCTTTACATCAAACAGTTCAAGAGAATATAGCTCCTTCTCTGGTAGATCTATCCCTTTATTTATCTGAACCGGCCTGCCATTTTCATACCGGCATACGATTCTCAGTGCGTCATGATGAGTCACCAGGCTTCTTAGCACTTTTCTAAGCGCAATTTCGTCAAATCGTTCAGTCCGGTTAAGCATAACGGACTGATTAAAATGATGCATCTCCAGAGATTGTGAGAAAAACCATTGCTGGACAGGTGTCCAAGTGATCTCGCCTTCTACCGGACCTTGGTCAATGACGTGTACGGCTTTTCGAACACGAGCGGACAGTTCACCAAGAGTCTGATGTTCAAACATCTCACGTACTGTCGTTTCGAATCCGCGCTGCTTCAGTCTGGCGCAAACTTGCAGCGCTTTAATAGAATCTCCGCCAAGTTCAAAGAAATTGGCGCTTATGCCCAGCTCATTCACATCAAGAAGCTCCTCCCAAATATCAGCCATTACCTTTTCAATCTCATTTCTAGGGCTGATATCATCAGCAGTATAAGCATATTTATCAGGTTCCGGCAGGGCTTTCTGATCGAGCTTTCCATTAACAGTCAGCGGGATGCTGTCAATCTGTATCAAACGGGCGGGCAGCATAAAGTGAGGCAGCATGTTTTTTAGAGAAGTTCGGATATCTGATGTATTTGCGGCCTGTTGATCTTTTGTCACCATGTATGCATATACAGCTGTTTGCCCTTGCTCATCTTTTCTTGTGATGACAGCCGCCTCTTTAATAATTGGAAGCTGAAGAAGCGCCGCTTGGATTTCGCCTAACTCGATACGATGCCCTCTGACTTTAACCTGACCATCAATGCGGCCTACGTATTCCAGCTCGCCATTTGACAGGCGTTTCGCAAGGTCTCCCGTTCGGTATAATCTGTCCCCCGGAAGATACGGATTGGGTACAAAACGGTCAGCGGTCAGCTCATCTCTGTTGAGATATCCCCGTGCTACGCCTTCACCGCCTATATAAAGCTCCCCTGGAACTCCGATCGGCTGCAAATTCATATGAGCATCCATCACATAAGCCTGCAGCGTTGAAAGAGGCCGTCCGATATTGCTGTTATTTTTTGCAATGTCTGCTGCGGACAATTTTTTGAATGTTACATGTACCGTCGTTTCTGTAATACCGTACATATTGATCAGATCAGTATAAGGATATTTTTCATTCCAGCTTTGAAGCATGCCGGGCTGTAAAGCTTCGCCGCCAAAAATCACATATCGGAGATTTAATCGATCCGTATGGTTTTGATCTTCATGCATCAGACCGTAAAAAGCAGTCGGAGTCTGATTGAGTACAGTGACGCTTTCTTTTTTTAACAATAAACGGAATGCATGGGGGTCACGGGCTGTTTCTTTAGAGACCACGACTAGTGTGCTTCCGTTCAATAACGCACCGAACATTTCCCATACAGAGAAATCAAAGCAATATGAATGAAAGAACGTCCAGACGTCTTCATGGCCAAATTCAAAAGGCAGGTTTTGATGCTTTAAAAGACTGATCACATTGCGGTGCTCGACCATGACGCCCTTTGGCCGGCCCGTCGTTCCGGATGTGTATATTACGTATGCCGGCTGATCCGCCAGAGTTTCTTGGATTTTTAAATCAGCCGGAATTGAATCATTTTTAGCTTCATCGATATACAACATTTTCCCGCTGTAGTCTGCAGGTTTATTTTGTCCGCGCTCTGTCAGCAACAGTTCTGTCCCGCTGTCATTGAGCATAAAGCTGATACGGTCCTGAGGATATTCAGGATCAATCGGCAAGTAGGCCCCTCCCGCTTTTAAAATCGATAAAATGCCAATGATCATATCAGGTGACCGATCGAGCATCAGACCGACGATGTCCCCAGTGCCGACCCCTTGTTTGATGAGCATAGCAGCTGTCCGGTCTGCTTTTTCTTTCAAGTCTCGATAAGTAAGCTGAGAGTGGCCGCACACCACTGCGATATGATCAGGATGTTCAGCCGCTTGCTTTTCAAATAAGCTTACAATGTTTTCATTTCTCGGATAAGCTGCATACTGTCCCATTTTTTCAAGAAGCTGCTCCCGCTCTGCAGCAGGTAGCAATTGCATTTCCGAAATTCTCATCTCGTTATCCGCTATTACATTTTTCACCAGTTCGATAAAATAGGATGCCCATCGCGCAATGGTCTCTTCTTCAAAAAGAGCGGTGCTGTATTCAAAACGGCATCGAATTCCGTCTGAATGCTCCTCAGCGTGTAATGTCAAATCGAATTTGGATATATCGTGTTTTGGAGTGACAGACAAAATCGATAGACCAGGCACTTCAAACTGGAAATCTTCACTGCTTTGAAGCACGAGCATCGCATCGAACAGCGGGTTGCGATTTACCTCTCGATGTGTATCGAGCTTATCTGCCAGCTCTTCAAAAGGATAATTCTGATGTTCATAAGCTGTCAGAGCCAGACGGCGAATATCCTGCAAATACGAGCTGAACGTTTTGTGGCCCTCGGGCTGGCTGCGCATCGCTAATGTATTTACGAACATCCCGATGACGCGCTCCAGATCAGCGTGCGGTCTGCCTGCAGCGGGCGAGCCGACAACAATATCCTCTTGCCCGCTAAGCTTGGATAGCAAAATAGAATAGACAGCCAGAAGGATCATATACAACGTTGTTCCCGTTTCAGCCATTAAACGGTGCAGTTCATTTGCGGTGTCTTGATCAATGTTTACTTCAATTGTTCCGCCGCTGAAATCAGGGAGACGCGGTCTTGTTTTATCAAGCGGTAAATCTAATACAGGAAGACTCCCGCCAAGCTGATCAAGCCAGTAGGCCTCCTGTTTTCTGTATAGGTCTTTCGGGAACTTCTCTTGCTGCCAAACAGCAAAATCCTTATAATGCAGATTTAAAGCTGGCAGTTCCTTTCCGCAATATAAGTCAGTAAATTCTTGGACAAGCGTGCTCATCGAGACACCGTCGGCAATGATATGGTGCATATCGAGCAGCAAAAATCCGTGATTATTGCCCATTGAAATGACACATGCTCTAAAGAGCGGACCGGCCGATAGATCAAACGGTTTGATAAAGGACTCGATTGCAGACTCAAGCATTTGTTTTGATTCCATTTCAAGCTCTTTCAGATCAAAAGCCATCTCTGGATAAATGATCTGCACGGGCTCTCCACTGTCAAGCACAAAAACAGTCCGCAATGTTTCATGCCGATTCACAAGTTCTGTGAGAACTCTTCTCAACTGCTGGCGATCTAGATTTCCGCACAATTCAAGTACAGCGGGCATGTTATAGCCTGTGCTGTCATCTGCCAGCTGATGAAGAGCATATAATCGTTTTTGCGAGAAAGACAGCGGATAGACCTCTCTTTGCTCCGCAGGCTCAATCTGTGTAAAAGCATGTTCTTTTAAGCTCATCAATTTGACTGCCATGCTTTCAATTGTCGGGTAAGAGAAAACCTCACTGAGCGGCAGCTCGACATGAAGCTTTTTATGTATTCTTGATACGAGTGCGGCCGCTTTTAAGGACTGTCCGCCTAGTTGAAAGAAATCATCACGAATGCCGATTTTCTGTTTATGCAGCACATCTTCCCAAATCTGTGCGAGATCAGCTTCGATTAAGGTTCGGGGCGGCATATATGTGAGAGCCGCATTGTTTTTTGGTTCAGGAAGTGCTGAACGGTCAAGTTTCCCGCTGGATGTTAATGGCATTTTGCCGATGTTGATAATACTTGCGGGAAGCATATAGGACGGCAATGTCCCAGCAAGATGGCGATGCAAATCCGGGAGACTGCTTCCCTTTTCCGGAACGATATAAGCAATAAGCTCCTTGTCCTCAGCAGAAGCATCACGAGCCAATACCGCTGCTTCCTTCACCCCCGGTGCCTGTCGAAGAACTGTTTCGATCTCTCTCAGTTCAATGCGGTAACCCCTCATTTTTACTTGATCATCAAAACGTCCAATATATTCAATCGTTCCATCCGGCAAAAAACGGCCTGCGTCACCTGTTCGGTATAAACGCCTCTCTTCAAGGAATGGGAGATCGGAAAATGCTTTCTCTGTCAGTTCTGGCTGTTTGTAGTATCCTCTGGCAAGACCCGCGCCGGAAATACACAGTTCGCCGGCCGCACCGATCGGCTGCAGTTGATTTCCGTGTAACACAAATACTTCTGTGTTCGCAATCGGGTGTCCGATTGTGATCCTCTCGTTTTCGTTCAGATGACGCAATATTGTTGTTGCCACACTATTTTCTGTGGGCCCGTATTCATTTGCCAGTTCTGCAGAAGGACAAATCTTTTGACTCATCTCAAGCAGATCAGGTGTCACCGCTTCACCCGCGAATGTCACAATACGAAGACTATTTGCATCCTCAGCAGTCATCACTTCCAATAACACCCGGTACAGAGATGGAACAATGATCATGTGACTGACCTTATATCGGGTTATTTTTCGCTTAAGAGCTAAAACATCTTTCGCTTCGTCATCTGTTGTCAGCAGTACGCATGCACCGGATAAAAGCGGGGTAAACAAGCTCGTCACACAACCGTCAAACACATATGAAAACAGATGGAGAGATAGATCCTGTTCGGTCATGCCATACTCTTCCCGTCTCCATTGCAATGTATTGGCAATGCCTTGATGATCAACTAGAACACCTTTAGGGCGTCCTGTCGTTCCCGACGTATAGATTAAGTAAGCGAGATCACCAATCGGCACATCTGGAGCCGCTGTTTGGTGACTTGCTGTATGTTCTATCGTTATCACATTTCCTTCATAGTGCGGCGGGATGAATGACATAAGGTTTTCTTCTATCAGCAATAGATCCGCTTGACTGTCCTTCAGCAGGAAAGAAAGGCGTTCTGTTGGGAAATTTGGATCGAGCGGCATATAAGCCCCCCCTGCTTTCCAAATCCCAAGCAGAGCGGCAGGCATCTCCATTGACCGGCCCATCATCACAGCCACGATATCTCCAGGTCCAACACCCTTTTCTACTAGGGCGTGCGCAATCTGGTTGGCTCTTACATGTAATTGGCGATAGGTCCAGCATTCATCACCCATTTTCAATGCATCAGCATCAGGTGTTTTGTGAGCTTGTTCCTCGAACAATTGGGCTATCGTTTTGTTCCTATAAGGCCGTTCTGTTTCGTTAAACAATTGGATAACTTTTTGCTCCTCCGGGGGCACGATATTGATGTCATTGACGGTAATATCCGGATTTTCCAAAATGCAATCTAGTGCTTGTTTTAGATGCCCCTGGATCCGCAGCATCTCCTCCCGTTCGTAAACGGCTGCGTTGTAGCTGAATTTGATATAAAATGATTCTCCCGGAACGATAACGATATTAAAGTCGTAATTGGTTTGTTCGGACATTGAAATGTCACCCAGCTTCAGTGCGCTTTCGTCATTTTCACTCTCGATGCTTAATGCCTGATGAAGCTGTACAGGATAATTTTCAAAGACAAAAATATGATCGATCAACCCTTGCTTCAAAGGACTATGGTTTTGAATCTCATAAAGCGGATAATACCCATGCTGTTCAGATGCTAAAATATCCTCCTGCACGTCTTTGACAAGCGAAGAAAACGCCAAACCCTCCGCAGATCGAATTCGCACTGGAACAGTATTAATAAACAATCCGACCATTGATTCAATCCCATCAATCGCTGACGGGCGTCCCGAAATGACGGAGCCAAAAACTGCGTCATCGGAGGCGTTATACCGATGGAGGAGCACGCCCCAAATGCTCATAAACAACGTGTTTAAAGTGACTCCCCATTTTTGGGCGGTTTCTGCCAGTTTCTCAACTGTTTCCGGCGCTAAAGAAAAGCGGACCTGAGCGGCTTCATAATCCCCGTCCGCTGGGCGGCTCTTTATCCGGGGAATAGAAGCGGTATTGCCGTACTCCTTCAAATACCCGCTCCAATAAGCGGCAGTTTCTTCTTGATCTTGTTCTCCGAGCCATTCAATATAGCGGCTGTACGGCACCGTGCTGCCAAGCCGTACAGGCGTGTTGTTGTTAAGTGAATCATATATGCTGAAAAATTCTTTAAGAATAATACCCAGACACCAGCCATCCATGATGATATGGTGATGAGTCCAGACACATGTATATTGGCTGTCACCTCTATCAAAAAGGGCAAGACGCATTAACGGGTCTTTTTGTAAATTAAATCCTTTTTCCCGATCCTTGGTCATAAAAGCATCAATCAAAGCCTGCTGTTCATGATTGGCCAGGTGGGAAAAATCTTCTCTATGCACTGTCAATTCCCGGTTTGACAGGACCACCTGCTGCGGCCCTGTGAGATCTGGCACTTCTTTAATAAAAATCGTTCTGAAAATATCATACCGGGAAACTAGCAGGTTTAAGCTCTGTTGAAACGAGTCGATGCATAGATTTCCTGTGATCGTAAACGAGGCCTGTTCGACATAGGCTTTTGAGCTGAAATCCATCAGTGAATGAAACAGCATTCCTTCCTGCATATGCGATAACGGATAAATATCTTGAATCTTTGCCGATTGTGCCATCAATTCCACACACCTTTTCAAAAAAAGTTAAAGATCTTTCACGAGATTTTCGATGCTAGATAATGCAGACAACGTTAATTCCTTATTGCTGAAATCACTCAGTGTTTTTTCGCGTGCTTTTTTCTGCGAACAATGCTCAATTATCTCGATAAGGTGCCTGTGAAAATGATCCATAAAACACTCAATTGAGTGTTTGCTGAACACTTGGGTGTATACCGCTTTTACTTGAAGCCGTCCGTCTGTAATGAGGGCATTGATGTCGAGCTCATATTCCCGTTCCCTCTCACCCGCTATTTCATAACGAGACTGATAAAATGATAATTGAAACGTTTCGGCTTCCTTCTCTTCGCTGAATTGGCCGAGATAATTAAAGCTGACCTCAGGCTCTTTATACTGCAGTTCTCCTATCTGTGTTAACAATCCGTAACCAGTTCCTTTGTTCGGTACTCTTCTCAGCATATCTTTTGTCGTCTTTATTCGGTAAGCGATGTGATCGTCGAAAGGCACCGGAACACTCATGTCCAGAAGAATAGGGTAAATGGAAGTAAACCATCCAACTGTACGTGAAATATCAATGTGTGGCACATGTCCTTCTCTTCCGTGTCCCTCAGTGCTGATCACGATTTTGTCATGCTTTGTCCATTCAGAAAGCGCCATTCCTAACGCCGTAAGCAAAAGTTCATTAGCATCAGTGCCATAGGCTTGCGGGGTTTCAAACAGCAATTTTTCAGTGCATACCCCGGATAGTGCAAATGCCTCTGTATCGCTGTTCATTTGCAATCTGCCAGGCACATTTTCTATATCCTTAGGCAAAAATGCAGTGTGAGCGTCCAAAATTGTTTGCCAATACGTTTTTTCTGCAAGCAATTGTTTACTTTCGGCTATTTGTGCAAGACCATTGGCGTAAGACAAATAAGAATCGGTTTTAGGCGGCAATTGGATCTCTTTGTTTTCTAAAGCCTGCTGGTATGCTGCAGCTAAATCCTCAAGCAGAATCCTCCAAGAAACGCCATCTATCACTAGATGATGAAGCGCAATCAGCAAATGGTCTCCTTCTGCCGTTTTAAACAAACCTACTTGCAGAAGAGGGCCTTCTTGTACATTCATTTTGCTTTGAATGACGGTTTCCTCAGCGGCTAGTTTTTCATCAAGATGAGTCCTTTCAAGTGATTCTTTTGTCCAGTCTGCGATGTGAAGGCCGAACAGTTCATGATCCTTGTGATTCATACCGCGATTATACTGAACGACAAGCCCGTTATCGTTTCGTTGAAAAACCATGCGAATTGCATCGTGATGCTCGGTTATTTTACGCAGCGCTCGCCGAAGCGCATTCGCATTGAATCCTTTTTCGCTAAAAAGCATAACGGACTGGTTGTAATGATAATAAAAAGCGTAATCCTGCCCGAAAAATCTTCGCTGAATCGGGGTGAGCTCAGCTTCGCCTTCCTCAGGTCCCTGATCTGCTTGAGATGCCAATGGTGTGATATGTCCGCTTAGCTCGTGAATCGTTGGATAACGGAATAAATCGCGTATTGTCATGCTCCAGCCTTCAGCTGCCAGTCGCGCTGCCACCTGTAATGCTTTAATTGAGTCACCGCCAAGCTCAAAAAAGGAATCGTGAATGCCGACTCGAGAGATGGACAGTACATCTTCCCATATTTGCGCTATCGTTTCTTGTATGTCGTTAACTGGTGCGGAATATGGACGCGAAAACACATCATTTGGAGCCGGTAAGGCGTTTCTGTCCAGCTTTCCGTTTAGGGTCAGCGGCATGTTTTCTAAAGGAATCAGATGCGCAGGAATCATATACGCCGGCAGTTCCTTTGTTAAAGCAGTACGAAGCGCATTCGTGTTGACGTCTGAAGGCACGATATATGCTGATAAACCAGCCTGTCCATTCTTATCATGCTGAACGGCAACTGCAGATTCTCTGACAAGCCCTGTTTGAAGCAGTACACTCTCAATTTCTTCTGTTTCAATTCTGTATCCATTTATCTTCACCTGATAATCCATTCGGCCAAGCAGCCGGATCGTTCCGTTTGGAAGCCAGCAGGCTCGATCACCGGTTCTGTACAGCCTTTCCCCAGAGACAAATGGATTTTCTGTGAATTTCAATTGTGTTAATTCAGGTTTATTATGATAGCCTTTAGCAATACCGGCCCCGCTGATGCACAGCTCGCCGGCAACGCCAATCGGTTGAATTTGTTCAGTCTGGCTGAGTATGTACATGTGTACATTCGGTAGCGGGATGCCGATGGGTACGTTATCTCCCGAATACTCTTCTCCCATACTTGTTTCATAGCTGCTGGAATCAATCGTTGCCTCTGTGACGCCATAACTATTGATGACGCGCATGCTTTGGCCAAAGCGCTCTGTCAGTGTTTTGAAGTCTTGAGTTTTTACCATGTCGGAACCAAGAATCAGTATGTTTAAGTCAGGAAGCTTGAGCCGGTTACGATATACATACTCCATCATCGGAATAATGAGGGCCGGTGTCGACTCCATGATCGTGATTCGCCGGGAGCACATGATTCCATATAATTCAGCAGGCTCCAGCCTCTTTTCATCAGGACAAACGATTAGCGTCCCGCCGTTGGTCAATGTTCTCGCCAAATCTCCTGAAAAGACATCAAATGAAAAGCTCGCCATTTGAAGCAGTCTGACAGGCTTCCGATCCAGTTCATAAATTTGACGCCACGCAAGAGCTGCATGAGTAAAGTTCCGATGGGTGACAATAACGCCTTTAGGCGCGCCCGTAGTTCCTGACGTATAAATGATATATGCTGCATCTTCAGGAGCAGGAGATAAGTCAAGGTTGCAGCTGTTTTCTTCATAAGAGCCCTCATTGTCAAGGCAGATGTGAGACATATCACATTGAGAAGAGTTTGAAATCAAATGCTTCAACTCCTGCTGCAAAAGAAGAATGTCTGCCCCGCTATCACGGATAAGATATTCAATACGGGCTTTTGGATAATGTGAATCGATTGGGATATACACTCCGCCAGCTTTCATCACTGCTAGGATTCCAACAATTGCATCAATGGACCGCTTGGCTAAAACAGCCACAGTTGGCCTCGTTCCTTTTCTTTTTTGCAATGTCCGTGCCAGGCGATTGGCTGTTTCGTTTAAAACCCGATAGCTAATCTGTGTTTCGTCATCAATAACAGCTATATGTTCTGGTGTTTCTTCAGCTCTCGCTTCAAATATGCGATGAAAAGGAACATCTTTTTGAGAAAATTCAACTTGAGTTTTGTTGAATTCAAAGGCTATTTTTTGTTTTTCTTTTTCACTAAGTATATTGATTTGTGAAAGGTTTATTTCAGGTTTAGAAAGTGCCGCATGCAGAAATTCGCTGAAATGAGCTGCCCAGCGTTCAACCGTAGTTTTTAGGAATACCTCTGTACTGAATTCCATTTCACAGCAGATGGCTCCATCTGTTTCCGTTGCTATAAACGTCATATCGAATAAAGAAATGTGATGCGGGAAATTGGCTGGCCGGACTTTTATTTCTTCCAGTTCTATGTCCTGCTTTTCTGTATTTTGAAGGATAAACATCGCATCAAACACTGGATTCCGGCTCATATCCCGTGTTACCCCAAGCTTATCGACAAGCTCTTCAAACGGATAATCCTGATGCTCATAGGCTTCCAATGCTGTGTCACGCACTTCCTGCAAATACTGCACAAACGGCTTCCCGCCCTCCGGGCGTGTCCG
>NZ_JBUPVZ010000029.1:0-10648 GCF_055486375.1 Bacillus sp. 11C
ATTAGCTGAACAACTAAAGAAACAGCAGAAAACAAAAAAGCTTGTAGAAAAAACGTCGTTTTCTCTACAAGCTGAGCCTTTTTATAGGCTTTTTTGTTTAGATCAGACAATGATTGACCACACTGTTAGAAAAAACAAGGGGGAGACAGTATGCACCGTCTCTTGCTGTTTATGATGCTGACGGCACTGGGAGTTGCGGGATGCGGACAAAAAAATCCTCAGGACCCTCTTAAGCGGGTGCCGGAAAAAGAAGTGATTGAAACGTCAGCGTTTGGTCATCATGTCCAGCTGGTTAATCGAGAAGGCAAAGCAGTCGGTTTTATAGAAATCAAAGAATCAGATGACGAAGGACTCGATATTCACATTTCCGCAAACAGCCTGCGCCCCGGCGCTTCACTCGGTTTTCATATTCATGAGAAAGGTTCATGTGTCAGGCCGGATTTTGAATCAGCGGGAGGCCACTTTAATCCGCTGAACAAAGAACACGGCTTCAACAATCCGATGGGGTATCATGCCGGAGATCTGCCGAACCTTGAAGTCGGTGCCGATGGAAAAGTAGATGTCATTATGAATGCGCCGGACACCTCACTGAAAAAAGGAAGTAAGCTAAATATTCTCGATCATGATGGGAGTGCGTTTATTATTCATGAACATGCCGACGATTATTTGACGAATCCAAGCGGAAATTCAGGTGCGCGTATCGTCTGCGGAGCCCTTTCCGGCCATAACGAGAAACAGTAAAATCATCCAAGCCCTTTTGTATTGAGCATACAGGGGCTTTTTTAGTATACTCGTTAATGGAATATGAATAGGAAAGGGAACCTGACTATGACAACTCAATTACAGCACTTAACATTGCCGGAAGAGATACAAAAAAAGCTTTTACTATATAAAGACCAGCCGATTTCTCCAGAGTTTCAGTCGCTCATCGGGACGTCAGGCTATGAGGCGGAGGATGAAGCCATTTTATTCGACGCCATCATTGCATTAGCCATGGGGAAAAATGTCTTGCTGAAAGGGCCTACAGGCTCAGGGAAAACAAAGCTGGCAGAAACATTGTCCAGCTATTTTCATAAACCGATGCACAGTGTCAACTGTTCAGTGGACTTGGACGCTGAAGCCTTAGTCGGGTATAAAACGATTGAAAATCAATCTGGCCAGGCAACGATCGAGTTTGTTTCTGGGCCTGTCACAAAAGCCATGAAAGAAGGCCATTTTCTGTATATAGATGAAATCAATATGGCAAAGCCCGAAACACTGCCCATATTAAACGGTGTATTAGATTACAGAAAAATGATGACAAATCCGTTTACGGGCGAGGTCATACGGGCTAAAGGCGGCTTCGGAGTCATTGCAGCCATCAATGAAGGCTATGTTGGAACTGTTCCGCTGAATGAAGCATTGAAAAACCGTTTTGTCATCATTGACGTTCCTTATATTAAAGGCGAGTTGCTGAAACAAGTGCTCACGTCTCAGTCAGCTCTGAAAGATGAGAAATTGATTGACCGGTTTATCACGCTTTCTTCTGACCTGATCGTCCAGGCCAATAACGGACAGGTATCTGAAGAAGCTGCATCCATCAGAGCGTTAATTGATACATGTGATTTAGCGGCTTATATTCCGCCGCGCCGCGCCATTGAGCGGGGAATTGTAGAGAAGCTTGATGATGATCGGGAAAAGGCGGCCGTCCGAAATATCGCAGAAACTCTGTTTGAATGAGGGAGCTGCGATGAAATTTATCAAATTTAACGACAGCACAATTGATTCGTTTTTATTTATGATGCTCACGGATTTGGCCAAAACACTCACCAAGAGTGAAGCGGTAGAAGTGGAGTATGGCGTCCAGTCGTATTACAATCCATTTGAAAAGAAAATTTATATGAGTCATTTTTGGAAAGACAGGGCAGCTGAGGACATGGAAGCGGGTCTGAAAAGCGACGTCTACCTGCGTTCGGTCGGAACGAGATATAGCTCGCTGCAAGAGTTTGCGAACTTTTTGGATGATATTCATCAGCATCTGACGTTCAAAAGCTTTGCTAAGCAGCTGTTTATGCTGCTTGAGGACATCAGAATTGAAGAATGCATCAAACACGAGCGTCCGGGTACGAAACATGTATTTGCAAAGCGAAAAGGTATGTACAGAAAACACTTCTCCACCCAGCTGACCTTGAATTTGGAACGAAGCATTTTTACGGATGCCCTCTTTTGCGCGTTCTATGTCAAGCTAACAGCGGAATCACCGCTCGAGACCCTTCCGTCCATGCGTGAAGATATTGATCTGATGCGCCCGTTTATTGAGCAGCAGCTCCTGCGCGTGTATGAAGCAGATTCGACACGACAGGTTCTGAAAATTGTTGAAAACCTCATGGACGGGCTTGAAGAGGTGCTCGATAAAGACATGTTGAACACCTACTTCTTTTTACCTGAGCTTGATTACGCAATAGCTGCACAACAACCGTTATTTGAGGAAGAGAAAAAATCGCCTAAGCTGAGTGATGACATCACGCTTCCGAAAAAGTCAAACGGTGATGAGGATATTCATGAAGAAGAAATGCCGACGTGGCACCGGGAAACAGAAGCCCCGTCTAAAAGCTTCCTTCAATTTGATATTGAACATGGCGCTAAATCAGATTTAGGAAAAGATGCTTCAAGAGAAGGCGACGATGGAGATCAGGCCCTTGGATCTGTCCAAGGATCAGCCAGACAAACAAAACGGAAAGACTATTCCCAGCTGGAAGCACTGGAGTCCCAGAAAGACCAGCCGAACGGAGCGGGCATGGCTGACGGCAAAGAAAATAAATATGCATTTCCGATTTACAAAGAACCGCAGCCGGCAACCAGTGAAGAAGGGATTTCTTATAAACAGCAGGCAAAAACGATTGAATCGTATCAAAAGCGTTTGAAACAAATGATTCAAAAAACGCTGGAGCATAAAAAAACATTGCCGAGAACAGACCTTCATGCCGGAAGGCTAAATAATAAGCTTCTCCGTTACTTTACTGAGCGAAATCCGCGTCTTTTCTACAAAAAGCAAGAACCTTCTTCAGAAATTGACGCAGCTTTCACGTTGTTGGTCGACTGTTCAGCCAGCATGTTCGACAAAATGGACGAGACAAAGCGGGGAATCGTGCTGTTTCACGAAGCGTTAAAATCCGTAGCGGTTCCGCATCAGATTGTCGGTTTTTGGGAGGACACAAATGATGCGTCTGAAACAAGCCAGCCAAACTATTTCAATACGGTTATTCCGTTTCAAACATCATTAAGACAAGAGGCAGGGCCGGCAATTTTGCAGCTTGAGCCTGAGGAAGATAACCGTGACGGCTATGCGATCCGGCAGATGACGAAAAAAATGCTGCAGCGCAGCGAGTCTCAAAAGTTCTTGATTGTTTTCTCAGATGGAGAGCCGGCCGCGTTTGGCTATGAACAAAACGGAATTGTCGATACTAGTGAAGCGGTGATTGAAGCGCGAAAAAGAGGGATAGAAGTCATAAATGTTTTTCTCTCCAACACAGAAATAGAAGAATCACAAATGAAGACCATTCAGGATATGTACGGAAAATTCAGTATATTTGTCCCGGATGTCGATCAGCTTCCGGATGTTCTGTATCCGCTGCTGAAAAAACTGCTCCATAAAAGCATAGGATAGCTCTTGATCCTATGCTTTTTGGTGTTTCTTTTTTTAAATGATTAAATTTTTGGTTTTTTATAAAGGATTTTTACTATTTTGTGAACAATCAAGGTAGAATCAAATTGCAAACAGTGGTAAAATATCGTTGGAAGCGTTTTTATTACATAATTTTGGACACAGCGTTCGAAAGTTATTTTAAGATAGTGAATCAATCACTTGATTATCTAAGTTGGGGGTAATATTCAAATGTTTCAAAATAGTATGAAACAACGAATGAATTGGGAAGATTTTTACGGTCCGAACCTCGGCTATGCGCTGGAGCTTTACGATCAGTATACCCAGGATCCGAACAGCATTGATCCGGATCTAAAGGAAATGTTCGATGAGCTTGGTGCTCCGCCAAACGATATAAAAGAGGCCTCGGGAACAGAAGAAAAGGGACGTGTTACAGCCGATCTGATTCAAAAGATCGCAGCCGCAGTCAGACTTGCAGAAGATATCCGAACCTATGGCCATTTAAACGCTTCCGTCAATCCGCTCAGAAAGGATGGGAAAAAGAGTGAACTCTTTCCATTATCTGATTACGGGCTAACAGAAGAGGAAATAAAAGCAATACCTGCGTCAGTGATTTGCAAAGACGCTCCTAAAAACATTACGAACGGTTTAGAAGCCATTCAATATTTACGAAATACGTATAAAAGAACCATCTCATTTGAATTTGACCATGTGCATGCCTTCAAAGAGCGCGAGTGGCTGACAAAGATGATTGAATCCGGTGAGCTGTTCCAGAAGAACTCAGCTGAAAAGCTGTCGGCTGTGCTGGAAAGACTGACAGAAGTAGAGGGTTTCGAGCAGTTTTTGCACCGCACATTCGTCGGACAGAAGCGCTTTTCCATTGAGGGTTTGGACGCTCTTGTTCCAGTGCTGGATGACATTATTGCACAATCTGTCAAATCAGGAACGACGAGTGTCAACATCGGGATGGCGCACAGGGGGCGCCTGAATGTCTTGGCACATGTGCTCGGTAAACCGTATGAAATCATTTTCTCCGAATTCCAGCATGCGCCGAACAAAGATCTTGTCCCGTCTGAGGGGTCAATCGGAATCAGCTACGGATGGACAGGCGATGTTAAATACCATCTGGGGGCGAATCGGGAGCTTCAAGACGCTGCAACAAAATCAGCGCGCATTACGTTAGCAAACAACCCGAGTCACTTGGAATTTATCAATCCGATTGTTGAAGGCAGCACAAGAGCGGCACAGGAAACGAGAACACAAAGCGGATACCCGGTGCAGGACGAAACAAAATCTCTTGCCATTTTAATTCATGGAGACGCAGCATTCCCTGGGGAAGGAATTGTCGCTGAAACATTGAATTTAAGCTCTTTAAAAGGGTATCAAGTAGGCGGTGCGATTCATATTATCGCCAATAACATGATCGGATTCACGACAGAAAGCGCTGAATCAAGATCAACAAAATATGCCAGTGACCTGGCGAAGGGCTATGAAATCCCAATTGTCCACGTTAATGCGGACGATCCTGAAGCCTGTCTTTCAGCTGTTAAGTTTGCGGTGGAATACCGAAAAACATTCAACAAGGACTTTCTGATTGACTTGATCGGGTACAGACGTTATGGGCACAACGAAATGGATGAGCCATCAACTACTCAGCCGATGCTGTATGATGCTGTCAGAAAACACCCGACTGTCAAACAAATTTTCGCCGAAAAGCTTGTGAATGAAGGCGTGCTTGACAATGATGTTGTACAAAACATCGAAAAATCAGTAACGAAGCGTATTGAGGATGCTTATCAGAAAGTGCCGGCTAAAAAGGAACAAACCGCCTGTGAGATTGAACTTCCAGAGCCTGTTTCAAACGGTTTTCCTGATGTGGACACATCCATTGATTTTGATGTGCTTCGCAAGTTGAATGGCGAATTGGTCAACTGGCCGGAGTCATTTAACGTTTTCGGCAAGCTTAAGCGCATTTTAGAAAGACGCGCCAAGGCGTTCGATGATGACAGAAAAGTGGAATGGTCTTTGGCTGAATCACTCGCGTTTGCTTCAATTTTGAAAGACGGAACACCGATTCGTTTAACAGGGCAGGATTCCGAGCGAGGAACGTTTGCCCAAAGAAACCTAGTGCTTCATGACAGTGAGACGGGTGAAGAGTTTGTGCCGCTTCATAACTTATCAGACTGTGGTACATCTTTTGCAGTTCATAACAGCCCGCTGTCTGAAGGATCGGTTCTCGGCTTTGAATACGGCTATAACGTGCATTCACCGGAGACGCTTGTATTATGGGAAGCGCAGTATGGAGATTTTGCCAACGCTGCTCAAGTGTATTTTGACCAATTCATTTCGGCCGGCCGCGCGAAATGGGGTCAAAAATCCGGATTAGTCATGCTGCTTCCGCACGGTTACGAAGGACAGGGGCCTGAGCACTCAAGCGGAAGAATCGAACGGTTCCTGCAGCTTGCCGCGGAAAACAACTGGACGGTTGCCAACCTGACAAGCGCCGGACAATATTTCCATATACTTAGAAGACAGGCTAAAATGCTGCTTCGTGAAGAAATCAGACCGCTCGTTATTATGACGCCGAAAAGCCTTCTTCGTAATCCGAATACAGTTTCCGAAGTGCAGGAGCTCAGCGAAAGCCGATTCCAGCCTGTTTACGAACAGTCCGGACTTTCTCATGACTATGAAAAAGTAACCAGACTTGTATTATCCAGCGGTAAAGTGTCCATAGACATCAGCGACCATTTTAATAAGTTAGAAGACGGTAAAGAATGGCTTCACATTGCGAGAATTGAACAGCTGTATCCATTCCCGGCAAAAGGAGTCAAAGAATTACTTGCAAAACTTCCGAACCTGAAAGAAATCGTTTGGGTGCAGGAAGAACCGCAGAACATGGGGGCTTGGAGTTATATCAGCCCGTATTTGACAGAAATTGCACCAAAGGGAGTAAGCGTTCAATATATTGGACGAAGAAGACGATCCAGCCCTGCAGAGGGAGATCCGACAGTTCATAAAAAAGAACAGGAACGTATTGTATCTGATAGCTTGACTCGCAAAAACTAAGGGGGAAATGAAAAAATGGCGGAAATTAAGGTACCTGAATTAGCAGAATCAATCTCAGAAGGAACAATAGCCCAATGGTTAAAGCAGCCTGGTGATTATGTAGAACAGGGTGAATATCTGCTTGAACTAGAAACGGATAAAGTAAATGTTGAATTGACAGCAGAAGAATCGGGTGTACTTCAAGAGGTATTGAAAGATTCGGGTGATACCGTCCAGGTCGGAGAAATTATCGGTACGATTTCAGAAGGTGCGGGTGAAAGTTCTGCCCCTGCTCCTTCAGAGAAAGCTGAAAGCAAGGAAGAAGAGAAGCAGGCTGAACCAGCGGCGCAAGAGGTGAGCGAGGAAGCGCAAACCGAAGCAAAGTCAAGAACGATCGCTTCTCCTTCAGCCCGTAAGCTGGCAAGAGAAAAAGGCATTGACCTGTCTCAGGTTCCAACGGGAGATCCGCTTGGAAGAGTGCGCAAGCAGGATGTCGAAGCGTACGAAAAACCAGCATCAAAACCGGCTTCTCAGCAAAAACAGCAGCCTCAGGCTCAAAAAGCACAGCAAAGTTTTGACAAACCTGTCGATGTGCAAAAAATGTCACGCCGCAGACAAACGATTGCAAAACGCCTTGTAGAGGTACAGCAAACATCAGCAATGCTGACTACATTTAATGAAGTAGACATGACGGCTGTCATGAATCTCAGAAAACGCCGCAAAGATCAATTCTTTGAGCAAAATGAAGTGAAACTCGGCTTTATGTCTTTCTTCACCAAAGCGGTTGTCGCTGCGCTGAAAAAATATCCGCTGCTGAACGCGGAAATTCAAGGCGATGAGCTGCTCGTTAAGAAGTTCTATGATATCGGGATTGCTGTTGCGGCTAATGAAGGCCTTGTCGTTCCGGTTGTACGGGATGCGGACCGCCTGACATTTGCAGGAATCGAGAAAGAAATCGGCGAGCTTGCGAAAAAAGCAAGAAATAATAAACTAACCCTTAGCGAGCTTCAGGGGGGCTCTTTCACCATTACAAACGGAGGTACTTTCGGTTCACTGATGTCGACTCCGATTTTAAACAGCCCTCAAGTCGGTATACTGGGCATGCATAAGATTCAGCTGCGACCTGTCGCAATTGATGAAGAGCATTTCGAAAACCGTCCGATGATGTATATCGCTTTATCTTACGATCACCGGATTGTAGACGGTAAAGAAGCGGTTGGTTTCCTAGTGACAATTAAAAATCTACTGGAAGATCCTGAACAGCTTTTATTAGAGGGATAATAAAAGAAGGTACATCACTTCATCGTGATGTACCTTTTTTGATCTGTATTTAAAGAGACAGATTGCTGCTAGATGCTGTTTGTTTCTTTTTCGCTTTTTTTGACCAGTACGTTGCAAGCATGGAACCTGAAAGGTTATGCCACACACTAAACATCGCGCTAGGTACGGCTGATAGCGGTGCGAAATGAGCCGTGGCAAGTGCCGCCCCAAGTCCTGAATTTTGCATGCCGACTTCGATTGCAATCGCTTTTTGAGATGGATAATCCATTTTTAACAGCTTTGCGCAAAGAAATCCAAGCGCATAACCGATACCGTTATGCAGAATGACAACTGAAAAAATGAGCAGCCCTGATTGAAGCAGATTTTCCCGGTTGCCGCTGACGACAGCTGAGACAATCGCAACGATGCCAATGACAGAAACAAGCGGAAGGGCATGTACGGCTTTTGCCACTTGTTTTCTGAAAAACATTTTGACGATCACGCCTGCAATGATCGGAAATAACACAGCCTGCAAGATTGAAATAAACAAAGACCCCGGTGAGACAGGAAGCCACTCCTTGGCAAACAGCATAATCAAAACCGGTGTTAAAACAGGCGCCAACAAGGTGGAAATTGTTGTAACAGCAACAGAAAGGGCCGTATTTCCTTTTGCTAAAAAAGTCATGACATTAGAGGCTGTGCCGCCTGGACAGCAGCCGACAAGAATAACACCCACTGCGATTTCTGCTGGAAGATGCAGTCCAACTGCCAGGCCGAAAGCAATAAGTGGCATGATGGTATACTGTATAATCACCCCCACCATGACATGCCAAGGTTTTCTGAGCAGCTCTTTGAAATCATCGGCTTGCAGAGTAAGCCCCATTCCAAACATGATAATGCCAAGAAGAATCGTAATATAAGAACTGATCCATGTAAAAAAAGACGGGAAAGAAAATCCCAGCACGGCAAAAACAATGACCCATATGCCGAAGGTTTGTCCCGCGAAATGACTTACTTTTCTAATAATACCCATAAAAACACTCCTTACATATTGATCAAGAACTTCAGCAAAAATTCCGGACGGATTTTTAAGCATCCTCTTATTATAATTAATTTTCTGAATAATTCAATATCAGTAGTTAAAATGTCTTTTTGTAGATTACTATAAATATATTATGTAAACTAACAAAAATGTTCTTGACTATATAGGAAGATATTCTTACAATGAATCTTTATAATGGTTTGATAAAATTAGGAGTGATAGGGTGAAGGAAGCGAATCAATGGTCTTCGAAGCTCGGCTTTATTTTGGCCGCGGCAGGATCAGCTATCGGGCTTGGCGCGATATGGAAATTTCCATATGTAGCGGGAACCGGCGGAGGAGGCGCATTTTTACTTATTTTTATTTTATTTACGGTTTTAATCGGACTGCCTTTATTGTTTGGTGAATTCATCATAGGCAGAAAAACACAGAAAGATGCCGTTCAATCCTATAAAACACTTGCTCCGGGAACGAAGTGGCATTGGATCGGTTATTTAGGCATGGCGACGTGCTTTATTCTTTTATCTTTCTACAGCGTCGTCGGCGGGTGGATTTTAATTTATATTACAAAAGGCTTCACTGGCGGATTATCGCAAACATCTGGTTTTGATACGATATTTGCAAGTACAATTTCAAATCCTTATTTAGCTGTAGGAGGCCAGCTGCTCTTTATGGTGGTCACCATTTTAGTTGTTGCCAAAGGGGTAAGCAGCGGAATTGAAAAAGCCAGCCAAGTGTTAATGCCGGCGCTTTTTATATTATTTGTCATATTAATGGTGCGTTCCGTTACACTTGATGGCGCCATGGAAGGGCTCAAGTTTTTCCTGATGCCCGACATAACAGCAATTGACGCCAATACGATTTTATATGCTATGGGCCAATCCTTTTTCTTATTAAGTGTCGGCGTATCTGTCATGGTAACGTATAGCTCTTATTTAGAGAAACAGGAAAATCTTGTGCAATCTGCTGTATCAGTAACGGTATTGAACATGCTTGTTGCTGTAATGGCCGGAATCGCGATTTTTCCAGCTGTATTTTCATTCGGCCTCAAACCAGACCAAGGACCGGTTTTGTTATTTAACGTGCTGCCGACTGTGTTTAATCAAATGCCGTTCGGAATTATCTTTTTATTAGCATTTTTAATTCTATTTTTATTCGCGGCACTGACATCCGCTTTTTCAATGCTGGAAATTTTGGTCGCAGTGCTTTCTAAAGGCGATGTCAATAAGAGAAAACGATTCGCTTGGTTAGGCGGAATTGCTATTTTTATTGTCGGTGTGCCGTCTGCACTATCATACGGTGTATTAAGTGACGTTACTATTTTTAACTTGTCCATTTTTGATGCGGCCGACTATCTTGTGAGCAATATTTTAATGCCGTTAGGCGCGTTATTGATTTCTATATTTGTCCCGTTAAAAATACCGAAACAGGATTTGTTTGACGAGCTGAAAAGCGGTTCCAACCTTAAACGAAAGTGGTTTGCGGTTTGGCTGCTGCTCATTCGTTATCTATCTCCTGTTGCCATCATCATCGTATTTTTGCATGTGTTAGGCATTTTTTAAAACACGAAGCCCCCGGGAAATGATATGATCCCCTCATAGTAGACAGAAAAAAGAAAGCATACTAATCTGTCTACTATGGAGGGGATTTTTTATGGGG
>NZ_JBUPVZ010000030.1:0-3004 GCF_055486375.1 Bacillus sp. 11C
TGTTCTTTGAAAACTAGATAACAGTAGACATCACATTCAATTAGTAATACAAGATATCACATAGTGATTCTTTTTAACGGTTAAGTTAGAAAGGGCGCACGGTGGATGCCTTGGCACTAGGAGCCGATGAAGGACGGGACGAACACCGATATGCTTCGGGGAGCTGTAAGCAAGCTTTGATCCGGAGATTTCCGAATGGGGAAACCCACCACTCGTAATGGAGTGGTATCCATATCTGAATTCATAGGATATGAGAAGGCAGACCCGGGGAACTGAAACATCTAAGTACCCGGAGGAAGAGAAAGCAAATGCGATTCCCTGAGTAGCGGCGAGCGAAACGGGATCAGCCCAAACCAAGAGGCTTGCCTCTTGGGGTTGTAGGACACTCTGTACGGAGTTACAAAAGAACGAGGTAGATGAAGAGGTCTGGAAAGGCCCGCCATAGAAGGTAACAGCCCTGTAGTCAAAACTTCGTTCTCTCCTGAGTGGATCCTGAGTACGGCGGAACACGTGAAATTCCGTCGGAATCCGGGAGGACCATCTCCCAAGGCTAAATACTCCCTAGTGACCGATAGTGAACCAGTACCGTGAGGGAAAGGTGAAAAGCACCCCGGAAGGGGAGTGAAACAGATCCTGAAACCGTGTGCCTACAAGTAGTCAGAGCCCGTTAACGGGTGATGGCGTGCCTTTTGTAGAATGAACCGGCGAGTTACGATCCCGTGCAAGGTTAAGCAGAAGATGCGGAGCCGCAGCGAAAGCGAGTCTGAATAGGGCGCATGAGTACGTGGTCGTAGACCCGAAACCAGGTGATCTACCCATGTCCAGGGTGAAGTTCAGGTAACACTGAATGGAGGCCCGAACCCACGCACGTTGAAAAGTGCGGGGATGAGGTGTGGGTAGGGGTGAAATGCCAATCGAACCTGGAGATAGCTGGTTCTCTCCGAAATAGCTTTAGGGCTAGCCTCAAGGTAAGAGTCTTGGAGGTAGAGCACTGATTGGACTAGGGGCCCCTACCGGGTTACCGAATTCAGTCAAACTCCGAATGCCAATGACTTATCCTTGGGAGTCAGACTGCGAGTGATAAGATCCGTAGTCGAAAGGGAAACAGCCCAGACCGCCAGCTAAGGTCCCAAAGTATACGTTAAGTGGAAAAGGATGTGGAGTTGCTTAGACAACCAGGATGTTGGCTTAGAAGCAGCCACCATTTAAAGAGTGCGTAATAGCTCACTGGTCGAGTGACTCTGCGCCGAAAATGTACCGGGGCTAAACGTATCACCGAAGCTGCGGACTGTTCTTCGAACAGTGGTAGGAGAGCGTTCTAAGGGCTGTGAAGCCAGACCGGAAGGACTGGTGGAGCGCTTAGAAGTGAGAATGCCGGTATGAGTAGCGAAAGAGGGGTGAGAATCCCCTCCACCGAATGCCTAAGGTTTCCTGAGGAAGGCTCGTCCGCTCAGGGTTAGTCGGGACCTAAGCCGAGGCCGAAAGGCGTAGGCGATGGACAACAGGTTGATATTCCTGTACCACCTCCTCACCATTTGAGTAATGGGGGGACGCAGGAGGATAGGGTAAGCGCGGTATTGGATATCCGCGTCCAAGCAGTTAGGCTGGGAAATAGGCAAATCCGTTTCCCATAAGGCTGAGCTGTGATGGCGAGCGAAATATAGTAGCGAAGTTCCTGATTCCACACTGCCAAGAAAAGCCTCTAGCGAGGTGAGAGGTGCCCGTACCGCAAACCGACACAGGTAGGCGAGGAGAGAATCCTAAGGTGATCGAGAGAACTCTCGTTAAGGAACTCGGCAAAATGACCCCGTAACTTCGGGAGAAGGGGTGCTCTGTTAGGGTGCAAGCCCGAGAGAGCCGCAGTGAATAGGCCCAGGCGACTGTTTAGCAAAAACACAGGTCTCTGCGAAGCCGTAAGGCGAAGTATAGGGGCTGACGCCTGCCCGGTGCTGGAAGGTTAAGAGGAGCGCTTAGCGTAAGCGAAGGTGCGAATTGAAGCCCCAGTAAACGGCGGCCGTAACTATAACGGTCCTAAGGTAGCGAAATTCCTTGTCGGGTAAGTTCCGACCCGCACGAAAGGCGCAACGATCTGGGCACTGTCTCAACGAGAGACTCGGTGAAATTATAGTACCTGTGAAGATGCAGGTTACCCGCGACAGGACGGAAAGACCCCGTGGAGCTTTACTGCAGCCTGATATTGAATGTTGGTACAGCTTGTACAGGATAGGTAGGAGCCTTGGAAACCGGAGCGCTAGCTTCGGTGGAGGCATCGGTGGGATACTACCCTGGCTGTATTGACCTTCTAACCCGCCGCCCTTATCGGGCGGGGAGACAGTGTCAGGTGGGCAGTTTGACTGGGGCGGTCGCCTCCTAAAAGGTAACGGAGGCGCCCAAAGGTTCCCTCAGAATGGTTGGAAATCATTCGCAGAGTGTAAAGGCACAAGGGAGCTTGACTGCGAGACCTACAAGTCGAGCAGGGACGAAAGTCGGGCTTAGTGATCCGGTGGTTCCGCATGGAAGGGCCATCGCTCAACGGATAAAAGCTACCCCGGGGATAACAGGCTTATCTCCCCCAAGAGTCCACATCGACGGGGAGGTTTGGCACCTCGATGTCGGCTCATCGCATCCTGGGGCTGTAGTCGGTCCCAAGGGTTGGGCTGTTCGCCCATTAAAGCGGTACGCGAGCTGGGTTCAGAACGTCGTGAGACAGTTCGGTCCCTATCCGTCGCGGGCGCAGGAAATTTGAGAGGAGCTGTCCTTAGTACGAGAGGACCGGGATGGACGCACCGCTGGTGTACCAGTTGTTCTGCCAAGGGCATCGCTGGGTAGCTATGTGCGGACGGGATAAGTGCTGAAAGCATCTAAGCATGAAGCCCCCCTCAAGATGAGATTTCCCATTCCGCAAGGAAGTAAGATCCCTGAAAGATGATCAGGTTGATAGGTCTGAGGTGGAAGTGTGGCGACACATGGAGCTGACAGATACTAATCGATCGAGGACTTAACC
>NZ_JBUPVZ010000031.1:0-1801 GCF_055486375.1 Bacillus sp. 11C
TAGCTGAACAACTAAAGAAACAGCAGAAAACAAAAAAGCTTGTAGAAAAAACGTCGTTTTCTCTACAAGCTGAGCCTGTTCTCATTAAAAGAACAGGCTTTTTATTTTTTCCTGAGAATGCAGAGGAAGGGATTTGACAAGCCGATAGAGAATTGATAGGAAAAACAGACAAGAAAGGAGGAAAATCTGCTCCATTCACCAATAGAAAACCATCATTTATACCCCTCGCTTAAATAGTTCCTTAGACTTTCGAAAAGCAGATGCAACTAAAGTAAAATATTAGCGTAAAATATTAGGTGTTTGTTTGAAAGTGTAAAGGTCGAACGATGCTGAAATTGCTGCCAATTGTTTGAAAAGGGTTTAATTTGCTGAAAAAGTGACGATAAAACTGATGTATGCCATTTTTGGAAAGAAAATACTAGCTGTTTTTTGCGCATAAACAGTTTAGGAGGTTGAATGAATGAAAAAGAAGATTGTAGCCGGCTTGGCTGTTTCCGCAGTTGTTGGGTCATCGATGGCCGCAGCACCCGCGGAAGCAAAAACGATTAAAGTGAAAAACGGTGACTCTCTTTGGAAACTTTCCCGCCAGTACGATACGACAATATCAGCTCTGAAATCCGAAAACAAATTGAAATCAACGGTGATTTATGCCGGACAAAGCCTTAAGATTCCTAAGAGCAGCAAAAAAAGCGCGACATCTCCATCAAACTCAAGCAAAACGTCAACATACACAGTTGCATATGGTGATTCGTTATGGATGATTGCTAAAAATCATAAAATGAGTGTTTCTGAGCTTAAAAGTGTAAACAGCCTGACAAGTGACCTGATTCGTCCCGGACAAAAGCTTAAGATCAGAGGGACAAGCAGTTCAAGCGGCTCAAATGGATCGAAAAAAAACAGCGGTTCCAATTCTTCAGGCTCGTCAAAAAGTACATATACAGTTAAGCTTGGTGACTCACTGTGGAAAATCGCTAACAGCTTACATATGACAGTAGCTGAATTGAAAACATTAAATGGCTTAACATCAGATACGCTGTACCCTAAACAGGTACTCAAAATAAAAGGGAGCAGCTCGTCCAAGAGCGGAAACAGCGGTTCCAAGAAACCGTCAAATTCCAATTCTTCAAAAACAGCTACATACAAGGTGAAAGCAGGCGATTCGCTGTGGAAAATCGCGAATCAGCTCGGAGTTACGGTGCAAAGCATCCGTGAAAAAAACCATTTATCATCTGATGTCTTGCAAATCGGACAGGTTCTGACGATTTCGGGAACATCAAAATCTAACAATTCAAATCATACAGCGCCAAAAGACAACTCGGGATCAAACATTCAAATAGGGTCGAAGATTGACAGAATGATAACAGAAGCGAAAAAATATGTCGGGGTGCCATACCGATGGGGCGGAAACACGCCTGCCGGTTTTGATTGCAGCGGTTATATTTATTACCTCATTAATAAAGTATCCTCGGTATCAAGATTAAGTACGGCAGGGTATTGGAATGTGATGCAACAAGTCAGCCAGCCGTCAGTAGGGGATTTTGTCTTCTTTACCACATATAAATCCGGTCCTTCTCATATGGGGATTTATCTGGGCGGCGGAGACTTTATTCATGCAAGCTCATCGGGCGTCGACATTTCCAATCTCAGCAATTCATATTGGAAACAGCGCTACTTGGGCGCAAGAAGCTATTTTTAAAAATGAGTATGACAAAAAGCCTTTTTATAGGCTCAGACTGTCGAGAAAATCTCGACAGTCTTTATTTTTTCCTTAAAATACCCATTCACGTGTAATAAAATAAAA
>NZ_JBUPVZ010000033.1:0-1452 GCF_055486375.1 Bacillus sp. 11C
ACCTAGCCCTGCTTGGCTAGGTATGTGGCAATCTTCTTCATGTTCTGGCATGCGGCTGTGAGGAGAACTTGTTCACTCACATTCCGTTTTCCCCTCAACCTGCAATAGCGAAGCCCATGCAGCTGTTTTGAATCTGCAAAGCTTCGCTCTATTTTTTCTTTTCTTTTTTTATAGAGGGTTTTTCCTGAAACAGATAAGCGATTTTGTCTGACCTTTTCTTTGTGGTCCTCCCATACATGCCGGGTGATGACCTTCTGGCGGTTCTTTGATCTTGTGCATTGCTCAAGCATTGGGCATGCGGAACAGGTTTCAGGATTTGATTTATATGACCGGTAGCCTTTTCGGTCAGTTGTTGAGTATGTAAGTACCTGCTGGTTCGGGCAAATGTAACTGTCTTTTTCACTGTCATAATGAAACTTCCATTTTGGAAACAAGCCCCTAGTAGGGTGATATCGTCTATGGGCAATAACGCCAAAAATATGGCGGTCGGCTAATCCTTTACAGATCGGAGTCGTTAAATAACCAGAATCAAGAGCGACGGCTTCTACTTCAAAATTAAATCGTGCCATTTGGTGATCTAATCGGTCAAGGTAAGGCACAGAATCATGGATATTTCCAGGCGTGACATAGGCGTCGGTGATAATGTTATGTTTCATATCCGTTGTTCGGTGATCTAAGTAAAAGAAACCCTCCGGTTTGTTTTCACGATACATATATCCACTTTCCGGATCAGTGGTACTGTGGCGGATCTCTTTTTCAGCTTTCACCTCCTCTTTGGCCGGTAATGGCTTTTTTCCGTGATCCTCCCGATCTTCCTGGATGGCTTCATTTAAATCTTTGATATAGTTTTGTGTATCCTGTTCAATCGTTTTTCTTGTGTATTTGTGCTTGTTGGCATTGGCTTTCAGATGAGTTGAATCGGTGAAAAGGACACGTCCGCCCACCATGTCATGATTGATGGCCTGAAGAACGATCTCATCAAAAATGTCTTGGAAAATCGTTGTATCTTTAAAGCGTGTGCGTCTGTTCCAGCTGATGGTGGAGTGGTGCGGAACTGGGTCATTGATATTCAGTCCCAAAAACCATCTGTACGCCATATTGTAGTAAATTTCTTTTTCAAGCTGCCTTTCTGAACGGATGCCGTAGAGGTATCCGATAAACATCATTTTGAATAAAATCAGCGGATCGAGTGAGGGGCGGCCTTTATTTTCACTGTAGTAAGGTTTAACCTTTTCAATGATGAAAGAAAAGTCTATGTGCTGATCAATTTTTCGAAGCAAATGATCCTCTTCGACGAGTTGGTCAAGCAGAACAAACTCGGCTGCGTTTTGAGAAGAATTTCTTGTATGGAACATGAGAAAGACACCGTCCTTTTAAGTCTTTCTTTTATTTTATTACACGTGAATGGGTATTTTAAGGAAAAAATAAAGACTGTCGAGATTTTCTCGACAG
>NZ_JBUPVZ010000034.1:0-1176 GCF_055486375.1 Bacillus sp. 11C
TAATAATAAATGTATTCTTTGACAGTGCGTTCTACGATGGCGGTCGTGGTTCGAT
Organism: Bacillus sp. 11C; assembly: GCF_055486375.1. Taxonomy (NCBI): domain Bacteria; kingdom Bacillati; phylum Bacillota; class Bacilli; order Caryophanales; family Bacillaceae; genus Bacillus; species Bacillus sp. 11C. The sequence continues at coordinate 56 of NZ_JBUPVZ010000034.1, forward strand.
CAATGCTGTTAAGATAGAACGTTTCAGACTTTAGTGAGGAATGAAACGATTCGATGGAGGCATTATCAGCGGGCGTTCCTTTGCGGGACATGCTCATGGTAATGCCTTTTCTTTTCACTGCTGTCTGATATTCATAAGATGTATATACTGAACCTTGGTCACTATGTAGCACGCAGTTCTCAGGCAGTGTTGGCAGCTGATCAAGTGTGTCTAAGACAAAGTCTGTGTCCTGCTTATCTCCAATCGTAAAAGCAACCACTTCTCCATTGTATACATCCAATATACTGGAAAGGTACAATTGTTTCTGTCCATAAGGCAAATATGTGATGTCCGTTACTCGTTTTTCAAGAGGGCGATCAGACTGAAAGTTCCGATCCAATATATTATGGGCTACGGCATATGGCTGCCCGTTTTTCTTGCGTTTCTTCATCTTAACCCTGCACTGCCACTGATTTTTCTGCATGATACGCTGAACTGTTTTATGGTTAATGCACATTTCCTTTTTTAATAGGGCAGTGATTTTTCGATATCCATATCGATACTTGTGCTTTCGGCATACTACGCCAATTTGTTTCTCTAAATGCCGTTTGGGGTGATCTTTCGTCAGATCCTTCTTCCAACGATAATAAGACGCTCGTGAGATACCTAAATGAACACAGATATCCTGCACGGTCATTGTGCTGTATAATCCTTCTATAAATTCGACTGACGTTTGGCTATCAACTTCCTTTCCAATTCGTTGTACTTTTTTAACACTTCATTCTGTTGTCTCAGGAATCGATTCTCTGCCTGCAGTTTCTCTAATTCGGAAGCATACTCCGGACCTTTTCCGTAAGTGTATTGCTTTCCAACAGGCTGTTCGAATCGATGTGTATCCCCGGCCTTATGCCATCTAACCCATGTCTGAACCTGTGTCTTATTCTTAATATTCAATTTCTGCATGATCTCTTTCATAGGCACGCCTGCCAATCTCATGTCTACAGCCTTCTGTTTGACTTCAACCGGATAACTCACTCTTGTCCCCATAGAAAAAACACCTCCAAGTCTAATGTCGGATAACAACGATCCGTTTTCAAACTTGAAGGTGTTTTTTATTTGTCTCATTTTATGGGGTCAGTCCC